>DAHUXE010000192.1 GCA_027307325.1 Gammaproteobacteria bacterium | reverse complement strand
GGCTGCCGGGGCGGGCGCGGCGTCCGCCGCTGCGGCGGCCGTCCCGGGCGCCGCTGTCGTCCCACCCGCGGCGCCGGCGGCAGCAGTCGCCGCGGACAGCGCCTTCACACGGGCATCGAGGTCGGCGTACAGATCGTGCTGCTGCTTGCGCAGCGCCGCATTGTCGTGCTCGACCTGATCGAGCTGTCCCCGCAGCGCGCGCACTTCGGCCTGCTCGGCCTCGAAGTGCTGTGCCAGCTCGACCTGACTCTGGTTGGCGCGCTCGAGGCGCGTGATGCGCGCATCGAGATCGCCCAGCTTCGCCTGCAATACCGTGTCCTCCTCGGGAGTCGTGGCGCAGCCGCCGCCGAGCACCGTGACGAGCGCGGCCAGAGCCAGAGCAGGAGTCGCTGAGCGCATGGATACCCTCCCGCCGCTCAAGGCCTGGGAGGCGCAGCAGGCTGACCCGCCGGTGTCAGATACACGATCTCTACGCGCCGGTTCTTGGCCCAGGCCGCCTCGTCGTGGCCCGGATCCGCCGGTCGCTCCTCGCCGTAACTGACCGTCGTGATCTGGCCCTCGGACACGCCCTGCAGCAGCAGCGCGCGCCGCACGGCCTGCGCGCGCCGGTCGCCGAGGCCGATGTTGTATTCGCGCGAGCCGCGCTCGTCGGTGTTGCCTTCGAGCCGCACCCGCGCATGGCTGTTCCCGGCGAGATACCGGGCGTGGGCAGCGACCACGTCTACGCCCTGGCCCTTGATCACGGCGCTGTCGAAGTCGAAATACACGATGCGGTTCGCGAGCAGCCCCGCCTGGGGACCCCCGACCTCTTCCTGGCTCCCGAGCGCGCCGCCCGCGGCATTCGCCGCGTTGGCACCTTCGCTCTGTGCGCCGCCGCTCACTTCCGTCGGCGCCGTGGACGGCGCCGGCTTGGGCGGCTTACTGCCACAGGCGCCCAGCGTCAGCGTCGCCGCTACAGCCAGGACCATCACTACTCTGTACATGCACCGTTGCTCGGCCATCCCATTTCTCCACACTGTGCTCATGTTCCAAACGGTCCCCAGGCAGGATCGCAGATCACACCCTGCTGCGCCTTCAGGCGCAGCCCCGTGAGGCCGTCGACCGAAATCGTCGCCAGCGACCCGCGCGCGCCCTCGCGCTGAGAATAGATGAGTGTAGCCCCGTTGGGCGCAAAGCTCGGTGATTCATCGAGCCGCCCGTGCGAGAGCACCCGCACCGCCCCGCTCGACAGGTCCTGCACCGCGATCCGGTAGCTCGCGCCGTCGAGCGTCACCATCGCGAGCTCGGTACCGTCGGCCGACACCCGCGGGCGGGCATTGTAGTTGCCCTCGAAGGTGATGCGCTTCGGCCGCCCGCCGCTGGCGCTGATCTGGTAGATCTGCGGTGAGCCGGCACGGTCGGACGTGAAGTACAGGGAGCGCCCGTCGGGCGCCCACTCGGGCTCGGTGTCGATGGCCGGATCGTCGGTGACACGCGTCAGGTTCTGGCTCGTAAGATCCAGCACGTAAATGTCCGGATTGCCGTTGCTGCCGCCGAGCGTCAGCGCGAGTTTGCGGCCATCGGGCGACCAGGCCGGAGCGCCATTGATCCCCGCCCGCGCCGACACCAGCCGCCGCTCCCCGGTTCGCACCAGCTGCACGTACACACCCGAGAGCTTGCTCTCGAAGGACACGTAGGCGAGCCACTGGCCATCCGGCGACCACGCCGGCGACATGATCGGAAAACGGGACTCGAGAATCAGATGTGGGTTCTCCCCGTCCGCGTCCGCGACGATCAGCTGGTAGTGCTGCGCCGGCGGGCTGCCATCGACCGACACGTAGGCGATGCGCGTCGCGAACGCGCCGCGCACCCCGAGAATCTTCTGGTAGATGGCATCGCTCACCTTGTGCGCCGCGTTGCGCAGCGCGCCCGGCGGGCCGGTAAAGCGCTGGGTCGCGAGCCGCACTCCGGTCAGCGTGTTCACCAGGTCGAAGTCGACCACCAGGGCGCCGTTGTCGTGCGCCGCGAGGCGCCCCACCACGACGTAGTCGCTGCCGGCGGCCTTCCAGTCGGCCGCGTTGAGCGCTTCGGCTCGCGTCGGCGTCGACGGCATGCGCTCGCGCGGCAGCGCTTTGAAGCGGCCGCTGCCCTCGAGGTCGTGCTGCACCACGCCCGCGACGTCCAGAGCGCCATCGAGCGGCGGGGAGGGCGCGAACGGCACGATCGCGATCGGTATCGGGTCGCGCACGCCGGAGGTGATCTCGATCTGCAGCGCGGCGTGCACGGCGCGCACCGTACCTGCGCCGATGACGGCCGCGAGCAGCAGGGAGAGCGGCAG
The DNA here is from genome assembly GCA_027307325.1 of Gammaproteobacteria bacterium. GTDB lineage: Bacteria > Pseudomonadota > Gammaproteobacteria > Steroidobacterales > Steroidobacteraceae > 13-2-20CM-66-19. The sequence goes on along the minus strand of DAHUXE010000192.1, from coordinate 28 downwards.
CCACAGCCGCCGGGCATTCGGGGTCGAT
>DAHUXE010000170.1 GCA_027307325.1 Gammaproteobacteria bacterium | reverse complement strand
CTTCACGCCCGAGGAGATGAAGTCGGAAGCCGAGAAGGGCGCCCTCGACGGCCCGCTGGTCGACTACGCGGCCAAGGGAACCCGGGTGGAGCTCGAGAAGGTCGAGCCGGTCGAAGGTCACGCTGCCTACAAGCTGAAATTGACGCACCAGGGCGGCAGGGTTCAGCACATCTGGATCGACACCCACAGTTACCTCGACGTCAAGGTCGAGGGCACTCCGCGCCGGATGGACGGCAGGATGCACGACGTCTGGGTCTACCAGCGTGACTTCCGCAAGGTCGACGGGCTGATGATGCCGTTCGTGCTCGAGACGGCGGTCGACGGCTTCCCCGGCACGCACAAGATGCTCATCGAGAAGGCCGCGGTGAATCCGCGACTCGACGATGCGCGCTTCGCCAGGCCGGGCGGGGGCGCCGGCGGCTAGGAAGCAGCAACGGCGTGCAGCGCGCTGTAGCCGTTCCAGATGATCTCGATCCCGATGCACATGAGGATGAACGCCGAGAGGCGCACCAGCACCTCGAGGCCCGTGGCGCCGAGCAGCCGCGCGATGTTCTCGGCGAAACGGTAGGCGAGGTAGATGCTGAGCCCGACGGCGATCAGCCCGCCGAGCGCCCCGGCGGCGTGCTCGGCGAGCTGCGAGAGCTGCGGGAGGCCGGCGGGCTTGCGGCTGCCGATGGTGATGGCCACCGACATGGAGCCCGGCCCGACGGTGAGCGGCATGGTGAGGGGATAGAAGCTGCCGATCTTGCGCCCGGGCCCGCCCCCGTAGGCGTGCTCCGACACCTCCTCGGCATTGAGGAGTTTCCAGCCGAGAGCCGTTACCACGAGCCCTCCTGCGATGCGCACCACCGGCAGCTCGATGCCGAAGAGCTCGAGCAGCCAGGGCCCGAGCGCCATCGATCCGAGGAGCAGCGCAAAGCCGTTGATCGCGGCCTTGCGCGCCAGCATGCGCCGCTCGCCGGCCGGCAGGCCCGCGGTCAGACTGAGGAAGAACGGCGCGGATTCCAGCGGATTGACGATGGGGAAGAGCCCGGCGAAGGTGAGGAGGAACGCGCCGACGATCGCGTTCATGACTGCGCGCGGGCGAGCAGCTGATCGATGAGCACCTCGAGGGGCTGCGCGGTTCCATCGCCCACGTGCTGCTCGCCGATGGCATGCCCGTGAATGAGGCCGTCGCGGCCGATCACGTAGAAGGCGGGCCAATACTGATTGCCGAGCGCATTCCAGTAGGAATAGTCGCCGTCGATCATCACCGGATAATGGATGCCGAGCCGCGCTACTGCGGCGCGCACGTTGTCGGGCGAGCGCTCATCGCGAAGCTCCGGCGTGTGCACCGCGACCACCACAAGCCCCGCGGCGGCTCTGGACTGCGCGATCGACTCCACCCAGGCTCTGGAGTTGAGACAGTTGACGCACTCGAACGCCCAGAACTCGACCAGCACCACCTTGCCGCGGAGCTTGCCGAGCTCGAGCGGCGCGCTGTTCAGCCAGTCGGCCGGCTCCCTGTGGGTGAACTCCGGGGCCGGATACGGCGCCGGCACCGCCGCGGCGCTGCAGGCGAGCAGCGCGCCGGCGGCCAGTGCCGCCGCGAGCACGGCGCGCGCGGGAGGTTTCAGGGCACGCATGCTCTCCCGACCTTTCAGATACCATCGGATCCTGAGGACTCAGGCGCAGTATGAACGGCAAAATCTGCCTCGTCACCGGGGCCACCCACGGGATCGGGCTCGTGACCGCACGCGCCCTCGCCGCCGCGGGCGCCACGGTGCTGCTGCACGGTCGCGACGCCGAGCGGGGCGCGGCCGTTGCGGCGGACATCGCCCGCGAGAGCGGCAACTCCGCGGTGCGCTTCGTGCGTGCGGACTTCATGCACCTCGAGGAGGTGCGCGAGCTCGCCGCGGAGCTCGCGCGGCTGCCGCGGCTCGATGTCCTGATCAACAACGCGGGCCTCATCGACGTCGCCCGCCGCTGCACCGCCGAGGGCTACGATGCCACCTTCGGCGTTAACCACCTGGCGCCGTTCCTGCTCACTAACCTGCTGCTCGAGAAGCTCACGCGCTCAGCCCCCGCGCGCGTGATCGTGATCGCCTCCGAGGCGCACCGGCGCGCACGGCTCGATTTCGGGGATCTCATGAACGCGCGCGTCGGGTTCCTGCGCGCCTACGAGCGCTCCAAGCTCGCGAACCTGCTGTTCGTGCGCTCGCTCGCGCGGCGCCTCACCGGGAGCGCCGTCACCGTGAACGCGGCGCATCCCGGTTTCGTGCACAGCCAGTTGTTTCGCGACTTCCGTGGCCCGTTGCGCCTCCTGTTCGCCAGCGCGCTGCGGCCCTTCATGCGTTCGCTGCGGCGGGGCGCCCGGACCAGCATCTTCCTGGCCACTTCGCCCGAAGTGGCAGGCGCGTCCGGCGGCTATTACCGCGACTGCCGCCGCATCGAGCCGAGCCCCGCTGCGCGCTGCGACGAGACCGCTGAGCGGCTCTGGAGCGAGAGCGTGCGTCTCACGGCTCTCGCAGGCGTGTGAGCCGGGCCTTCACCCGCGAGTCGGACGACGATCCGGGGACGCTGCCGGAGCGTCCGGTCAGCAGCCACCCGAACCTCGTCACCCCGAACGGGCTCGCCGCCCTCGAGGCGCAGCTGAAGAGCCTCGAGAGCGAGCGGCTCGCGGCACGCGCGGGCGGCGACAGCACGCAGCGCGCGCGCATCGAGCGCGATCTGCGCTACTTCACGCGGCGGCCCGCGACGGCGCGCGTCGTCGCACCGGCGGCCGCCCCCGATCGCGTGCGCTTCGGGGTCGAGGTCACGCTGCGCAGCGAGAGCGGCGCCGAGCAGTCCTTTCGCCTGGTGGGCGAGGACGAGGCGGACGCTGCGCACGGGCTCCTCTCCTGGGTGTCGCCGCTCGGCCAGGCGCTGCTCGGCCATGAGCCGGGCGACACGGTGCGGTTTCAGTCGGGGGAGCTCGAGATCCTGCGCCTCGGACCCTAGTATGAATTGCTCGGGATCGGCACATCCCTGTGCCGCCCCTCGCGCGGCGAGCCAAACGCGCGGTTTCGGCTCGCCGCTCGCCGCCTGCGGCGGCGGGCACATCCATGTGCCTTCACCGCCCCGGAGCCGTCAGAAGTTCCGCGAGAGGTAGAGCACCGCGCTGTCGATCTTGTAGAAGCTGTCGGGCCGCGGACCGGAGATATCGGTCGGCAGCACCTTGTCGCGCGCGATGTTCTGTCCGTGCCGGAAGTCCAGGCCGAGGTCCCAGCCGGGAAGCGCGCCGAGGAAATTACGCCATTGCAGCCCGCCGCCGAAGTAGATCGAGTACGCCGGGGTGGCGAGGTCGTAGCGATCGGCTCCTGCGAAGAGACCCAGCGCGAACCCATCGCCGTAGCGATAGCGCCAATCGAGCGCGCGCACGCCGAGCAGCGAGTGGCCGTCGACCTGATCGACCTCGACGCGTACCCCGAGATCGTTGTTGGCCGATACCGCCCGGCGCGCGCCGAGCCCGAAATGCGCACCGAAGGCCACCGAACTCTTGGTGATCGGCGCACTGCCATTCAAGTCGACGCGCACCTGGTTTGCGTTGACACCCGCGTCGACGAACCACCCGGCGCCGCGCGCACCGGTTGAATTGCTCTCGCCGTCATCGTTGGCGCCGTAGCCGGTATCGTCCGCGCGCGACCTGCCCTCACCGCCATAGCGCACGAAGGCGGCGAAACGCGTGAAGGAGTCCCCGTCGACGTCGCGCCCCGCGGTCGCCTGGGCGCCGACCGTCACGCCGCCCCAGGGCCGGGAGTAAGTGAGGCTCACGTCGTAGAAGTGATAGTAGGGGAAGGGTAACGGCTGGCCGGCGCTGTACTGGCGCGAGTTGCCGCCGTAGTAGCTCTGATTGGCGAGCGTGCGCGCGCGTGCTTCGAGATAACCACCGAACGGCGGCTCCCAGCCGATGCGCAGCATCTGGCTGCGGGCGCCCACCCCGTCATTGAAATTGCGCTGATCGGCGCCCCAGGTGCCGAGCACGTCACCATAGTTCGTCATGCCGTCCAGGAAGATATAGTGCACGTACCAGATGTTCTGCCACTCGGCGATCTCGTAGGTGGCATCGAAGTGACGCCCGATGCGTGGAAAGTCTATCCCGGCCGAGAGCGCGGCATTGCCGAGGAGGTAGCTGCCGCCGTTGGAGTTGTCCTCGCCCGCGTACTGGAAATACACCGCAAAGGGCGTCTTGCCCGGAAAAATGAAGCGGCTGACGTAGGAGGCCTCCTGGTTCCCCTGCGTCTGGGACTGTCCGCTCGGCTTGAAGAAGTCGCGCAACAGGAAACGCGCCGAGCTCGGCAGGCCGCTGCCGCCGCCGTACTCGAGGTTGCGGTTGAAGCCGAGCGACCAGCCCGCGAAGGGCTCGATCGAGAGCTGCATGCTGAAGAGGTGCGGGTCCCCGCGGCTCGCCACGCCCTGATAGAGGATGTTGTTGCCGGGGAGGCTGGCGCCGCTGTTGGCGCTGGTCTGCGACAGGCGGCTGAGGGCGAGCTCATACTGAAATCCCAACCGCGTGAGCGGCTCCCAGTTCGAGAGCGTCACCGAGGGGCTGGTGGGACTCTCGGTGCTGAAGAGCATGCTGCCGGTATCGGTCATCGGCGAGAGCCAGTGGTCGCGGTAGCCGGCATCGAGCTGCGCCCAGCTCGCGCCCACACTCAGCATCGAGCCCGTGGCCTGGGTGCGTCCCGAGTAGGCGACGCCGCCGAGACTCGCCAGCAGATAGTCGCTCGGCTGCACGTAGCCCGAAGCCGAGAGCTCCCAGTCGTCGTTGCCGGTCAGCCCGTGCTGATTCGGCAGCACGACGTGCGCGCCGCCGGTCGCGGCGGCGGTGGCGCTCGCGTGCGTCACTCCGTAATCGTGTGAATAGCGCTCGAGATAGCGCCGCACCCTGGCACAGAGCGCCGCGTCCTTGCGGCACGCCTCGGGCAGCGCCGCCTTGACCAGCTCAACCGGGAAGGGGCGCTTCAAGACCGGCTCGTCGGCGAGGATCAGCACCCGCTCGATCTGCCGTTCCATCTCGGGCTCGAGATTCAAGGGCACGTAGGCGCTCAGCGGGTCCGCCTGGGCCGCCGCCACGCCGAGCGCGCACGCGGCGCACAGTGGCGCGATCGGGCGCACGAGTCGTCTGTACCATGACCGCACGATGCCGCGTTGACTCCTGACCATCCGGGGGCGGCGGCGCCCGGATCGGAGTACACACAGCTTACCGCGTGGCCGTCAAGCGCCGCGCGCGCGCAGGCCCTCGCGTACCTGGTCGACGATGCGCTCGGCGCGCGCGCCATCGAGCTCGAACACGCTCGGGCCTGCCTGCAGCGTCGCCCCGCCGTTCAGACGCCGATGCGCGCGGTAGAGCCGGGTGCGCACGGTCGTGACATTGAGGCCGAGGGCGGCGGCGGTCTCGGTGCCGCTGATGCCCTCGACTGCGCGCAGCACGAACACCGTGCGGAACACCTCGGGGAGCGCGTCGATCGCCGGCTCGAGGGGATGGCGATACACCGGCGGCGGGGGCACCGCCACTCGTGACTCGCGCCATGCCCGCACCCGCTCGAGCGTCAGTCGCGTGAGCCACACGGCGAATTTTCCGGCGGGCTCCCGGCGGCGGAGCTCATCGAACGCCTCGACGCAAGCCTCCTGCACCGCGCTCTCGGCGGCTTCGTCATCGCCGAGGATGCTGCGTGCGATTCTGAAGAGCCGCTGGGCATAGCGGCTGGTGAGCGTCTCGATCGCGCGCGCATCGGCGCCGCGCGCCCGTTCGATGAGCAGCAGATCGGGCAGGCCGTGCGCGGCGGCGCTCACCGGCAGGCTGTTGCGGAATGGGGTCGCCGGATCGAGCATGGACGCGAACCTCGTGTGTGTATCCTATGGCTCATGAAACTCGCGCCTGCGCGAGCGACGATGATCGTCGCCTTCCTGGCGCTGACCAGCGCTGCCGCCGCCCGTGCCAGCCCGGTCGTGCACCCGCAGCAGTGGCCCCGTCCCGCGCCCGCGCTGCCGCCGGACCCGCGGCTCGAGGCGCAAATCGACGCACTGCTCGCGCGCATGACGCCCGCCGAGAAGGTCGGCCAGCTCATGCAGGCGGATATCGGCAGCATCACCCCGGACGACTTGCGGCACTATCCCCTCGGGTCGGTGCTGAACGGCGCGGGCGTCGCGCCGGGCAACGACAAACTGGCTTCACCGCGTGAGTGGCTGAAGCTCGCCGACCGGTTCTACGAGGCGTCGATGGCCGCCGCGCACGGGGTACCGGTCATGTGGGGGACGGACGCGGTTCACGGGCACAACGACATCCCGGGCGCCACGATCTTTCCGCACAACATCGGCCTCGGAGCCGCGCGCGATCCCGCGCTTCTCGAGCGCATCGGCGCGATCACGGCGCTCGAGGTGCGCGTCACCGGGCTCGACTGGACCTTCGCGCCGAGTGTGGCGGTGGTGCGGGATGCGCGCTGGGGGCGCACCTACGAGAGCTATGGGGACCATGCGCGTCTGGTGGCCGAATGCGGCGCCGCGCTGGTCGAGGGCCTCGAGGGCCGCCCCCGCACGTCCGCGTTCCTCGGCGCCGCGCACGTGCTGGCGACCGCCAAGCACTTCATCGGCGACGGTGGCACCGGCGGGCAAGACGAGGGCGACAACACCGCCGGAGAGGAAGAGCTTCGGGAAGTCGACGCCACCCCCTATGTGGCGGCTGTCGGCGTCGGGGTGCAGACGGTCATGGCCTCCTTCTCGAGCTGGCAGGGCGTGAAGATGCACGGCAACCGCGCGCTGCTCACCGGAGTGCTGAAGGAGCGGATGGGCTTCGACGGGCTCGTGATCGGCGACTGGGACGGGCACGCACAGGTGCCCGGCTGCAGCAGCGTGAGTTGTGCGCCGGCGGTCAATGCCGGGATCGACGTGCTGATGGCGCCCGGGAGCTGGCGCGACCTCTTCGTCAACACGCTCGCTCAGGTGAATTCCGGCGAGATCCCGGCGTCGCGGCTCGAGGACGCGGTGCGCCGGGTGCTGCGCGTGAAGCTGCGCGCGCATCTCCCCGAGGAGGGACGGCCGTCGTCGCGGCCCTTCGCCGGGCGGCTCGAGCTGCTGGGATCGCCCGCTCACCGCGCCGTAGCGCGCCAGGCGGTACGCGAGTCGCTCGTGCTGCTGAAGAACGACCGTCGGCTCCTGCCGCTCGAGCCGCGCGCGCGCGTGCTGGTCGCAGGAGATGGCGCCGACAATGTTCAGAAGCAATGTGGCGGCTGGACGATCGACTGGCAGGGGGCGTCACCGAATGACGAAATTCGGCCCGCCGAGTCGATCTACGCCGGGATCCGCGCCGCCGTGACGGCCGCGGGCGGCAGCGCGGAGCTCAGCCCCGGCGGGGAGTACAGCGCGCGTCCCGACGTCGCGATCGTCGTATTCGGCGAGAACGGCTACGCGGAGGGTTTGGGAGACGTACCCTCGCTCGCCTACGGCGACGAACAGCGCACCGTCACGCTGCTCGAGCGCCTGCGCGCGCAGCGCATTCCTGTGGTCGCGGTGCTGCTTTCCGGCCGGCCGCTCTCGATCGAGGCCGAGCTCGCAGCCTCCGACAGCTTCGTCGCGGCGTGGCTGCCCGGAGCCGAGGGGGGCGGCGTGGCGGATGTGTTGTTTCGCACCAGCGACGGCGCGGTGGCCCATGATTTTCGCGGCCGGCTGCCGCTCAAGTGGCCGCGCGCGCCGACGGCCCGGGGCGGGGAACCCGCCGGGCCGCTCTTTCCATACGGCTATGGGCTCAGCTACGGCGTCAAACGCCGCGCGCCGCGCTAGGCACCGCGCCTGTTGCGGGGCCGCCTCACGACTCGGCCGTGCCGGCGCCGACTGCGACCCAGGCGAGGTCGGAGTTGCTGACGGATCCCACGTTGAAGGTGCGTGTGGCGGCCGCCATGCGTGTGAGCGCCTGTGCGAGCGGCATCGGCGGGGCCGTGACGCCCTTCTTCGCCTTGTGAAAGCGCACCGGGTTGATGCGCGCGACCACGTAGTTGCGCAGGTACGGTGACTTGAAGCCGCGCGCGCTGAGAGTCGCGACCAGGCTCTTGACGCGCGCGTCGATTTCCTGAAGCCGCGCCGCATGGTCCTCGCGCGCCCGCAGGCTCGCGGCGAGGCCCCGTTCGCTGAAGCGGTCCACTTTCTTCAGGAACGCGCTGTAGGCGCCGCCGGCGAAGCGCGGTGAGCTCTCATAGACGACGCCGAGCGTCAGGAGCTCCGGCGCCTCGAACTCCGCTGCGAACTGCGTCTCGGGCTCGCGGCCGCGGCTCCTCGCGAGGCTGCGCGCCATGCGGATCACCTCGAGGCTGCGGTCCTTGAGGTTGTGGGCCTTCTCGGTGTTGAGCGCGAGGATGCGGTAGGCGAGCGCCTCCTCCGGGGAGATGAGCGCGGTGATCTGCTTCATGCCGAGGAACCTGGCGGCCGCGAGGCGGTGCCGGCCGTTCGGAGTCCACAGCTGTCCGTCCTCGCCGCGCACTACGATGATCGGATCGAGGAACTCCTGCGTCTCGTCGATCTTCTGCGCGAGCCGCTTGGCGTGTGTGGGCGAGAGGTCGCGCTGGAAGGGCGTCGGCTGCACGGCCGCGAGCGGCAGGCTGGCGAGCAGCAGCGCACGTCCGCCGAGCGGCTCGCGGTAGGCACCGATCGGCGCGCCCCCTACGCTGCGCACCAGTGCAGTGAGCGGCGCGAGAGCGGGATCCTCGGGCGATGCCACCACTTCGGCGGCATCGAGGCCGCGCGCCTTGCCGCCCGGCGCCAGGCGGCCGCGGCGGCGAGCCGCCGGGCGGCGCCGGCCGGCGACTGCGGCGCTCTTGCGTGTCGGCATGGGGCTTCCTCGTCGCGACGGATCGATATGCGAGAATGACCGATTCCTCCCGATGTTGCCATGAATTCCCCCACGCACACGGCGAGCACCGCCACCCGTTTGCCCGCGCAGCGCATCGACGCCGCCGGCCACGCGCACGTCGACCAGCGCGCGGTGCTGGCGCTGGCGCTGCCGCTCATGGCCAACAGCGCGGTGCAGATCGTGCTCAATCTCACCGACATGTGGTTCATCGGGCGCATCTCCACCAGGGCGCTGGCGGCGGTCGGCGCGGTGCAGTGGCTGGTGGTGGTCGCGGTGCTGGTGCTCGGTGGCGCGGGTACCGCCGTGCAGACCATCGTGGCGCAATCCTGCGGGGCGCGGCGCTATCGCCGCGCAAGCCAGGCCACGTGGACCGCGCTCTGGGCGACGCTGTGCGCTCTGCCGCTGTTCGTGCTGGCGGGCGCCGCGCGCCGCGTGCTGTTCTCCCCCTTCGGCTTCGATCCAGAGGTCGAGCGGCTGGTCGGCGCCTTCTGGTTCCCGCGGGTGGCCGGAGCGGCGACGGGCGCGGCCGTATGGGCCATGCTCGGGTTCTTCAACGGTACCGGGCGCCCGCGCCTCACGCTCCTCATCACCGCGGTGACGACCGGCGCGAACGCGCTTCTCAATCAGCTGTTCATCTTCCGCTTCGGCTGGGGCATCGCCGGCTGCGCCTGGGCCACGAACGCCGCGCAGCTTCTGGGTCTCGCGCTGGCGGTCGCGATCTTCCTCGACGCCGAGTACCGGCGCCGCTACGGCTCGCATCTGACCTGGCGGCCGCACCTGGGAAGGCTCCTCGAGCAGCTGCGACTCGGCGTGCCGATGGGCCTCTTACCGGCGGCCGACGTCCTCGGCTATGCCATCTTCCAGATGATGCAGACCCGGCTCGGGACGGTGCAAGGCGCCGCGACGCAGATTGCCACCATTCTGACGTCGATCGCCTACATGCCTGGCTTCGGCATCGGCTGCGCGGGCACGACGCTCGTAGGCCAGTCGATCGGCGCCGGCGCGCGCGACTGGGCGCTCAGGGTCGGTAACCGCGTGATCCTGCTCGCGGCGCTCTATATGGGAGCGATCGGTGTTCTGCTGGCGCTCGGGGGCCCGTGGATCCTGCCGTACTTCGCCGGCGCGCACGATGTCGGCTCCGCCGCGGCGGTCGCGCTCGGTGTGCAGCTGTTGTGGCTCGCCGCCGGTTACCAGTTCTTCGACGGCCTGAACCTCGGCAGCAGCCTGTGTCTGCGCGGCGCCGGCGATGTCAGGATCCCGGCGCTGCTGGTGCTGCCGGTGTCGCTGCTGCTGTTCGTGCCGCTGGCGCATGCCTTCACCTTCGCGCCCGGCGACGGCTGGGTGCGCTTCCTGCCGCAGTTCGGCTGGGGCGCGGTCGGCGGCTGGGTGGCGGTCATCATCTATGTCATGGTGCTCGGCTCCACGCTGTACCTGCGCTGGCGCTCGCGCGCCTGGCAGGCGATCCGGATCTGAGTGTCGCGGGGAGAGCGCTATGTTCATCACGCTGAAGTTCGTGCTGCGCAGTCTCGTGCTTCCGCCTGCGGCGCCGCTGCTGCTCGCCGCGTTGGCTACCTGGCTGCTCGCACGCCGCCGCACGGGCGACGCCGCGCGCAAGGCCGCCCTGGCGATCGTCCTCGCGAGCCTCGCGACGCTCTGGCTGCTCTCGACGCCGGTGGTCGCGGAGACGCTGACGCGTCTTGCCGAGCATTACCCGGCGCTCGATCCCGGCTCACCGGTGCGCGGTGAGGCCATCGTCATTCTCGGCGGCGGCACGGAGCGGATGGCGCCCGAATATGGCGGGCCGGCCGTCGGGCTCGAGGCGCTCGAGCGCGTGAGCTACGGGGCGTACGTGGCGCGCCGCACGGGGCTGCCGGTGCTGGTTTCGGGCAACGCCCGCGAGGCGCTCGCAATGCGGACGACGCTCTTGCGCGACTTCGGGATCACGGCGCGCTGGGTGAACGGCGAGTCGCGCGATACTTTTGACGACGCGCAGCTGTCGGCGCGCTTGCTCAGGGCCGACGGCGTCCGGCGCGTGGTGCTGGTGACCACCGCCACCCACGAGTGGCGCGCCGCGCAGGAGTTCGAGAGTGCCGGGCTCGCCGTCGAGCCGGCGCCGGTGCACGTGTGGGCGCCCCAGCCGCGCGAACTCCTCGACTATCTGCCGAATGCCGTCGGGCTGCTGCGATCCAGGGAGGCGCTCTACGAGATCTCCGGCAACGCGGTCCGGCAGGTCCTCGCCGTGACGCACCTGCGCCGACACGGTCCCTGACGAGCGCGCGCCCAATGATCGCGGAGCCCGCCGTCACCGTGTTCCGGGCGCGTCGCCGCCGCGCCTGCGAAGAGCGGCAGCTGGTGCTCCTCGCCGTGGGTGTCGTCGCGGAGCTGGTGCCGGCCGAGGGCGAGTTTCTCGTGCAGGTGGACGCGCAGGATGCCGCCTACGCGGCGCGCCACCTCGCGCAATACGAAGCGGAGAACCGTCCGCCGCCACCTCCGCCGCCGCCGCCGCGCCTGCACGCTCACGCCTGGGTCGGCTGCCTCCTCTATACGGCGACGCTCGTCGGTGTCGCTTACGCGGTCGGCAACGGGCTGGTGCGGCTCGACGCTTTCGATCGCGGCACGCTCGATTGCGCGCGCGTGCAGGCCGGGGAGTGGTGGCGCGCCTGGACCGCGCTCACCCTGCACCTGGATGGCCCGCATCTCGCGGCCAACCTGGGTGCAGGCGTCTGGTTCGGCTATCTCGCCGCGCGACAGCTCGGCGGTGGCACCGCCTGGTTTCTCACCGTGACCGGTGCTGCGTTCGCCAATCTTGCCGAGGGACTGACCGGGCCGCCCGGGCACAGCGCGGTCGGCGCCTCGACCGCGGTGTTCACGGCGCTCGGTCTCATGTCGGCGTACTCGTGGCGCGAGCGCTTCCTTCTCCCGCAACACTGGGGACGGCGCTGGAGTCCGCTCGTCGCCGGCGTGATCCTCCTCGGCTGGACCGGCTCGGCGGGCGAAGGGACGGACCTCGTGGCGCACCTCGCCGGCTTCGCGATGGGCGTGCTGCTCGGTGTCGCGGCGGCATCAGGCACGTCCCGCCGCTGGCTCGAGCGCGCTCCCCAGTGGCTCACGGGAGCCGCGGCGCTCGCCGCGATTGCGGTCGCGTGGGGTTTCGCTCTGCGCTAGGGTCCCACGACCTCGTAGCCCCGCTGTCTCAACGCGGCCAGCGCGCCGTGCTCGCCCAGCAGGCGGTCCATGGACTGCACCGCGAGGGTGCCGCGATTGCGCGCGAGGCTCTCCTGCACCACGAGCAGCCAGTCGTCCCGGGCGCGCGCGATGAGGGTACGCACCCGCTCGGAGGTCGAGACGGCGGCGATGCACGCGGTGCGGTCGTCGGGATGAGAAAGCTGGCGCAGCGTATCCACGTCGCCGAGCGCCCAGGCACGGGCGCGTGCCTGCATGGGACCTAAGTCGGTCTCGAGGCGCGTGACCACGGCGTCGAGACAGGCAATCTCCGCCGAGAGCGGCGTCGCACCCACATCCTTGAGGACATCCACCGGATCCTCGATCTTCAGCTTGTCCTGACGGATCCGCACCCCCTGCGCGCGTGCCAGCTCGAGCACGGTCTTCTGTACCTCGTTACGCAGCGCAAGCCCGGAGGCGTCCAGCACCTTCGTCGTCAGCCGTTCGGCCGCGAGCATCGGGCGCAGCTCCTCCAGGTGCGCATCGTGCGGGCCGTACCTGGCCTCGAGCGCGGTGACCCGGGCATAGAGTGCGGGCGGCAGCGTTTCCCGCAGGGGCAGCCGGTCGGGAGGCTTCTGCATGCGCCGCCACTGGATGAAGACCCGCAGCGCGGTGAAGGGATTGGCGCCGATGCCGTAGGTAGGCCAGGCGGGCACGACCTCCTGCGACTCCCGCAGCACGGCCCGCACCGCATCCGGCTGCCATACCATCTTCTTCGGCAGCGGCGTCACCGTACCCAGGATCCACAGGGTGTGATCGCCCCGGCGCACCGTCCACATGCGTGGGCCCTCGTGCCGCCCCTCGACGACCACCTCGGGAAGGGGCGCTGCGGCGACCGGCGGGGGCAGCGTGGCGGGACTCGCCGCGGCCGGCTGCGCGCGCAGCCCCCGTCCCGCCGTCAGCGCCAGGGCGGCGACCAGCGCCGTGCGCGCAAGCGTAGCGTCCATGGTCAGTCGTTCGTCGGCGGTGCCCGCGGGGCCGTCTCGCTGGTTCGCTCGTACACGCGTGTCAGGGTCACGGCCGGCAGCTCCGCAGGTCCGATGCGAAGTTTCTCGATGAGGCGCTGGCCGTCCTTGGAGAGCCCGTACCGGTCGACGATGTTGGGTCCGAGCTGCGCCCTGATGTTGATGACGTATTCAGGCCCCTCCCAGCCCGACACCTGATCCGCCACGCCCATCTGCGCGGAGACGACGCTGTGCGCGCCGGGAGTGAAGCTGCGCGCCGTGGTGCCGTAGTCGAACACGAGCTCGTCGCTCGACTGGCGCACGGTGAGGAAATCGCCGCGCGCGAGCGCCTCCGAGAGTACGTGCATCATGGGCGAGTACTGCAACGGATCCGGCCGGCGCGCGCCGTGGCCGCCGGGGGCGGGCTCGTCGGGTGTAAGCGGATTCGCATCGGGCGGCGGTGCGCCGCCGGCGCCACCCGCGCCGCCGCGCTCCCGGCCACCCGCGCCTCCGCGCGCCGCCTCATCAATGCCAGGGCCCGGCCGCGCCGCCGCCATGATCTTGAGTGCCTGCGCGCGCATCCTGGCGATCAGCTGCTGCGGGTCGTCGCTCGCCGCGCGATTGAGCTTCCACAGACCAGCGAGCGTCACACCAGCGGGTGCCTCGGCCTTCGGGCCCGCCGCGCAGCCCGCGAGGGCCGCCGCCGCGCAGGCGAGCAGCGAAGCATGGACTTTGCGCATATTGGCGTATCCTCGCACGATGACCCGGCGCAAGGCCATGGAGCTCGAGACTCTCAAGGGACGCATCACGCGGCTCGACGCGGACAGCGTCGACCGGCTCTATGGCCTCGAGCCGGTGTACGAGCCCGGTGCGGATCGCGCGCCGAGCCTCGCGCCCGAGGAGTTCGTGGCGGTCCGCTGCCCCTGGTGCGGCGAGCGCCTCGAGACACGCGTGGATATGACGGCCAACGACGTCGCGTACATCGAGGACTGCGAAGTCTGTTGCCGCCCCATCGAGCTCAACATCGAGCGCGGCGACGGCGGCGCGCTGCTCTCGGTCGCGGTCAGGCGCCTGGACTAGTCGATTGGCTGAAATCGCCTGCGGCGATTTCAGCGGACATTACTCCGGTTGCCGCTGGCGAAAGACGGGGCTCGATGCGCAGCGCCCCGATCACCTCGGAAGCCGAGCACTCCGTAGCAAGTTAAGCGCATGGACTTTCGCCGGCTGCGCTCACGCCACTGCCGCTTCGAGGAACTCGAGGCTGCGCGCGCCGGCATCGAGCCGCACGCGCGCGCCGAGCGGCACCGGCTCGTTCGCCGCGCCATGGCCGATGGGGAACCCCGCAGCGCACGGCAGCCCTGCGGCGCGGGCCAGCCCGCGCAGCACGTCGGCGGCGCGGTAGTCGGCGTCCCGCTCCTCGCAGTTGGTGAACGAGCCGAGTGCGATGCCGCGCACCTGGCGCAGCACGCCGGCGAGCTCGAGATGGGTCCACATGCGGTCGAGTCGATAGGGCCGCTCGCCCACGTCCTCGAGCAGCAGGATCGCGCCCTCGAGCGAGGGAAGATACGGCGTGCCGAGCAGGCGCGTCACGACCGAGAGAGTGCCGCCGAGCAGCGGGCCTTCCGCCACGCCGGGCACGAAGGTGTCGCTCGCCTCGAGCGGCGGCGCCGGCGCCCTGGATTCCAGCAGATGAAACAGCCGCTCCCGGGTCTCTGCGGGCAGCAGCCCGAGCTGCGTGAGTACCGGGCCGTGGACGCTGATCGTTCCGCGGCTCTGCAGCCACAGGTGCAGTGCGGTGATGTCCGAGAAGCCGACCAGGGGTTTCGGCGCATGGGGCCCGAGCGCAGCCAGCCGCGGGAGCAGCCGCGTCGCGCCGTAGCCGCCGCGCGCGCAGAACACCCCCCTGATCGTGGGATCGAGCAGCGCGCCCGCGAGCTCCGCGAGGCGACGCTCATCGGAGCCGGCGAGATAGCGATGTCGCTCGAAGATCCCCGGCTGGTAATGCACCTCGTAGCGCGCGCCGATGCAGGCCAGCCCGCTCTCGAAGGAGGCACGGTCGAAGGCGCTCGCCGGGGCGATCACCGCCACGCGTGCGCCGGGTGTGAGGCCAGGAGGTGCCTGGAATGCCCGGGTGGTCGTCATGTGCTATACAGCGCCCGACTTGAGACTGTGGCGTGAAGCTCGGGGGTCGTCAAATGATCGCCTTTCTGCTGTGGCTGCTGCTGCTCGTCGTCTGCTGGCCACTGGCGCTGATTGCGCTTTTGCTGTACCCGATCGTGTGGCTGCTGCTGCTGCCGTTCAGGCTGGTGGGGCTCGCGGTCGAGGGCGTGTTCGAGCTGCTGCGGGCGATCATTCTGCTCCCGGCGCGCGTCCTCGGCGGCCGACCGCCGCGGGGCTGAGGGGAGCGTATCCGATAGTCCATTCGGGGATAGTTAGGCAAGTGCCTAACTAACGCCAAAGGGATGCAGCAACGCTCGCGGGACGAGCAGGCCGCTTGAAACCAGTCGGTCAAATTGACTAGTCAGCCAGCGCCTTGAGGTCGCGCAGCAGCGCCGCGCGACCGCGGCCGAGCTGATCGAGCCGCTGTGCGGCGCTGCGCAGAGCGCTCAGGTTCTGCACCGGCGCCTGGTGGAGCCGCTGGTAGGCGTTGCGCGCCGTCACCCACAGACGGGTGATCCTGGCATAACGCGCTGCCACCTCGCGGCGCAGCGTAATGACGCCCAACGGAATCGCTTGCATCAGCGTGCCCGGCCCGACTGGCGGACAGCCTGACGGATAGTCATGACAGGATTGCGACACGGCCGCTTCACGGGCCGTTATGACGCGCGAAAACCCCGGCCGGCGAAAGTGCAGCCGTCACAATTCGCGGCTCAGCCGGGTCAGGTTGTCAGGTGAGAGAGACGACGAGCTTGGCGGAGTGACTGCGCCAGTTGATCGGGATGATGAACGAGCGCAATCCCGGCTTCTGCGGAATCTTGAGCTGGCCCGACAGTACCGAAGGCACCGAGATCACGAATTCGCGGCCGAAGTCGCGCCGCGCGTTGCCGGAGATGGTGTTGGCGACCTCGCCCACGAGATCGCGCATGGTCTCGTGACTGAAATCGTTCTCCTGCATCTTCATCAGCAGCACGGTCAGCATGGCCTTGGGCGCGGTGAACATCACTACGCCTTCGCGCTTGCCGGAGATGTTGATGATGCCGGTGTACTCGTGCACCGCCGGCGTGCCTTCCAGCAGGTACGGTGAACCGATCGAGGCCGGCTGCTGGGCCGCCACTTCGAAGAAGCTCGTCGTCCCCTCGACGAAAGTCTTGAGCTCCTGTTCGTGCAACATCAGCGCATCAACTCCGCGATCGCCTCGTTCAACTGCCGGTCGGTAAAGGGCTTGTTGAGGAAGCCATTCGCGCCTTTCTCCATCGCCTCGACGGCCGTCGCCTTGTCGGCGAGCGCCGAGACTACCAGGATTCGTACTTCGGGCTTGAGCGCCACCAGGAGGCTGATGCACTCGATACCGTCCATGCGCGGCATCGTGAGGTCCATGGTGACGACGTCGGGATCGGTGCGCTTGAACAGCTCGATCGCCTCGACCCCGTTACCCGCGGTGCCGACCAGCTCCAGTTCCTCGAACTGCTGCGAGCGCTCGATGCGCCGACGCATGATGTTCGAGTCGTCGACGATCATCAGCTTCATGGGCCGCCTTGCGTTCACCTGCGCCCTCAGGCGACGGCGCTGCTGGCGGCCCCCGCCGGCAGCGAGATCTTGAAACGCGTGTATCTGCCCGGGTGAGTGCTGACGCCGATCTTACCGCCGAGAGCGTAGACGCTGCGCGCCACCACGTCCATGCCCACCCCGCGGCCGGCGTCCATCGATATTCCGTCCTGGGTGGAGAAGCCGGGGCGGAAGATGAGCGCCATCGCCGTGCGCGTGTCCATCGCCGCCGCCTCATCCTCGCTGACCAGCTGCCGGCGCACCGCCGCGGCCTTGAGCGTATCGGGCGCAATTCCCGCGCCGTCGTCCTCGAACACCAGCTCGAAGCCGTCCGCCGCCTTCTGAAACGCCACGCTGACGACGCCGACGTCCTGCTTGGTGAGCGCCTGGCGAATCTCGGGCGACTCGATGCCGTGGACGGCGGAGTTGCGCAGCATCTGGATGAGGCAGTCCTTGACCGTTCCGACGTAGTGGGCAGGCACGTCGCCCAGGCCGGCGAGCTTCAGCTTGAAGCGCTTGCCCTGGTCCTGGGCCAGGCGCTCGGCGAGGGCGTGCAGCGTCGGCACCAGGTCTTCGGCGCGCCGCGCGAATTGCTGTGGGGCGCGCGCGGCGGCGGGCTGGACCGGGGCCGGGGCGGGTACCGCCGCCAGCGCGGCCGCCGGCGCCGCATGCGCTCCCTCCTTGAGAGCCGTGAGGCGCCCGGCCATCTCACGCACCGAGCGCAGATGCGCCAGCAGCTCGTCGAGCTTGAGCACCATCGGCAGGAAGTCGTTGCCGGAGAGCTCGGCCTTCTTCTTCAGCTCGCTCACGATGTCCTCGAGCGTGTGCACGCGCGAAGCGATGCTCGAGAGGCTGAGCGCCGAGGCTTCGCCCTTGATCGAGTGCAGCTCCCGGAACAGCCCGGAGAGCTTCTTGCGGAATTCGGCGTCGGTGCGTGCCGGCTCCTTGAGGATGGTGTTGACGAGCTTCAGTCCCGTCTCCGCGCCGTCGAGGAACGACACCAGCTGCAGCGGGTCGACGTGCATCATCGCCAGCATCATGTCGAGCTGCGCGTTGGCGTTGTCCTGCGACTCCTGCAGCTCGCGCGCCAGCAGCACGCTCGAGGTGATGTCGCCGACCGCGCACAGCACCTGCTTGATGCCCGCCGGGCCCATGACGCGGTGGAAGTCGAACTGCAGGTAGCGCGTTTCCTTGCCGCCGTGCCCGTTGTCCATCGTGATCTCGAGCTGACCCAGCGGGTTGATGCTCTTCATCAGGTTCTCGTGGGCGCGCTCGCCCCACAGGAGCTTGATGTACTTGGTGGCCGTGGCGAGCGTCGACGCCGGTACCAGGTTCTTCAACAGCTCCTCGAAGGTGAGGCCGGCGAAGTCCTTGCGACCGAACATGTGCGTCAGCGCGTCCGACCACACCGAGCCGATCCGGTACTCGGCATCGAGCAGGAAGAAGCCTTCGCGCACCGTCATGAGGATGTCGCGGGTCTGGTCCTGCGCTTCGCGCGCGGCGCGCTCGTGGCGCGCGCGGGTGAACTGGAACCAGACGGCCGCGGCCGCCAGCACCAGCGCCGCCAGCACGCCGATCGACAGCAGGGTGCGCAGCCGCGCGGCGGCGCCGGAGGCGTCGCGTTGCAGCGAGGTGGCGAGCGTCGCCAGCTGCACCTGCAGCGTTCTGGAATTGTCGGTGGCGAACAGCTGCGCGCGCTTCACCTCGGCATAGTGCGTGCGCCCGTCACGCGACAGGGTGCTGCCCGCGGTGTCGGAGTCTACGTACGGCTGGCCGTTGAAGCTCACCACCGGCTCGATCACCGGGCCGTACTCTTGCCACAGCTGCAGCGCGCGCGTCAGCTCCTGAGAATGCACGTAGCCGGTGGCGTTGAGCTCCTTCAGCTGCCGATCGAAGCGCCGCACCGTCCCACGCAGATCCTCGAGCGCCTGGCCGGAGTAGGCGCGCGCCTCGAGCCGGTCGCGGAGCGAGGCGAGCTGCCGGGTGATGTCGTCGGGATAGGTCTGCAGCGTGCTCGCCGTCTGCAGCGCGGCGATGTTGGCGCGCATCTCGGTGGCGATGCGGAACCCGACGAACAGCACCAGGCCCATCACGAGCGTGAGCACCGTGCCGACACCGGCGGTGATGAGTTGGCGACGGCGATCAGTGCCGCTCAGCAGCATCGGGACTCTCCTAATTTACTATTGCTTCGGCAGCTCGAAACGCACCAGGGTCCTCACCGGTACCTCGACCGGCGCGCCGTTGACGCGCACCGGCGCGTATTTCCAGCGCTTCACGGCGCTGACCGCGGCGCGGTCGAATACCCCGGTCGGTGTCGACTGCAGCACCTGCACGTCGCGCGTTTCGCCCCGGGTATCGACGGTAAACGACAACAGCACGCTGCCGGCCACGCTGTTCTCCAGCGCACTCTTCGGGTAATCGGGCGGCACGCTCTTCAACAGCTTCAGATTCGCCGCGAGCGCGGCCGTATCGGCCGCGCCCTTCGGGGCGGCGAGCTGCTGCACGGCGAGGACGTCCTTCGGGTCCGCGCCGAGTCGGCGCGCCGTGCCGAGGTCCTGGTCGGCGCTCCTGCCCGCCTTCACGGCGGCGCGTGCCCGGTCGAGGAGTCTGGCGGCGAGATCGCGGCTCAGCGGGACGACGGCAGAGTTCTCGGCATCGGCCGACTGCAGCTGCGTCAGGTAGTACGCGGCGCTGTCCTGCGCGGGATCGGTGAGGTGGCCGTCGCGCAGCCGGTCGCGCACCAGCTGCGCAAGGCGGTCGCCCTCGGCCTGCACAGCCTTGACGCGCGCGCCCGCGAGGTCGTGCTGCATGGCGCTGATGTCGGCTGCCGACACGCCGGCCGCGCGCGCCTCGTTGAGCCAGCGGTCCGACTCGGCGCCGTTGCGGGCGAGCGCCGCTTCGTGCGCCTTGCGCAGGTACGCGGCCCCGAGATCGTGCTGGGCACGCTGGGTGCTCTGGCTGGACGGGGCGGCCGTCACCAGCTGCCGCACGTAGTACCTGGCGCTGTCGTCGGCCGGGTCGAGGAGCTTGCCGTCGCGGATGCGATCCCCCACGAGGCCTGCGAGGCGCTGGATCCGCGAGTCTTCCTGCTGCCGGCGGGCGAGATCGCCGCGCCACTTGGCGAGCTGCTCGGCAGTCAGCGTCCCGGACTGCTGGGCCTGGCGCAGGAGCGCTGCGGCGCGCTCCGGGCTGCCCTCGGCGATCGTTCTGGCGATCTGGGCATTGGCAAGCAGGGCGGCCAGCTCCGGGATGCGGGAATCTTCGGGGAGCGCGCCGCGGAGGTTGGCAAGGTCCTGGGCAGCCTCCTCGAGGTGGCCGGCGCTCAAGGACTCCGAGAAGCGGCCGGCGATGACGGTGGCGACGCGCCCGAGGCCATCGCGCGCTTCGCCGCTGGTCGGATCGGCGGCGACGGCAGAACGGTAGTAAACGAGCGCGTTCTCGCCGGACGGCTCGGTGTAATGGCGCTCGCGCATGGCGGCACGGGCCTTCTCCAGCAGCTCGTCCACCGTGCCGTGCACGATCGAGAGGTCTGCCCTCGGTTGAGGGGCAGGAGCGAGTGCCGCTTCCGGTGCTGCCGGAACCTCGGTCGCGGGCGCGCGCTGCGGTTGTGGCGCGATCGTCGGGGCAGGAGGCGGGGCGCTCGGGCTGCCACCGCCACGAAAGAGGAGCCACGCCCCCAGGATGAGCGCCAGCAGCGCGACGCCGCCTCCGGCGATCTGCAGCGTGCGGCTGGGCGTGCTGCGTAGCCCCAGGACCTCGAGTGTTGCGGCAGCGGTCTCAAAAGGCTCGAGCTCGGGCTCGGCCGGAGCGGGCGTCAGGACCGGCGGCGCTGCCGCTTTCTTTCTCGCCGCCGCCTCGTCGATGACTGCGGTGAATATCGCATGGGTCTTGCGCGGATCGATCGGCGACGACGGCAGGACCGCGAAGACCTTCGAGCCCTTGACGGCCGCAGCCGCCTGCCGCTCGAGCACAGCGGGAGCGAATACCAGCACGACCGCGTGCGGGGCGCGGGTTTGCGCCGCATCGACTGCCGGGCGGACCTCGCTCAGCTGCAGGGCGTCGATGACGAGTACCTGGCCGCGGCGGGAATGAGCGGTCAAGGCATCGATTGCGGCCTCGACCGAATCGACCGGGCGGATCGATGCCTCGCCGGCGAGCGCCTGACCGAGCTCGAGCAGGAACTCATCGCGGGTCGTGATGGCGGTGACGTCTGCCGAGGGTTTGGCGGCCGCCGGGGCGGCGGCGCTAACAGGTGTCGCGGCGGCCGGACTGCGCGACGGTCTGAATTCTGCACTGGCCACTTGGAGCGTCTCCCAGCGTATTTTCCACTGACGAACTTACGAGCATCCCCTTCATCCGTGAAGTGTGCGTGAAGCAAAGCCCACGCACGCGACCCCGGTCCGCGGCGCAGAACTCCCTCCCGATGTAGGATATGTAGCCTCAGCGGGAGCGCAAGTGCTTCAGTTCACAATAACGAGAGGCTGCGTCTGCCGGTGGCGACGCTGATCGCGAAAAGTCTGACGCCGGCCTCGCTTGAGGCCACGTCACGCGCAAGCCCGAAGCCGAGGCGCGCCGAGGCGAGTGCCCCGGGCGGGGCTTCGCCTGCACCGGGCGCCCCGACGGACCCGCGGCCGCGACGCCCGCGGCCGGCAGGTCAATCTTTGCAATCAGCCACTTAAGGGAGCCGCAAACAGGCGGCGGCCGACGCCCCGCAGCGCGTGGGTGGCAGGGGAGGCTCTGGCGTGAACAATCCGTTGCTGTGACACTCTTAACGTAATCACTCCACGAGGATCGGAAGGCCGTCACTTTTTGTGTGGAACGTTGGGTCTAAGTTGATTTCAGTGGATCGGCCGGCCGGTCGGCATCCAGGGATCGGAAATCCTGAGCTCAACGGAGGGATGGACGATGGAATCTGACTCGGATTCTCGCGGGACGAACGCCAGCTTCATCGACACACTGAGCTCCTTCAGCAAGCTGCACCGCGCACAGCGCTGGGAAGGGACCTTCGGGGATTTCCTGGCCAATATCCTCCCGGCGAACCCGAGCGCGCTGGCGCGCACGAGCCACGAGTACATCTGGGACATGCTGCGCTGGCACGGCCGCGACGCAGTTCCCGACGCCGCCGAGACCGTGCGGGCGCGCGAGCTCTTCAAGCACGAGCTGTTCGGCATCGACGAGCCGCTGTCGCGCGTCGTCGATTACTTCAAGGCCGCCGCCGCGGGCTCCGACGTCGGCCGGCGCCTGCTGCTGATGCTCGGACCGCCCTCGGGCGGCAAATCCACCGTGGCGATACTGCTCAAGCGCGGGCTCGAGGAGTACAGCCGCACCGACGAGGGCGCCCTCTACGCGATCCGCGGCTCGCCGCTGCGCGAGAATCCGCTCAACCTCATTCCGACCAGCCTGCGGGCCGAGTTCCGCCAGCGCTACGGCATCGCCGTGCAGGGCGAGCTCTCGCCCTGGGCGCGGGATTTCGTCGAGCGCGAGTTCGAGGGTGACTTCGTGCGCGTGCCGGTCGAGCGCGTGTTCCTCGCCGAGGCCTCGCGCGTCGGCATCGGCACCTACGCGCCGCACGATCCGACCACCGCGGACATCGCCGACCTGGTGGGCTCGGTGGACCTCGCCAAGGTCGCGCAGATCGGCGACGAGGGCGATCCGCGCGCCTGGTCCTGGTCCGGCGCGGTGTACGCCGCCAGCCGCGGTGTGCTCGAGATGATCGAGATCCTGAAGGTGAAGCGCGAGTTCCTCTATCTGCTGCTCACGCTGACGCAGGAGAAGAACGTCAAGGTGTCGCGCTTCCCGCTGATTCACCTCGACGAGACGATCCTCGCCCATACCAACCTTGCCGAGTTCCACAAGTTTCTCCAGGAGAAGGAGAACGAGGCGCTGCTCGACCGCATGGTGATCATCAAGATCCCCTATGCGCTCTCCTATCGTGACGAGTCGCGCATCTACCAGAAGCTGACGTCGGGCGCGCCGGCGCTCCGCAACGTGCACCTCGATCCGCACGTGCTGAATCTCGCGGCGGTGTTCGCGATCCTCACCCGCCTGGTGAAGCCGGAGCGCGAGGGACTCGACGTCGCCAAGAAGCTGCGGATCTATGCCGGCGAGGCGGTCGAGGGCATGGCCGAGAACGAGGCTCAGCGGCTGCGCACCGAGGCACCGGACGAGGCCATGACGGGGGTGAGCCCGCGCTTCGTGATCAACGCGATCTCCAACGCCATCACCCGCGGCAACACCCATAGTCTCACCAGCATGGAGCTGCTGCTCGCGCTCAAGGACTCGATCGAGAGCGACGCGCGCATGGACGCCAAGCAGAAGAAGGCCTGGATCGATCACCTGGTGACCGCGCGCAAGGAGTTCTACAACCGCTGGGTCAAGGAGGACGTGCACCGCGCGATGTTCGCTTCCTTCGAGGCGGAGGCGCAGCAGCTGCTCGAGAAGTATCTCGACGAGGTCGAGGCCTCGCTCGATCACCGCCAGGTCACCGACCCGATCACCGGCGAGACCCGCGCGGCGGATGAGCGCTTCCTGCGCTCGGTGGAGGAGAAGATCAAGGTATCGGACTCCGGCAAGCTGTCGTTCCGCCAGGAAGTGGTACGCAAGGCGATGGTGGCGTTCAAGGCCGGCGAGAAGTTCAAGCTCGCGAGCCATGCGCGCATGCGCGAGGCCATCGAGCAGTACCTGTTCGAGGAGCGCCGCGACGTGCTGCGGCTCGTGACCTCGACCGCGCGCCCCGACGAGGAAGCGCGCCAGAAGATCTCGGTAGTGCAGCAGCGCCTGGTGAGCGAGTACGGCTACGACGAGCACAGCGCCAAGGAGGCCCTCAGCTACGTTACGACGCTGCTCGCGCAGGAGTAGGACGGGAGTCGCAGTAGCGTCGCCGCCAAAAAAGGAGTACCAGTAAGTCCATGGACGAAGAGGGCGGCAAAGGCGGCGGACAAGCCCCTCTCAGCGCCGCAAAGTGGTACGAGCTGTTCTCGCGTGGTGCGCGCGACTGGCTGCGGCACGATGAAAAGGTGCGCGAGGCGGTGCGCGCCAACCTCCCCGAAATCATCGCCGGCGGCGAAGTCATCAACGACGGCGCGCGCACCGTGCGCGTGCCGGTGCGCATGCTCGAGCACTATCACTTCCGCCTGCGCCGTCCCGAAGAACAGCAGGGCGCGGGCCAGGGCAAGGCCAAACCCGGCGATGTGTTCTCCGATCCCTCGCAGCAGCAGGGTCCCGGCGAGAAGGGCGCGGGCGGGCGCGACGAGGGCGAGGTGCAGCTGCTGCTCGAGTTCAAGGTCGACGACATCGTCGACTGGCTGTGGGAGGAGATGAAGCTTCCCAACCTCAAGGCGCGCGTCGGGCCGTCCGATGACACCGACTGGACGCGCGAGGGCTGGGACCGCCGCGGGGCGCGCTCGCGGCTCGATCGCCGCCGCTCCTTCAAGGAGCTGGTGAAACGGCGCGCGGCGCCGGGCGCTACCCAGACGTTCACCGACGAGGACCTGCGCTTCCGGCAGCTGGCGCGGCGCAAGCAGCCGGCGATTCACGCGGTGGTGTTCTTCATGCTCGATGTGTCGGGCAGCATGTCCGACCGCGACCGCAAGCTCGCCAAGACCTTCTTCTTCTGGGTGGTGCAGGGACTGCGGCGCCAGTACCGCTCGCTCGAGACGGTGTTCGTCGCACACACCACCGAGGCGTGGGAGTTCAACGAGCCGGAGTTCTTCCAGGTGTCGGGCACCGGCGGCACGGTGGCCTCGACCGGGCTCCTCAAGGTGCGCGAGATCATCGACGCCCGCTACAACCCCGGCCGCTGCAACCTTTACCTTTTTTACGCCTCCGACGGCGACAATTCGGTGAGCGACGCCGCCGAGGCGCGCACCGCGCTCGCCTCGGTGGCCGCGGATGCCTGCTTCACCGGCTATGTCGAGGTGTCCTCGGGCCTGTCGAGGCAGCTCGCCACCGAGACCGGCAAGCTGTTCGCCGAGCTCTCCGGGGCCGGGTGTGCCGCCGGCAGCTACGCGCTCAACGACTTCGACGACGTGTGGGGCGCGGTGCGGCATTTCTTCTCCGCCGAGACGCAGACGCCGGCCGCGACATGAGACGCGCCGCTCCATGAGCCCCGACTGGCGCGACTACATCCGCCGCATCGAGGAGCTCGCCAACCGCTCGGGGCTCGCGTTTCATCCGGTCGACTTCGAGGCCGTCCCCGACAGCTTCATGATGGAGATCGCGGTCTACGGGCTGCCGGTGCGCATGCCGCACTGGTCGTTCGGCGTCCGTTACATCTACCAGCTCATCCAGCGCCGCATGGGTCACTCGCGGCTCTTCGAGGTGGTGTTTCCGGGCAATCCCGGCCACGCCTACCTCGCCGCCAGCAACGGGCTCGCGGAGAACATCCTGGTGACTGCGCACGTGCTCGGGCACGCGGATTTCTCGCGCAACAACCTGCTGTTCCGCCGCTGCCAGGAGCAGGTGAGCGAGCACATCGTCGAGCACGCCGCCAATCACGCCCGCGCGATCCAGCAGATCATCGAGTCCCAGGGCGCGCAGCGCGTCGAGACGGTGCTGGACGCGGCGCTGGCGCTCGAGCAGCACATCGACATCGACCAGCCGCTGCGCCGCGAACGCTATGCGGAGTACGTCGAGGAGCCGAAGGTCCTGGCCGACGACAGTTTCCGCAAGCGCTTCGCGGCGCTCGATCCGGTCGCCGCGGGAGCCGTGGAGGCCAGGAAGCGCGCGCCGCTGCCGCCGCACCCGGAGCGCGACCTGTTGTGGTTCGTGGCGAACTACGCGCCCGAGATGGAGAGCTGGGAGCGCGACATTTTTCTCGCGGTCCGCGAGGAGTCGTTCTATTTCTATCCGGTGTTCGCTACGCAGATCATGAACGAGGGCTGGGCATCGTACTGGCACGCACGGCTGCTGCGCGAGGCCGACTTCATTCCGCAGCAGTCGTACGTGGACGCGATCAAGTGCCACTCGGACGTGGTGCGGCCGATCGCGGCCGACGCGCAGGTGTCGCTCGCCATCAATCCCTATCACCTCGGTTTCTCGATGTGGGAGAAGATCGTCGAGCGCGACGGGCTGGAAGCCGCGCGCCACATCATGGAGCAGGACGACGATTTCGCCTTCGTGCGCAACCACCTGACGCGCGAGCTCGCCGACGAGCTCGGCCTGTTCCGCTACAGCGCGCGCAGCGACGGTCAGGTCAAGGTGCTCGAGCCGGAGCTGACTTCGCTCCACGAGGCGCTGCTCGCCGCCAAGTACAACTTCGGGGCGCCGGTGGTCTCCGCGCACCACGTGCGCACCGACGGCACGCTCGAGCTGGTGCACGACAGCGCGACCGACGGGCGCGGCCTCGACCTGGAACGCAGCCGCAAGGTTCTCGATTACCTGCAGCGCGTGTGGCGGCGGCCGCTGGTCCTCACGACCGTCAATCAGGCCGGCTCGACTCTGGAGCTGACGGCGCCTTAGTCCCGCCACCTTCGGCGGCGGGTACATCCTGTGCCTTAGCGGGCGGCGCTTGCGGCTCGTCCGCCTCCTCTGCCCAGTCCTCCTCGCCCTGAGAGGTCACGATCGAGACCGGGTCGCTTGCAGGGAAGCTGTCTGCCAGGGCCTCGTCCAGCTGGCGCTGAATCCTTTCGTTCCTGCGGCGCTGCCGCGCCGCTGCCGGCCCTCGCTCACTCATGGGATCCGCGCCTCCTCGCGGCTTTGCGCCGCGCCTCCCCTGCATGGTACGCCCGCCCAAGTAGCCGCCGGTACGCCCCCGGAGTAGGCTTTGGGGGACCGATGATGCTCCTAGCGGGCGTCTAAGAACTAAGTCCGGGAGCATCCGCCATGGGGAACGCCACTTCGGGCATCAGAAATATTGCGCTGGTAGGCCCTGCCGGCGCAGGCAAGACCTCTCTCACCGAGACGTTGCTGCTGCAGGCGGGCGCCATCCGCGCTCGCGGCAGCCTGGCGCGCGGCACGACGGTCTCGGATTTCGATCCGCAGGAGAAGCGCCTGCAGCACTCGCTCGATACCGCGATCTGCAGTTTCGCGAGCGACGGCACGCGCATCAATCTCATCGACACGCCGGGATACCCGGACTTCCTCGGCAAGACGCTCTCGGTGCTCGAGTCGGTCGAGGCGGTGGCCATCGTGGTGAGCGCGGTGAGCGGAGTCGACACCCTCACTCAGCGCCTCATGGACTTCGCACGCGAGCGCGGGCTGTGCCGCCTCATCATCGTCAACAAGATCGACAGCCGCGACGCGCGCTGCGCCCGGGTTCTGGAGGAGCTGCGCGAGACCTTCGGCAGCGAGTGCCTGCCGCTGAATATCCCGGCCGGCGCCGGCGATTCGGTGGTGGACTGCTTCTTCCAGCCGCGCGGCCGCGCGACCGACTTCTCCTCGGTCGAGGCCGCCCACACCCAGATCATCGACCAGGTGGTGGAGCTCGACGAAAAGCTGATGGCGCTCTATCTCGAGCAGGGCGAGGAGCTCTCGCCCGAGCAGCTGCACGACCCCTTCGAGCAGGCGCTGCGCGAGGGGCACCTGGTGCCGGTGTGCTTCACTTCGGCCGAGACCGGCGCTGGTGTTGCGGAGTTGCTCACCGCCATCGTGCGCCTCATGCCGAATCCGGCCGAGGGCAACCCGCCGCCTTTCCTCAGGGGCACCGGCGAGAGCGCCGAGCGCGTGCCGGTCGCTCCCGACCCGGCGCGGCACGTCATCGCGCACGTGTTCAAGGTGAGTATCGACCCCTACGTCGGCAAGCTCGGTGTAATGCGCGTGCACCAGGGCACGGTACGGCAGGGGAGCCAGCTGTTCGTCGGCGATGCGCGCAAACCGGTGAAGCTCACCCACCTCTTCAGCCTGCTCGGCAAGGACACGACCGAGGTCGCCGAGGCGGGTCCGGGCGATATCGTCGCCACGCCGAAGGTGGACGAGCTGCATCTCGATGCCGTGCTGCACGACTCGCACGACGAGGATCAGTATCACCTGAAGCCCGTGAGCTTTCCGCCGCCGATGCTCGGGCTTGCGATCGAGCCCGACCGCCGCGGGGACGAGCAGCGGCTCGCCGATACGCTCCACAAGCTCACCGCCGAGGACCCGTGCGTGCGTATCGAGCACCACGCCGCGGTGAACGAGACGGTGCTGTACGGCATGGGCGAGTTTCACCTGCGGGTGCTGCTCGAGCGCATGACCGAGCGCTATGGAGTGCACGTCAAGACCCATCCCCCGAGCATTCCCTACCGCGAGACCATCACCCGGCCGGCCGAGGGGCACTGCCGGCACAAGAAGCAGACCGGCGGCGCGGGACAGTTCGGCGAGGTGTACCTGCGGATCGAGGCGCTCGGGCGCGGCGCGGGCTTCGAGTTCGTCGACGACGTGGTCGGGGGTGCGATCCCGGGGCAGTACATCCCCGCCGTCGAGAAGGGCGTCAGGCAGGTTCTGGCCGAGGGCGCGCTCGCCGGCTTTCCGATCCAGGACGTGCGCGTCACCGTCTACGACGGCAAGCATCACGCGGTCGACTCCAAGGAGGTCGCCTTCGTGTCCGCGGGACGCAAGGCGTTCCTCGATGCGCTGCAAAAGGCGACACCGATCGTGCTCGAGCCGATCATGCGCATGGAGATCACGGCTCCCGCGAGCGCCATCGGCGACGTCACCGGGGACCTGGCCACCAAGCGGGCGCGCATCTCGGGCAGCGACACGCTCCCCGGACAGCGCGCGACGCTGCAGGCGCTGGTGCCGCTCGCGGAGATCTCCGAATACCAGTCGCGGCTCAAGGCCCTCACCGGCGGCCAGGGCGCCTACACCATGGAGCTGAGCCACTACGACCCGGTGCCGCCGCGCAAGCAGCAGGAGCTTGCCGCAGCGTGGAAGCCGCGGGAGGCGCAGGAATAAGGTGGCCGCGACGGCGCCGCCCCTGCGGCGGCCCTTCCTCGCGTTCGTGCGCGCCGGAGCCGATTCGCTCCACGGGCGCCTGATCGCCGAGGACCCGCAGCGCAACTGGGACTGCTGCGTCTCCTGGTACGTGACGCCGCGCAGCGAGGCGCTTGCCGAGTTCTACTCCCACGGCGGCTTCAACAAGCTCGACGGCTTCATCGAGTTCGCGCGCGAGCACCCGGAGTATC
>DAHUXE010000167.1 GCA_027307325.1 Gammaproteobacteria bacterium | reverse complement strand
CGCTGCGGCTCGCAGCCGCCGCGGGTCTCAGCGTACCGAAGGTGAAGCTGTTAGAGCTCGTCTCCCGGACCGTCATGCTGATCCGGCGCTTCGACCGCTACTGGGCCAAGGCGGGTCAGGACGCCCCGCTGCCTGAGGACTTCCTCACCACCGCGCCTGCGTACGGGCTGGCGGAGAAGCGCCTGGCGTTCGTGAGCGGGCTGACGCTCCTCGCCTGCGATGAGATGGAGTCGCCGAACAAGTCTTACGGAGACCTGGCGCAGGCGGTCCGGCGCTACTGTCACCCGCGCGTGATCCGCGAGAACAACCGCGAGCTCTTCGAGCGGCTGGTGTTCAACATTCTGGTCAACAACGACGACGATCACCTGCGCAACCACGGCTTCGTCTGGGACCCGCGCCTGCCGGGATGGCGGCTGAGTCCGCTCTACGACGTCATGCCGCGGGCCAGCCTCTCGCCCGAGCGGCGCCTGCACCTCGGCGTAGGTCCCCAGGGACGGATCGCGACCCTCGATAACGCCTTCGCGGGGCGCGAGATGTTCACGCTGTCGGCGGAGGTCGCCGCCGAGAGCATCGCCAGGATCTGGCGGATCATGCGCGAATGGAAGGTGTATTTCGAGGAGTACCGGGTGCCGGCCGATCAGGTCGAGAAGGTCGCGCCGGCGTTCCGGCACATCGACGATCTCTCGACGCCGGAGCTGCGCAAGCTGATTCCCTGAGCGGCGCGGCCGGGCGCGCTCAGTGCGCCGGGGTGTTCACCGGATCGTGCCACGGCGGCAACAGCCGGATCATCACCAGCAGCAGCAGCATCGGCGCCGCCAGCACCGATGCCGCGGCGAACACGCCTTCTCTTCCGAGGAACACCCACGGATAGCTCAAGAGGCCCACGCCCGTCTTCGAGATCTCCTGTCCGCCGATGACGACGTTGAATCTCATCATGATGACGTTGAGGAGAATCAGCGCCGCACTTGTGGTTACCCCGGCAACCAGCGCCCTGCCGGCGGTGCCGCGCCAGAACATGTAGGAGAGAATGAGGATCGGCGTCACCGCGCCCACGCCGATCTGCAGCACGAAGAAGGGGATGACCAGGCGCGTGGTCACGAACACCATGATCATGTCGATCCCTTCCTTGCCCTTATAGACCAGGCTGCCGAATTCCACGCCCTCGAGCAGCAGCGTGAACATGAGGAAGCCCCACACGGTGTAGCCGAGTCCCTTCACGCAATCGACGTCGACGGCAATGCGGCGCAGCTTGCAGGACAGCACGTACAGCACCGTCAGCAGCGAAACGCCGGAGATGATCGCCGAGAACAGGAAGATCACCGGCATCAGGTCGGAAGACCACCACTCGCGGGATTTCAGCGAGCCGAACAGGAAGCCGACGTACCCATGCAGCCCGTGCGCGGCGGGGATGCCGATGATGGCGAGCGCCAGGATCCATTTGCGGTCCACGCGCAGCGCGTCTTCCGAAAGATCGTAGGAGCCGAGCGACAGCAGCCGGTAGTACCGGCCCAGCAGGTCCTTGCGCTGCTGTGCCTGTTGCACGATGTACGGCCGGAACACGAACCAGGTCTCGACCATGAGGAGCAGGACGTAGAAGCCGGCGAAATACCCGAACATGGCCATCGCCGAGGACCAGTGCGGCGTGAACACGGCGTTGAACGCCCGCTCCGGATGACCCAGGTGCAAGAGCAGCGGCGTCGGCACGAAGATCATGCAGCAGAGCGAGGTCAGCAGGGCAAAGTGCGCGACCGGACGCAGCCGTTGCAATCCAAACACCTGATACAGGCTCGAGACCGTGAAGGCACCCGCCACCAGTCCCGTGAGGTAGGGATAGGCGACGATCAGGACGCCCCAGGGAAATACCGTCTCGTTGGGGTAGACGTAGCCGATGTAGGGCGCGGCGCTGAACTCCGGGTGCATCACCTGACATCCTTGTCTATGCCGACGTAGAAGACGTTCGGCGCGTTACCCGTCTCGGGTTTGAGGACGTCGACGCGATTCTCCGCCAGGAACCTGCTGATCGGGCTCTGCTTGTCGCGACGGTCGCCGAAGATGCGCGCGCCGGTCGGACAGACCTCCACGCAGGCGGGCAGCAGGCCCTTGGTGATGCGGTGATAGCACCAGGTGCATTTCTCCGTAACCTTCTTCTCGACGTTGAAGAACCGGGCGCCGTAGGGGCAGGCCTGCACGCAGTACTGGCAGCCGATGCAATAGGTGTGGTCGATGAGCACCACGCCGTCGTCGGTCTTGAAGGTCGCGCCCGTGGGACAAACCTGCACGCAGGCCGGATGGGTGCAGTGATTGCACAGCTTCGGCACGAAGAAGGCCCTCTCGACCTTCTGGTCCTGGTAGCGGTTGGCGAAGCGATAGTGCTGCTCGGAGCCGGAGGCGGCGATATTGACCGGATCGGCCTGGGAATCGATGCGCGGTGCGTCCTCGCCCTCGACATATACGTAGCGCTCGACCCAGGTGCGGAAGTGATGCGCGTCCAGCGCGACCTCGTTCTCGGCCTTGCAGGCTTCGACGCAACGCAGACAGCCGATGCACTTCCTGGCATCGACGCCGAAAGCCCATTGGTGCTGCTTCCAGTCGTAGTCCGGTATGGCCGGGGACGGCGCTCCGCCCGCCGCGGCCCGTGCCGGACCGGGCAGCAGCGCCGTGGCGGTTGCCGCCACCGCTCCGCCCGCCAGCGCGCTGCCGAAACAGGTGAGAAAGGCGCGGCGGCCGGCCTGCACCTCATCCGCTGAAGTCTCGTCATCCATGTTCACCACCTCACTTGCAGGCCGCGCCGCCGTAATACGCAGCGACCTTCGCGGTCCCGGCGTCGTCCAGGCTCTTCGCGATCGCGGACATGACGACGTGGGATCGATCCCCGCCGGCGTAGGACCGGAGCGCGCCCTGCAGATAATCCGTGGATTGTCCGAGGAGACTCGGCCATGCGGCGCCGGTCGGCACGCCGTTGGCCCCGTGGCAGCTCGCGCACATCGCAGCTCCCGCCGCGCGGGCCGCCGCAAGCTGCGCCGCGCCGCCCGGGCCGGCCGCGCACTTCTGGCTGGCAAAGAAGGCGGCGATATCCTCGATGTCCGAATTGCTGAGCACGCTCGCCACGCCGAGCATGATCGGGTTCTTGCGCGCGCCGCTCCTGTAGGCCGCGAGCGCCGCCGCCAGGTAGGCGCGGTTCTGACCGGCGAGCGTCGGGCCGATGAGGCCCGCGGCGCTGACGCCCGTCGGACCGTGGCAGGGGGCGCAGGCTGCGGTCTTGCGCTGGCCGGCGGCCGGGTTGCCGCCAGCCGCCGCGGCGGCGAGGGCTCCCTTGAATCTCAACGGAGCGTGCGCGTCGTGACACAGGCTGCACTGCTGCCCGCCGGCGTGCTCGCCGCTTACGATCTGGCGCTGCTCGGCAGGACGCCCGACGATCTGCTCGTGGCAGACGGTGCACAGCGCGGTGGTATCGGCCGGCACCGCGAGCTTGAGGTTGCCGGGGTGCACGGGCCCGGTGGCCGCGTGCAGATAGTTCTGGCCGGGATCGCGCCCGCCGCCCGGCCCGTGGCACACCTCGCACTTCACGATCCTCGCGGTGTCGGGGCTGTAGTGCAGACCGTGCGCCCAGGTGTCGTACTCCGCCGCATGACAGCTCTGGCAATAGGCCGTGCCCTGGAACTTCGGCTTGTCGCGGGCGATCTCCGCGACCGCGTTACCGCGATAGTGGCCGTATTCGTAGAAGGACCGATCGACTACCAAGTTGCGCACCGCGACGGCGACGAGCCCCAAGCCGATCAGGACGAGAAGCAGCCGCCGGATATGTCTGGGCATCGTGGTTATTCACCCAGGTGGCGGTGCACGCGGCGAAGACGTCAGGGTTGGGGGCCGAGCGAGGCCAGGTAGGTCGCCACCGCCAGCATCTCGTCCCGATTCATGTCCTTGATCAGGCCGTGCATGACGGGCGCTACCCGCAGCGCATTCTGGATCAGCAGTATCTGCTTCACGAGATACGGCGCGTGCTGACCCGCGAGCCGCGGGAACATGGCGTTGCCCTCGCCATTGGCGCCGTGGCACACGTTGCAGGGCGGAATACCTTCCGCGGGCATTCCCTTGTCGAAGATCTCCTTGCCTTTGGCCAGCAACTTGGGATTGCCGCTCTTGCCGGCCGCCGCGTGTTGCGAGGCGTAGTACGAGCCGAGCGCGGCGATCATCGCATCGTTGAGCGGCGAGGCCAGACCCCACATGTACGCCTGCGCATCCGGGTCGGCCCGCTTCTGATCCCGGAAAGCCTTGAGCTGCGCCTGGAGATACGGCGCCGTCTGCGCCGCGAGATTCGGGAATGGCGACAGGCTGCTGCGCCCCGCCGCCCCGTGGCAGGCAGCGCAGGTCGTGCTGGCGAGTTTCTCCGCCTGCTGCGCCGTCGGCCCCGCATCGGCAGCGAGCGCGGCGCCGCATAGCGCCACCGTCGCGAACGTCGTCGCCACGTAAGGCAGTGCTCTCATGGTGGTTCCTCCACTCCGCGTGGGCGCCGCGCAGCTGCGTGAGTCCCGACGCCCGGCAATACCCGTGTTTGGGTTTGGCGGAGTTCTACGCCGGCGTCATTTCGATTGGCATCCGTGCTTACCCCTAGAGCCGCTGTCAGCTCAGCACATACACGTATTCCGGCACGTTGCCGGCCTCATTACTCTTCGCGCTCGAAACCTGACGGGATCTTGGAAAGGAACCGCCCGTGAAGACAGTGATGCAGCCTGCAACCGCCATCCTGACCGCAACCCTATTGCTGCTCGGAGCCACCGGCAGTGCGCAGGCCGCCGACGAGGCGGCGGCGCGCGGACTAGCCCGCCAGAGCAATTGCTTCAAGTGCCACTCGGTCGAGAAGAAGAAAGAGGGTCCGGCCTGGCGCGAGGTCGCCGCCAAGTATCGCGGCAACCCGGACGCCGTGACGAAGCTCACCAGGCACATGACCTCGGGAGAGAAGGTCAAGTTCGAGGACGGGCACGAGGAAGACCACGCGATCGTGAAGTCCACGGATCCGAAAGAGATCAGGAACCTCGTGGACTGGATCCTCTCCCTGCAGTGACCGCAGCAGGGAGCGCCGCAGCGCCAGGGAGACAACCCGATGCCGGAAGACAACAGCGGCGGCTCGCGAACACGGCAGGTGCTCGCAGCCGTTCGTAAGCCGACCTTCCTCACGCTCGCATTGCTCGTCATCGGCGCCATCGCCGGCGTCGTCTTCTGGGGCGGATTCAACACCGCGCTCGAGGCAACCAACTCGCTCGCGTTCTGCACCAGCTGCCACGAGATGCGCGACACCGTGTTCCAGGAATACAAGACCACGATTCACTTCCAGAACCGTACCGGCGTGCGGGCCATCTGCCCCGACTGCCACGTGCCGCGGGACTGGACGCACATGGTGCTGCGCAAGATCAAGGCGAGCGGCGAGGTGTGGGGAAAGATCACCGGCGCCATCGATACCAAGGAGAAGTTCGAGGCGCGGCGCATGGCACTCGCCCAGAACGAGTGGAACACCATGAAGGCCACCGACTCGCGCGAGTGCCGCAATTGCCACAGCTTCGCGGCCATGGCGCAGGCCAAGCAGCGTCCCGCTGCGCAGCGCAACCACGCCGAGGCGCAGAAAGAGGGCAAGACCTGCATCGATTGTCACAAGGGCATCGCGCACCTCCTGCCCAAGGAATACCAAGGAGACGACGAATGAGGACGGACCTGAGGCGGTAGGGAGGCAAGCCGTGGCACCGAAAAGCACCCCGGCAACAGGTCAGCTCCCCGGAGACGCATCATGAGAATCCTCGCAAGAGTCGCGGTGTGCGCGACGTTCGGCATGCTGGTCCTGGCCACCGCGGCTCGCGCCGACACCGCCGCCGCGCCGACTTCAGGTCCCGAGGCGACTGCGGCAGCGAGCGCCGCAGCGCCCGCGGCCGCGGACCGTACCCTGGCGGGCGATGAGGCCTGCACCCGCTGTCACGACGAAAACGAATCCAAGCCGATACTCTCCATCTACAAGACGCGTCACGGCGTAAAAGCCGACGCCCGCACGCCGGGCTGCCAGAGCTGCCACGGCGCGAGCCTGGCGCACCAGAAGAACATCGGCGGCAGCGCCGGGCACCGCACGCCGCCCGACGTGACGTTCGGGCTGAAGGCCAAGAGCGACAGCCAGGTACAGATGCAGCAGTGCCTCACCTGCCACCAGGGCGGCAAGCGCGCCATGTGGGGCGGCAGCGCCCACGAGCAGCAGAACATCCCGTGCGCCGGCTGCCACCGCATCCACGTCGGCGCGGATCCGGTGCTGCGCAAGGGCACGCAAGCCGAGGTGTGCTTCGACTGCCACAAGACGCAGCGCGCCCAGACACACCTGATCTCCACGCACCCGCTCGACGCCGGCCGCATGGCCTGCACCGACTGTCACAACCCGCACGGCTCGACGGGCCCGCACAACCTCGTCAGGAACTCGGTCAACGAGACCTGCTACACCTGTCATGCGGAGAAGCGCGGCCCGTTCCTGTGGGAGCACGCGCCGGTAACCGACGAGTGCACCAACTGCCATACGCCGCACGGCTCGACCATCACGCCGCTGCTCAAGGTGCGCGTCCCGTACCTGTGCCAGGCGTGCCATAGCGGCGATCACGCGGCGGCCATCAACAGCGGGGCGAACCTGGCGGCCGGCAATGCCACGACCGTGAACGGAGCTCTGCCCCTCGGCAGCATCAGCCCACGCGCGCAGCTGGTCGCGCGGGCGTGCCTGAACTGCCACATCCTCATCCACGGTTCCAACAGCCCCGCCGGCTCGAAGTTCCAGCGCTAGGCGGCGGCGCGCGGAATCAGGAGGAAGGTCATGAAGCGCACGACGACCATTCTGCTCGGCGGGCTGCCCGCCGCCCTCGCGATCCTCTGCAGCGTGCCGGCCCCCGCCGACGAGTCCAATCCGAGCAAGGAGGAGCTGACGACCCAGCAGAACACGGCCGAGGTCGGCGCCGGGGGCGTCAGCCGCGGCTCCTACAAGTTCGGTGAGTACAACGGGCTCGAGGATCACGGGCCGTTCGCCATCGCCTCCTTTCACCTCGGGGGCGGCGGCGCCTACGACAGCAGCGATGCCGCGCGCTGGCATCTGAGCGTGACCGATCTCGGCACGCCGGCGCGCAGCGCCGACGGCGACTACGGGGTCCAGGGGCGCTTCCGCCTCAGCTTCAAGTACGACGAGATCCAGCACAACGTCTGGGACTCGTACAACAGCCCGTACCTGGGCTTAGGCGGCAACGTGCTGACGCTGCCGTCGTCCTGGCAGGTGCCGCTGGTGCCGGCCAACAACGCTGCCGCAGCCAACGCCCGCGGGCTTTCGGGCGCGGTGACCGCGGCCAACGTGCTGGTGGGGGGAACGCTGCGCGCGCCGAGCGCCGCGCAGCTGGCGCAGGCGGCGGCGATCCAGGCCGCGGACCTGCCGTCCTTCTCGGCGTTCGATCTGTTCACGACGCGCAACCGCTACGAGATCGGCGCCAATTTCCTGCTGGCGCCGAAGTGGGAGCTGAGCGCGTCAGCGAAGCACGAGACCAAGACCGGCACTCAGGCCCAGAGCACCGTGACGCAGGCGACCGGCGAGGTCGCGGCGACGCTGCCGAATCCGATCGACTACCGGACCGACCAGGTCAACGTGTCGTTCGCGCGCCGCTCATCGCAGGACTTCGTCCAGTTCGACTACAACGGCTCGATCTTCCACAACGACATTCCGTTTCTGCGCTGGACCGAGTGGGCGGACCTCACCAAGACGATGACGATGAGCGAGGCGCCGGGCAACCAGATGCACCAGCTCACCGCGACCGCCGGCCGCACCTTGTGGGAGACGACCCGCATCGTGGCGTTCGGCTCCTGGAGCCGCATGACCCAGGACGAGTCCTACCAGTACGACGCCGCCCAGGTGCCGCTCGTGCCGGTGAGCTCGCCGCAGGCCCTGGTGGTCGACGAGGCGGCCAACCTCAAGATCTCCAGCCGCCCGCTGAAGACGCTGTCGCTCGATCTCGCCTTCAAGTACGACGAGCGCCGCAACGAGACGCCGGTCAACATCTACGGCTTCTACGACAACAACTCGGCGCGCTCGGGCACCATCATGGCGCCGTTCGCCGCCGCGCTCGGCGTGCCGGCCGCGCAGCTCGGTAGCAACGTGAACATCAACGAGAATCTGCCGTTCAGCCGCAAGGTGACCCAGGTCGACGCCGACGGACAGTGGCACTTCATTCCGGGCGAGTCGCTGAAGCTCGCCTATGAGTACCAGCAGCTCAACCGCTGGTGCGACGGCAACTGGTACAGCTGCGAGGACGTGTACGCCACCAAGGAGAACATCGGCACGCTCGAGTGGCGCGGCAACTTCAGCCGCGTGAACGGCCGGCTGAGCTACAGCTACGGGGACCGGACCGCCGGCGACTACAGCGAGCAGGCGTTCCTCGCCTACGTGCCGATGGCGAACGTGGTGCCGACGGGCGCCACGCTCTCGGCCTACCAATACATGCTGCTGACCGGCCTCACCGGCTACGGCCCGGTCGCAGGACTGCCGACGACTCCGCTCACCGGCAACGCCGCCGTGTTCTTCCCCAACAACAACGCGCTCGCCAACGCGGAATACCAGAACCAGAACCGCATCAGCGAGCTCATCGGGATGCTGCGCTACTACGAGGCCCCGCGTAAGCGCAGTCAGGCCAAGGGCGACGTCGACCTCGAGGTGACGCAGCAGGTGAATCTCCAGGGCCTCGTCGAGTACCGCGACGACGACTACTACGATACGAGCTACGGCCTGTTCCGGGCGCGCGACCTGTCGGCGACCCTCGACGCCAACTACAGCCCGACCGGCAATCTCGCCTTCAGCGCCTTCTACAGCTACGAGATGAACCGCTCAAGCTCGGCGGGCAACTCGTACACCGCCAACAGCACCGCCACCAACGTCGGCACCTTTACCGCGATCTCCGGCGGCTGCTACCCGACGATCGTGCTGCGTAACGCCAGCAACAAGGTGGACCCGTGCGAGAACTGGTCGACCGACATGCGCGCCCACACCAACGTGATCGGGCTGACGGTCGACTGGAAGAACCTGATGCACGAGCGCGTCGACCTCACGGCGCAGGTCGTAGTGACGCGGGCCAGCACCGACATCAACGTGCTCGGCGGCAGCTACTCCAACAACCCGTATGCGGTCGCCGGCGCACCCGCCGGTACCGTGGCCGCCTACTACATCCCGGCGCAGCCGCTGCCGACGATCATCGCCAACTCGGTGGACGCGCGCCTCGGCCTCAAGTACCGCCTGAGCAGGAACCAGGCGCTGCATCTCACCTACGAATACGCGCAGCTGAGCGACGCGGACTTCGGTTACCAGGGTTATCAGCTCGGCGGCGCCAGCGCCATCCTGCCCACCGGGCAGTTCGCGCCCTACTACCACGTACAGGTGTTCGGCCTGTCGTACGTGGCCACGTTCTGAAGCTCAGCCGACCGGCAGCTGCAGTTCGCCGTCGAGGTACTCATCGAGCCGGTCGAGCTGCGCCGCGTCCACGGATGAGGTGACGATGTCCGCGGCCCTGAGCGCCATGAAGGCAAAGCGGCGCAAGTTGCCGCGTGTGTTGAAGCCCTCGTGCGCGTGCCTCTCGAAGATCCTCCGCAGCAGCGGGCCCGTCACCCGCAACGGCTCCTGGCTGGGATAGATCCGCGGCAGCCCGCGCAGCTCTGCAAGGCGCGCCCGGGCCGCGGCAAGAAAAGCGTCCGCCCGCGGCTTGAGGATCCGGTAGGTGTCGGCGTCGATGCCGGCGTCGACCCTCGCCAGCTGCCGGACTGCGGAGGTGGCCCTGACGATCGCCGCCTCGGCGTTACCCGCGGTGTTCCTGCCGTCGCGTTGCCGCTCGGCGTGAGCGGCCCGCAGGTGGACGGCGAGCAGCTCCTCCAGCTCGGTCGCGCAGCGCGCCGGCAATTCCTCGCGACCGATCAGGACCGCGAGGCTGCGGGCGGTCCTGGCCGGTAGGGGGAAGCGATCGGAGAGCACCGCCGGAGGTGGCTTGGGACGCGGCATCGGGGCTGCACTTCACTCGGCGTTCTGCACCTGCTCGCGCATCTGCTCGATGAGCACCTTCATATCGACGGCGCTGCGCGTGGTCTCGAGGTCCTGCGACTTCGACGACAGGGTGTTCGCCTCGCGGTTGAGCTCCTGCATGAGAAAGTCGAGCCGGCGCCCGGCCGGCTCGTCGCCGTCGACGACGCGGCGCACCTCGGCGACGTGACCGGTGAGGCGCTCGAGCTCCTCGTCGATGTCGAGCCGCTGCAGCAGCAGCGCCAGCTCCTGCTCGAGGCGCTCGTGATCGACCTGGGCGGCGAGCTCGGCGATGCGCTCGGCGAGCCGCGCGCGGGCGCGGGCCTGTACCTCGGGCACACGGGTGCGCACGGCGGCAACCAACGCCTCGAGCGCGCCGCAGCGCTGCTCGAGCAGCTCGCGCAGCCGCTGCCCCTCGCGGGCACGCGCCGCGGCGAGATCCCCGAGCGTGGCGGCGAACAGCGCGCCGGCGGCTGCGAGCAGCGGCTCGCCCTCCACCGCCTCCTCGCGCAGCACGCCCGGCCAGCGCAGCACGTCGAGCACGTCGACGCTCGGTGAACCGTGCAGCGAGCGTGTCACGGTCTGCGTCGCCTGCAGCAGCCGCTCGAGCGTGCGCGCATCCACCTCGAAGCTGCCGCCGGCGCCCGCGGGACGCCGGTAGCTCATGGTGCAGTCGATCTTGCCACGCCGCAGCTTCTGCCCGAGCCGCGCACGCAGCTCGCCTTCGGCCGAGCGCAGCTCGTCCGGCAGGCGGAAGGCCGCCTCGAGGAAACGGTGATTCACGCTGCGCAGCTCGCACACCAGCGTGCCCCAGTCTCCGCTGGCTTCACGGCGTGCGAAGCCGGTCATGCTCGCGATCATGCTGGCGGGGGTGATATAAGGTCCAAGGCAGTCTAACAGATGCGATGGAATCTTCTTGCGGGTCGAATACGCCGATATCAGCCTGCTGGGCGGGCGCGAGGAGAATCAGGATCGGGTCAGCGCGGCGGTGGCCGAGCACGCGGCGCTCCTGGTGGCGGTCGACGGCATGGGCGGACATGCCCATGGCGCGCGCGCCGCGCAGGTCACGCAGCAGGTGATCACTGAGGCCTTCTGGCACTCGCCGCAGCCGCTGTTCGATCCGCTCGGATTCCTGCACCTGACGCTCGGGCGCGCGCACGAGGAGGTCGCCAGGCTCGGCACCCAGCTGCCGCTCGAGCAGCGGCCGCGCGCGACCTGCGCCGTGTGCCTGATCCAGCAGCACGCCAGCTGGTGGGCGCACGTGGGCGACAGCCGCGTGTACCACGTGCGGCGCGGCGAGCTCGTCGCGCGCAGCCGCGACCACAGCCACGTGGAGCTGCTGCTGCGCGAGGGACTGATCAGCGCCGAGCAGGCGCAGACCCACCCGATGCGCAACTTCGTCGAATGCTGCCTGGGGGGCGACCCGATCCTGCCCGACATGACGCTGAGCCGCCGCCGCCCGATCGAGCCCGACGACCTGCTGCTGGTATGCACCGACGGCTTCTGGGGACCGCTCAAGGACCCGGAGGTCGCCGGCAGCCTGAACGGCAACGGACAGCTGCGCGAGCAGCTCGCCGAGCTCGGCGCGCGCGCCGTGAAGCGCGCCGGGGCCGGAAGCGACAACACCTCGGCAGCCGCGTTGCGCTGGCTCGGGGACTGAAGGCGATGGCGAGACCCTCGGGACGCGCGCCCGGTGAGCTGCGGCCGGTACGCTTCACACGCGCCCACGGCAAGCACGCGGAAGGCTCGGTGCTGGTCGAGTTCGGCGACACGCAGGTGCTGTGCACGGCGAGCGTCGAGGAGTCGGTGCCGCAGTTCCTGCGCGGC
This sequence comes from Gammaproteobacteria bacterium, assembly GCA_027307325.1. Taxonomy (GTDB): domain Bacteria; phylum Pseudomonadota; class Gammaproteobacteria; order Steroidobacterales; family Steroidobacteraceae; genus 13-2-20CM-66-19. Next base: position 1,627 of record DAHUXE010000167.1, on the reverse strand, counting down.
AAGAACCAGGGCTGGATCACCGCCGAATACGGCAGGGTGCCGCGCGCCACGCACACCCGCACCGCGCGCGAGGCGGCGCGCGGCCGGCAGAGCGGGCGCACCCAGGAGATCCAGCGGCTGATCGGCCGCTCGCTGCGCGCGGTGACCGACCTGCGCGCGCTCGGCGAGTGCACCGTCACCCTCGATTGCGACGTGCTGCAGGCCGACGGCGGCACGCGGACCGCGTCCATCACCGGCGCCTACGTGGCGCTCGCCGAGGCCTGCGAGCGGCTGGTCGCGCGCCGCGAAATCGCCGCGAGCCCGCTGCACGGCCAGGTGGCGGCGGTCTCGGTCGGGATCGTGGCGGGCGTGCCGGTGCTCGATCTCGACTACGCCGAGGACTCCCAGGCCGAGACCGACATGAACGTGGTGATGAACAACGGCGGCGCCTTCATCGAGATCCAGGGGACGGCGGAGGGCCACGCGTTCCGCCGCCACGAGCTCGACGCGCTGCTCAACCTCGCGGCGACCGGCATCGGCGAGCTGCTCGCGCTGCAGACCCAGGCGCTCAACGCTCTGTGAAGCGCGCGGTGCTCGCGAGCGCCAACCCGGGGAAGCTCCGGGAGCTGGCGGCGCTGGTGGCGCCGGCGGGCTACGAGCTCCTCTCCCAGACGGCGCTCGGCATAGGCTCGGTGGCCGAGACCGGCACGACCTTCCTCGAGAACGCGCTCCTCAAGGCGCGCCACGCGGCCGCCGCAGCGCACCTGCCAGCGCTCGCCGACGACTCCGGGATCGAGGTCGATGCGCTCGGCGGGCGTCCGGGCGTCCGCTCGGCGCGCATTGCCGGCGCCGGCGCGAGCGATGCGGCCAACCTCGCGCGGCTGCTCGAGGAGCTCGAGGGCGTTGCCGAGCCGCGGCGCACCGCGCGCTACCGGTGCGTGGTGGTCTTTCTGCGTACGGCGGACGACCCCGCGCCGCTCACGGCTGAGGGGACCTGGGAAGGCCGCATCGCGCTCGAGGCCCGTGGCAGCGGCGGCTTCGGCTACGACCCGGCGTTCATTCCCGCGGGCGAGCGGCGCACCGCCGCCGAGCTGTCCGCAGAGGAGAAGAACCGAGTGAGCCACCGCGCACAGGCCCTGGCAAGGCTCGTCGCGACGCTCGAGTCGCCCGGCGTATATTCGCGCCCATGAAGCGCGGCCGGCTCTACGTCATCTCGGCGCCCTCGGGCGCCGGCAAGACCTCGCTCGTGAAGGCGCTGCTCGCGAGCGAGCCCAACCTGCGCCTCTCGATCTCGCACACCACGCGCACGCGCCGTCCCACCGAGCTCGAGGGGCGCGAGTACCACTTCGTCTCCAAGGCGCAGTTCGCCGGGCTGGCAGCGCGCGGCGAGTTCCTCGAGCACGCCCGGGTGTTCGACAACGATTACGGTACTTCGCGCGCCTTCGTCGAGTCGCAGCGCGCCTCGGGCCACGACGTGCTGCTCGAGATCGACTGGCAGGGCGCACAGCAGGTGCGCCGCGCGCTGCCCGACTGCCTCAGCATCTTCGTGCTGCCGCCGGCGCGGCGGGCGCTCTCGGAGCGTCTCGCGCGGCGCGCGACCGACACGCCCGAGGTCATCCGCCGCAGGCTCAAGGACGCCGCCGGCGAC
>DAHUXE010000160.1 GCA_027307325.1 Gammaproteobacteria bacterium | reverse complement strand
GATCGCCTTCATCTGCTCGTTGAGGTAGTACTCGCGCTGGCTCTTCTCCATCTGCGCCTTGACGCGGCCGCGGATGCGCTTCTCGATCTGCAGCACGTCCATCTCGCTCTCGATGGCGACCAGGATGTGCTCGAGGCGCTTCCTGACGTCCAGGATCTCGAGCACCTTCTGCTTCTCGGCGAGCTTCAGCGACATGTGCGCCGCCACGGTGTCGGCAAGGCGCCCGGCCTGCTCGATGCCGGCGAGTGCGGTGAGCACCTCGGGCGGCACCTTCTTGTTGAGCTTCACGTACTGCTCGAACTGCGAGATGACCGAGCGTGCGAGCACGTCCATCTCTTTCTCGTCGTACGCCTCGTCGTCGGGCAGCAGCGTCGCGTCGCAGGAATAGTGGTCGCCGGCGTGCAGATTCTCGATGCGCGCGCGGTCGACGCCCTCGACCAGCACCTTGACCGTGCCGTCGGGGAGCTTCAGGAGCTGCAGGATCGTCGCGACGGTGGCGATGCGGTAGAGATCATCCCCCTTGGGATCGTCGATATCGGCCTGCTTCTGCGCCACCAGCATGATGCGCTTGTCGGTGCGCATGGCGACGTCGAGGGCCTGGATCGACTTCTCGCGCCCGACGAACAGCGGGATCACCATGTGCGGGTAGACGACGACGTCCCGCAGCGGCAGAACCGGCACGTTCTCGATGCCGGTGGGGTTCGGAGTCGGGGGGGCGGTGGGTTCTGACACGCTCAAGCCCTCGGATAGCAGGTGGTGGCGCCGGGCCGTAGTGCTTCCCGCACAACGGCTATCGACGCCTTATGACAGTAGTGTAGCGGGAAATGAGGTCTGCGCTGCGCGTTTCAAGAGTGACGCAGCTCACGGCCCGCGACAAAAGGCGCGGCGTGGAAAGCGCGCTTGCCGATCAGTGGTGGTTCGAGCCCGAAGCGCGGCGCGGCTCATCGACGCTCGTCAAGCGCCCCTCGTCCGAGCCGTAGACGACATAGGGCTTGGTCTGCCCCTCGATGACCGATTCGTCGATCACGATCCGCGACACGTTGCGCATCGACGGCAGCTCGTACATGGTGTCGAGCAGCACCGTCTCGAGGATGGTGCGCAGTCCCCGGGCGCCGGTCTTTCTCTGCATGGCGCGGTGCGCCACGGCCTTGAGCGCCTCGTCGCGGAACTCGAGCTCGGCGCCCTCCATCTCGAAGAGCCGCCGGTACTGCTTGGTGAGGGCGTTCTTCGGCTCGGTGAGGATCGAGATGAGCGCCCCCACGTCGAGCTCATCGAGCGTCGCCACTACCGGCAGCCGGCCGACGAACTCCGGTATCAGGCCGTACTTGATCAGATCCTCGGGCTCGACGTCGTGGAAGAGGTCGCTGCCGTGCGGGCGGGTGTTGATGTCGCGCACCTCGGAGGTGAAGCCGATGCCGCTGCGCTGCGTGCGGTTCAGGATGATCTTCTCGAGCCCCGCGAACGCGCCCCCGCAGATGAAGAGGATGTTGCTCGTGTCCACCTGCAGGAACTCCTGCTGCGGGTGCTTGCGCCCGCCCTGGGGCGGAACCGAGGCGATGGTGCCCTCGATGAGCTTCAAGAGCGCCTGCTGCACGCCCTCGCCCGAGACGTCGCGGGTGATGGACGGGTTATCGGATTTACGCGAGATCTTGTCGATCTCGTCGATATAGACGATTCCGGTCTGCGCCTTCTCGACGTCGTAATCGCACTTCTGCAGGAGCTTCTGAATGATGTTCTCGACGTCCTCGCCGACGTAGCCCGCCTCGGTGAGGGTGGTGGCGTCCGCGATCGTGAACGGCACGTTGAGGAGCCGCGCCAGGGTCTCCGCGAGCAGCGTCTTGCCGCAGCCGGTGGGCCCGATGAGAAGAATGTTGCTCTTGGCGATCTCGACCTCTTCCTTGGTGCGGGCGGTGCCGGAGCGGGTCTGCAGGCGCTTGTAGTGGTTGTAGACCGCGACCGAGAGCACCTTCTTGGCGCGCTCCTGGCCGATCACGTACTCATCGAGCACCTTCTTGATTTCGTGGGGCTTCGGCAGCTTGTCGCGGGCGCGCTCGGCGCGATCCTCGAGCTCCTCGCGGATGATGTCGTTGCAAAGCTCGACGCATTCGTCGCAGACGAATACCGAGGGGCCGGCGATCAGCTTGCGGACCTCGTGCTGGCTCTTTCCGCAGAAGGAGCAGTACAGAAGCTTCCCGTCATCGTGACGGTTGCGCGAGTCTTCAGTCATCGACGGCCCTCATAAAAGCATTCGCCCCACGCCGACCCTGGCTGTGGGTGGGACATTGCTATTTTCTTATAGCAGGTGCCGCGGCGCGACGCAAAGCAGCAGCGCACGGCTAACTGCCTGTTCGGGCGCGGTTTGTATGACGTGTTTCACTACTTTACAAATCCCACCGGCCCGGCCCCTACGGGGCCCCTTCAGCCCGTCTTGCCGACGCTCCCGGCCCCCGCCGCACCGCCCGCGTCGCCGCGGTTTTCCAGAACCTTGTCGACGAGGCCGTAGCGGACCGCCTCCTGCCAGTCCATGAAGCGGTCCCGGTCCGTGTCCTGCTTGATCCGCTCGACGGTCTGGCCCGTGTGCTTGGCGAGGATTTTGTTCAACCGATCCCGGGTCTCGAGCATTTCCTTCGCCTGGATCTCCATATCGGCGGCCTGCCCCTGAAAGCCGCCGGCGGGCTGGTGGATCATGACGCGCGCGTGCGGCAGGCAGTAGCGCTTGCCGTTGGTGCCGCCGGCGAGCAGCACCGCGCCCATGCTGGCGGCCTGGCCGATGCAGATGGTGCTCACGTCGGGCTTGATGAATTGCATGGTGTCGTAGATCGCGAGCCCCGAGCTCACCACGCCCCCGGGGGAGTTTATGTAGAGCGCGACGTCTTTCTCCGGGTTCTCGGATTCGAGGAAGAGCATCTGCGCGACGACGATGTTCGCCATGTAGTCGTCCACCGGTCCGACCACGAACACCACCCGCTCCTTGAGCAGGCGCGAGTAGATGTCGTAGGCGCGCTCGCCGCGCGCGGTCTGCTCGACGACGATGGGAACTAAGTTCAGGCCGCGTTCGTTCATGTGCCACTCACTTCGCTGTGCTGTGCTAGCTGCTGATCGCCCTGTGCGCCGGGACCGAAGCCCGTCAGCTCCTTGAAGCTCATCGGCCGCTCGCTGATGCGGGCGGCGGCGAGCACCCACTCGACCGCCTGGTCCTCGAGGACCTGGGACTCGATCTGGCGCAGTGCCTCGGGGTTCTGCTGATACGCACGCCGCGCCTCATCCGCATTCGGGTAGTTCGCGACGAGGTCATCCAGCCGGTCATTGAGGCGCTGGCGATCGGGTTTCAAGCCCTGGGTCTGGACGATATGGCTCATCAGGAGCCCGAGCGCCACGCGCCTGCGCGCCGCCTCGATGAAGGGGTCTCGTGGCGGGATCTGGCTCGCCTCGCGCACCCCTAAGCGCCGTGCCGCGTCGATCTGCAGCGCCTGTACCTGTTCCTCGACCATCGCCCGCGGGAGCTCGAGCGGGTTGTCCCGATAGAGCGCATCCAGCACCTGGGCGCGGAGGCGGTTGCGGACCATGTCGGAAAGCTCTTTCTCCATGCTCTTGCGAACCTCGGCGCGCATCTCGGCGAGTCCGCCCTGTTCGACCCCGTACTCACGGAAGAATGCCTCATCGACCGCCGGAAGGGACTGCTCCTCCACTCTCTTTATGGAGAGGTGAAGCTGGGCGCTGCGACCCGCGAGGATCTTGTTCGGGTGAGTGGCCGGGAACGCCGCGGTGATGGTGCGCTGCTCGCCGGCGCTCGCGCCTTTGAGGCCCTCTTCGAGCTCCGGCATCGACTGCCGGGAGCCTAAGATCACGCTCACGTCGGTGGCATCACTCCCCTCGAACGCCTGGCCCTCGAGCCGCGCCTGGTAGTCGATCACCACGCGGTCGGTATCGCGCGCGGCGCGCGCCACTTCCGTGAACACGGGGCGCTGCGCCCGCATGTTCTCGATCATGGCGTCGATGTCCGACTCGGTGACTTCGACCTTGGGACGCTCGACGGCGATCCCGTCGGGCGGCCTGACCTGGATCTCGGGCAGTACCTCGAACGTAGCGGCGTACTTGAGGTCGGAGCCCGGGCTCATCTCGATCGGCTCGATACGCGGACCGGCCGCGGGCTTCAGGTTCTGCTCACTCACCGCCTGCGCAAAGGAGGTGCGCATGAGGTCGCTCACCACCTCGGCGCGCACCTGCTCGCCGAACTGCTTGGTGATCACCGCGAGCGGTGCCTTGCCCGGACGAAACCCCTTCAACCGCGCGGTGCGCGATAGGCGTTTCAGGCGCTCGGTGACCTCGCTCGCGACCTCGGTGGCGGGAACCGCCACCTCGAGGCGTTTACCTAAGCCCCCCGTGTCAGAGACCGAAACTTGCATCAATGATCCTCTAAGCCTCCGCAAGACTGATGACGCCCGGCGCCGGCTCACCTGCCTGTGGTACGGAGGAGACTGGTGCGAAAGGAGAGACTCGAACTCTCACGGGTTTCCCCACTGGATCCTAAATCCAGCGCGTCTACCAGTTCCGCCACTTTCGCCTTAGGCTTGTGAATCAATACCTTCGGCCGCGCGTCGGGGCGGCTCGCATTATAGGGAAATTGGTGGGCCGTGTAGGGATCGAACCTACGACCAAGAGATTAAGAGTCTCCTGCTCTACCAGCTGAGCTAACGGCCCTGATCCATTGGCCGAAATTGCCTTCGGCACTTTCGGCAGACATCACTCCGTCGACCGCCGGCAAAGAGCGCGGTCTTTGCCGGCTGCGCCTTGCCGAAAACTGGGGTGGACGATGGGACTCGAACCCACGACAACCGGGATCACAACCCGGGGCTCTACCAACTGAGCTACGTCCACCGTCCGTCCCCGGCTTGGCGTGCCCGGCAGGACTCGAACCTGCGACCCTCGGCTTAGAAGGCCGATGCTCTATCCGCCTGAGCTACGGGCACGACTCCTCAAGGCGCCCCTAGCCGGCCCCGCCACACGGGGGGCGCGAATCATACGTAAGTGGCTTCCGGAGCGTCAATTTTCCTTGATCTGCTGCGGCGCGGCCTTTGTTAAACTCATTGTATCCCGATGAGGTGATTGGTTCCTTGAGCAAAGTCGTCTCCGAAGACGCGAATATCGCGGCCGCGACTGACGGGCGTGCCCTGCCCGCCGAGGCAGCCGGCTCGCTCGCGGCCACCGAGGCGGCGCTCGCCGAGCTACGGGTGCTGCTCGGTGCCTGGCTCGTCCACGAGCCCGGCGCGCGGCTAGGTGCCGATCCCGAGGAGCTGCACCAGCTGCGAGTCACCGCACGGCGCATCGATGCGACGCTGAGTCTCTTCAAGCAGCAGTTGCCGCCGGCCCTGGTGCAGGCGCGCAAGCGGGCGAAGGCCCTGCTGCGCTCACTCGGCGCGACGCGCGACCTCGACGTGCAGCTCACAGGTCTCACCGCCTACTGCGAGGAGCTTCCCGAGGAGGAACGCCTGACGCTCGAGCCCCTGAAGGAGCGCCTCGCAAGCGAGCGCGCACGCGCGCGTGCGCGCATGCTGCGTGCGCTCGACTCGGAGCCGACGCGCCGCTGGATCCAGACGTTGAGCGCCGCGGTCGAAGCCGCGCCCGCCGCGAACGACCCGGGAGCTGCGACCGTCGCCGGCGTGATGCCACAGAAGCTGCGCCGGCGCTTCCGCCGGCTGCGCAAAGCCGTGCGCCGGCTCCGTGCCGACTCCTCGATGGACGACTACCACAAGGTGCGCCGCCGGGCCAAGCAGCTGCGCTATGCGCTCGAGTCCGGCTCGAATCTCTACGGCAAGCCCGCCGATGAGATGCTGAAGGCGCTGCGCCGGATGCAGGGCAAGCTCGGCGCCTGTCAGGACGCCGATACGGCCCGCAGTCACCTCGCCGCGCTCGCCGGCGACCCGGGCTGTGCACTGCCGCCCGCGACCCTCTTCCACATGGGCCGGCTCGCCGAGCACCACACGCTGGTGACGAGCGAGGCGCGCTCGACGGTGACCAGGTCCTGGCGCAAGGTGCGCGGCCGGCGCTGGAAGGCGCTGCGCGCGAGGCTCGGTGAATTCGAGCAGGAAGTGCCATCCCATCCGGTCCCCGGGCCGCTCGCGCCCCTCGGGAGCCCCCCGCCCGCCGCGGAAGCCGCCCGCCTGAATCACTGATCCAAAGCGGCTTACCGCATGGAGCTGCTGATCGTCCGCCATGCCATCGCCTTCGAGCGCGATCCTCGGCGCTGGCCGGACGATGACGAGCGTCCCCTCTCACCGCAGGGCATCGCGCGCGCGCGGAAAGCCGCCGCCGGCTTGCGGCAGCTGGTGCGCGCACCCGGGCGCGTGCTGGTGAGCCCGCTCGTACGGGCGCGGGAGACGGCGGCCATCCTCAGCGATGCGGCCGGCTGGCCCAAGGCGAGCAATTGCGCCGAGCTTGCCCCGGGAGGAACGCCCGGTGCGCTGCTCGCGCTCCTAAGACGCCTGCCTGAGGCACGCATCGCCCTCGTCGGGCACGAGCCGGCCTTGAGCCGGCTGGTGGCAGCGTCTCTCCCGGGAGCCGCGGCGGCTGAAGGATTCAGATTCAGGAAAATGGGCGCGGCGCTGCTTACGTTCGAGGGCGCCGCGCGCTTAAGTGGCGCGCGTCTCGCCTGGCTGGTGCCCGCGAAAGTTCTGCGCGCCGCTCGCTAGTGTACCCGCCTAATGTGCGCCGGAGGCGGCTGCGCCGCCGGCGGCGCCGAGCTGCGGACGCGCGAGCCACACCAGCGCAATCATCGCGATGAAGATGATTCCCGAGGCGTAGAAGATCTCGTCCGCCGACAGCATGAACGCCTGACTGTCGACCAGGCGATTGAGCAGCGCATAGCTCTGCTCGTTCGCGAGGCCGCTTGCATGCAGGTTCGCGAAAGCCTGCGCGGCCCCGGGGTCATTCGGCGTCAGGTGCTGGACCAGCTGCGCGTGATGCAGGCTCGCCCGGCGCTCCCACAGCGTGGTCGTGATCGAGGTGCCGAAGGAGCCGGCCGTGATGCGCGCGAAGTTCGAGAGCCCCGAGGCGTTCGGTATGCGCTCCGGCGGCAGGCCCGAGAGCGTCAGAGTGAGAAGCGGGATGAAGAACGTGGCGGCGCCGGCGCCCTGGATCAGCGTCGGTACGAGGAGCGTCCACAGGCTCGCCTCGGTGGTGAAATTCGCGCGCATGAAGAAGACCACTGCGAAGATCGCGAACGAGATGGTCACGAGGATCCGTGGATCGACGCGATGGACGATCCGCCCGATGTAGGGCGTGAACACCATGGCGAGGAGCCCCACCGGGGCCAGCACCATTCCCGCGAGCGTTGCCGTGTACCCCATGTACTGCTGCAGCCACAGCGGCAACAGCACCACGTTGCCGAAATAGAGCCCGTAGCCCATGAGGAGCGCCACCGTGCTCACCCAGAAGTTGCGCCGGCCGAAGAGCGTCAGGTCGACGATCGGGTGCTCCTCGGTGAGCTCCCAGACGAGGAAGATCGCGAAGGCCACCACCGCGATGCACGCGAGCGCCACGATCGTGCTGGAGTTGAACCAGTCGAGGTCCTTGCCCTGGTCGAGCATGATCTGCATCGATCCAACCCAGATCACGAGGAGCCCGAGGCCGACCGTGTCGACCGGCACCCTCGCCGTCGGCGTCTCGCGCTTGTGGTAGATGGCCCAGGTGGCGAGCGCGGCTCCAATGCCGACCGGAATGTTGATGTAGAAGATCCACGGCCAGGAGATGTTGTCGGTGATCCAGCCGCCGAGGAGCGGCCCCACCACCGGCGCCACCAGCGTCGTCATCGCCCACATGGCGAGCGCCGTGCCCGCGCGGCTCTTCGGGTAGCTCGTGAGCAGGATCGACTGCGAGAGCGGAATCATGGGACCCGCGACCGCGCCTTGAATCACGCGGAACACGATGAGCGACGAGAGACTCGGTGCGAGCCCGCACAGAAACGAGGCGATTACGAACAGCACGACCGACGCTATGAACAGCTTCACCTGACCGAAGCGGCGCGTCAGCCAGCCCGTCAGGGGGAGCGAGATCGCGTTGGCAACGCCGAAGGAGGTGATCACCCAGGTGCCTTGGTCCGGCGAAACACCGAGATCCCCCGCGATCGCCGGGATCGACACGTTCGCGATCGAGGTGTCGAGCACGTTCATGAAGGTCGCGAGCGAGAGCGCGATCGTGCCGATCGCGAGCTTGCTGCCGGTCAGCGGCGGCAGCTCGGCCGGCACCCGTGAAGCCGGGGCCGGTGGGTTGTCAGCGTTGTCGCTGGCCATCCTTCGCGCTCCCTGAGCTCGAGCGCGCCTTAGTGAGCCTTGAGGTGAGCGCCGACCGCTGCGGGAACGGGCCGCGCGTCCGCCAGGAGGCCGGAAGCACGGACGCCGCCCGCCGCCGGCACTGCCGCGCGCGCCGAAGCCGGCTCGTTGGCGCTGATGATCGCCGCGACGCGGGCATCGGCCTGCGCATCGGTCGAGCCGAACACCTCCGTCGACCAGGGCGTGGCGGTGCTCGCAAGCTGTGGCAGCCGCGACCCGCTCTGATCACGCACGTCGACGTCGGCGCGCATGGAGAGCCCGATCTGCAATGGGTGCTCGGCCACCTCGCGCGGATCGAGCGCGACGCGCACCGGCACCCGCTGCACGATCTTGATCCAGTTGCCGGTGGCATTCTGGGCCGGAAGGAGCGAGAACGCGGCTCCCGTGCCGGCTCCAAAACCGGCAACCTTCCCGTGGAACACCACGTGGCTGCCGTA
>DAHUXE010000042.1 GCA_027307325.1 Gammaproteobacteria bacterium | reverse complement strand
GCGCTTCATGCCGTAGCGGAGGTTTCCCGCCGCGGTGAGGTGCGGAAACAGGCGCGAGTCCTGAAATACGTAACCGATGCGCCGCCGCTCCGGCGCGACGGCGATGCCGGCGCGCGTGTCCGTCAGCACGCTGCCGGCCAGCTGTACTTCGCCTTCGTCGGGCGGCAGCAGCCCCGCGATCATCTCGATCAGCGTGGTCTTGCCGCTGCCGGAGCGGCCGAAGAGACCGATCACGCCGGGCGTGGGAGCGGCGAACGAAGCGGCGAGCGTGAACTGCCGGCGGCGCTTGAGCACTGAGACCCGCAGCATGAGGCGTCCGGCGCGCGGCTAGCGGCCCAGAAGCCGGCGCACGCGGCGCACGAGGAGCTCCGCGCCGAGCAGCGCCGCGAGCCCGAGGGCGAACGACAGAACCGCGAGGCGCAGCGCCAGCGGGTCGCCGTCGGGCGACTGCATCGCCGTGTAGAGTGCCAGCGGCAGCGTACGGGTCACGCCCGGGATGTTGGCAGCGAAAGTTATGACGGCGCCGAATTCCCCCAGGCCGGCGGCGAAGGCGGTTACCGCGCCGGCGAGGATTCCGGGCAGCATGAGGGGCAGGGTAATGGTGCAGAACCGATCGAGGGGACGTGCACCGAGCGTGCGCGCCGCCGCCTCGAGCCCACGGTCGACGTTCTCGAGCGAGAGGCGGATGGCCCGCACCATGAGCGGGAAGGTCATGACCGCGGTCGCGAGCGCCGCGCCCGCGGTCGTGAACGGCAGCTGGATGCCGAAATGAGCGTGCAGCCAGGCGCCGAGCGGTGCGCGCGCCCCGAGGAGCAGCAGCAGCACGTAGCCGACCGCGACCGGCGGCAGCACCAGCGGCAGGTGCACGAAGGCATCGAGCAGCGTGCGCCCTGGAAAGCGGGCCCGTGTCAGGATCCACGCGACCAGCACCGCGAGCGGCAGGCTGAAGGCAACGCTGCGCGTAGCTACCTCGAGCGAGAGGTGGAGGGCCTCGAGCTCGGCGGAACTGACGGGACCGGGCACGCCGGAACTCTCTCACGATCGGTCGCCCGGCGGCCAGTTCCCGCAGCGCCGCCCCGAGCGGAAGAGGCCTCAGGCCACCAGTGTCTGCGACAGGCTGACGGGGGTTCCGGGAGGGGGTGTCGGGGCGCTGGCCGCCAACCCCTTTTCCTCGAGCCAGGCGCGGTTGAAGAGGCGCGACTGGTACTTGGCGCCGCCGTCGCAAAGCATCGTGACGATGGTAGCTCCGCGGCCGAGCTGGCGCGCGACCTGCAGCGCGCCGGCGACGTTGATGCCGCTGGTGCTGCCGAGGAACAGGCCCTCCTCGTAGAGGAGCCGGTACACGCAGCGCACGGTGTCGGCGTCCGGTACGTGTACCGCGCCGTCGAGCGGCGCACCCTCGAGATTGGCAGTGACCCGCCCTATGCCGATGCCTTCGGTGATCGAGCCGCTGCCGGTCGCCTTGAGGGTGCCGGTGCGGAAGTACTCGTACAGGCTGCTGCCCGGCGGATCGGCGAGCACGCAGCGTACCGGGCGGCTCTGCGACTTGAGGAATCGGGCAACCCCGGCAAGCGTTCCGCCGGTACCGGTCGCCGCAACAAAGGCGTCGATCCGCCCGCCGGTCTGCGCCCAGATCTCGGGGCCGGTCGTGGCGACGTGCGTGTCGCGGTTGGCGGTGTTGTCGAACTGGTTCGACCAGATGGCGTCGGGAAGGGAGGCGGCCAGGCGCTGCGCCACTTTCTGGTACTGGTTTGGATTGCTGTAGGGGACGACCGGTACCTTGTGGACCTCGGCGCCCAGCATCTCGAGCAGCCGGTACTTCTCCGGCGACTGGTTGTCGGGCATCACGATGATGCAGCGGTAGCCGCGCGCGTTGCAGACGTGCGCCAGGCCGATCCCGGTATTGCCGGCGGTGCCCTCGACCACGATGCCGCCGGGCTTGAGCTGTCCGCGGCGCTCGGCGTCGGCGATGAGGGCCGCGGCGGCGCGGTCCTTGACCGAGCCGCCCGGATTCATGAACTCGGCCTTGCCGAGGATCTCGCAGCCGCTCTCCTCGCTCATGCGGCGCAGGCGCAGCAGGGGCGTATTGCCCACGGCGCCGACGAAGCCCGTCACGGCGCTTGCGCCGTTCGCGGCGCTTGCTGCCCGCCCCGACGCGCCCGCGCCGTCGCGCGGGGAGTGTCCTGCCATCGGGGCAGTCGCGTGAGCGCCGTCGCCGGCTTCATCGGCGCCGTCGGCAACACGCCCCTCATCCGGCTTCACC
>DAHUXE010000151.1 GCA_027307325.1 Gammaproteobacteria bacterium | reverse complement strand
GCCGGCGACCCCGCCTCGATCCGCCTCGCCTCGAGGCTGCGCGATCTCGCCCTTCGGGTCGGACGGCTGAAGACCGGCACGCCGCCGCGGATCGACGGCCGCAGCCTCGACTGGTCGGTCATGACCCGCCAGCCCGGGGATGTGCCGACCCCCGTCTTTTCGTTTCTCGGGCGAGTCGAAGATCATCCAAAGCAGGTCGATTGTTTTATTACCCACACAAATGAACGGACGCACGAGATTATCCGGGCCGCGACGGATCGCTCGCCGATGTTCACCGGGGTGATCGAGGGGGTGGGGCCTCGTTACTGTCCGTCGGTCGAGGACAAGGTGGTGCGCTTCGCGGAGAAGTCCTCGCACCAGATCTTCGTCGAGCCCGAGGGGCTCGACACCCACGAGATCTATCCCAACGGGATCTCGACCAGCCTGCCCTTCGACGTGCAGGTCGAGTTCGTGCGTACCATCCGCGGCTTCGAGAACGCGCACCTGACGCGCCCCGGCTACGCGATCGAGTACGACTACTTCGATCCGCGCGACCTGAAGGGCTCGCTCGAGACCAAGGCGCTCGCGGGCCTGTACTTCGCGGGGCAGATCAACGGCACGACCGGGTACGAGGAGGCCGCCGCCCAGGGCCTCGTCGCCGGGATCAACGCCGCGCGCACGGTCGCGGGCGAGGAGCCCTGGGTGCCGAAGCGCAGCGATGCCTATCTCGGCGTGCTCATAGACGACCTGGTGACGCGCGGCACGCGCGAGCCTTATCGCATGTTCACGAGCCGCGCCGAGCATCGGCTGCTGCTGCGCGAGGACAACGCCGATGCGCGCCTGACGCCCGTCGGCCGCGAGCTCGGGCTCGTCGATGCGGACCGCTGGCGGCTCTTCGAGATCAAGCAGTACCTCACGGACCTCGAGATCGAGCGGCTGACGGACAAGCGAGTGAAGCCGGGCGAGCTGCCCGCGGGCTGGGCCGCCCGCGTGCTCGGCGCGCCGCTCGCCCAGGACGCCTGCGCTTTCGAGCTGCTCAAGCGCCCCGGGGTGAGCTACGAGGCGCTCCTCGAGGTGGCGGGCCCGCCCGAGTGGCTCCCGGAGAGCGCCGACGACGAGCCCGTGCTGCCGATCGACGCGCGCCTCGCCGCGCAGATCTGCACCCAGGTCGAGGTGCGCGCCCGCTACGCCGGCTATCTCGAGCGGCAGCACGAGGAGATCGAGCGTGCGCGGCGTAACGAGGAAATGCCGCTGCCGGACGATCTCGACTACCGCGGGCTCGCGGGGCTCTCCCACGAGGTGCGCCAGCGCCTCGCCGAGGCGCGGCCCGCGACCCTCGGCCAGGCGGGCCGCATTCCGGGGGTGACGCCCGCCGCGGTGTCGGTGCTGCTCGTGCACCAGAAGAAGCGCGCCGCGCGTACCCGGGTCGCATGAGCGCCTTCGCCGAAGCTCTCGCGCGCGCCTGGGAACAGAACGACTCGCTGCTGTGCGTCGGGCTCGACCCCGAGATCGAGCGCTTTCCGCCGGGAATCGCCGCCGCGCCCTCGCCGATCTTCCAGTTCAACAAGGCGATCATCGATGCGACGCGCGACCTGGTGTGCGCCTACAAGCCGCAGTTCGCCCACTACGCCGCCTGCGAGGCCGAGGATCAGCTCGAGCGCACCATCGAGTACGTGCACAGTACGTGCCCCGGGATACTGGTGATCCTCGACGGCAAGCGCGGCGACGTCGGCAACACCGCCGAGCGCTACGCCGTCGAGGCCTTCGAGCGCTATGGCGCGGACGCCGTGACCGTGAATCCCTACCTCGGCGGCGACTCGCTCGAGCCGTTCCTCAAGCGCGCCGACAAGGGGGTCGTGATCCTGTGCCGCACCTCCAATCCCGGCGCGCGCGACCTGCAGGACCTCGAGGTCGGCACGCGGCGGCTCTACCACGTGGTCGCCGAGCTCGCCGCCACGCGCTGGAACGGTCACGGCAACTGCGCGCTGGTGGTGGGCGCTACCTACCCACGCGAGCTCGCCGAGGTGCGCCGCATCGTGGGCGGGATGCCGCTGCTGCTGCCGGGCGTCGGCGCGCAGGGCGCGGACGTCGCGCAGGCGGTCGAGAACGGCCAGACCTCAGACGGCACCGGCCTCATCGTGAGCTCCTCGCGCGGCATCCTCTACGGAGCGGCGCGCGCGGCCGGCACGGATTTCGCCGCCGCCGCACGCGCGGCGGCCGAGGCGCTGCGGGCGCAGATCAACTCGAGCCGCAGGGGGCGCCGCTCCTCATGACCCGCGGCGCTTCCCGCCCGCTCGGCGCGGCTGCGGCCGTTATCGCGGTCCTGGCGCTCTGCTCCTGCTCGCGCGGCGGCAGCGGGCCGGCGGCTTCGGGCGCGGCAGGCTCGCCCGCGGGCCCCGTGCTGGTGCGCGGCGCGGGCCCGGAGCCCGACTCGCTCGATCCGCAGAAGGTCCGCGGCTCCGAGGCCCAGGGGATCGTCCGCGACCTGTGCGAGGGGCTGACGACACTCGACAAGAGCGCGCACGTTGCGCCCGGGGTCGCGAGCCGCTGGAGCGTGAGCGCCGACGGCAAGGTCTATACCTTCACGCTCCGGCCCGACGCGCGCTGGTCGAACGGCGAGCGGGTGGTCGCGGCCGATTTCGTGGCCGGCTTACGCCGGCTGGTCGATCCGGCCACCGCCTCGGGGTACGCGCAGTACGCGGACGTCATCGCCAACACCGGCGACATCGTCGCGGGCAGGAAGCCTCCCGAGGCCTTAGGGGTGGGGGCGCCCGATGATTCGACCGTGGTGGTGACGCTCTCGGCGCCCGCGCCCTATCTGCCCGCGCTCCTCTCCCATCCGAGCACCTGCCCGGTGCATCGGCCGACGCTCGCGAGCCACCCGGACGGCTTCGCACGCCCCGGGGTCATGCTCTCGGACGGCGCCTTCGTGTTGAGCGAATGGGTGCCGGGCTCGTACGTCCTTCTGCTCCGCAACCGCTATTACTGGAACGACGCCGCCACCAGGCTCGCCGCGGTGAAGTACCTCATCATCTCCGACGAGAACGCCGAACTCGCCCGCTACAGGAGCGGCGAGCTCGACGTCACGGCCGTGGTGCCGCGCGGACAGTTCGACTGGATCCGCGAGCACCTCGCGGGCGAGCTGCACGTCTCCCCGCAGCTCACGACCTACTACTACGGCTTCAACCTGCGCCGCGCACCCTTTTCCGCCCGGCCGAAGCTGCGCCGCGCGCTCTCGCTCGTCATCGACCGCGAGAAGCTCGCCGCGCTGGTGCTGCGGGTCGGAGAGCTGCCGGCCTACGGCTGGGTGCCGCCGGGGGTCGACGACTACACGCCGAAGTCCTTCGACTACCGCGGCGAGCCGCTGGCGGCGCGCATCGCCGAGGCACAGCGGCTCTACCGGGAAGCGGGCTACTCGCGCGCCAGGCCGCTCGAGCTCGAGCTCGCCTACAACGCGGGCGAGGTGCACACCAAGGTCGCGATCGCGGTCACCTCGATGTGGAAGGAGGCCCTCGGCGCCGAGGTGCGCCTCACCCAGGTCGAGTTCAAGAGCCTGCTGCAGAACATCGACCGCGGCGACGTCGAGCTGTTCCGCTCGAGCTGGGCGGGCGACTACAACGACGCCTATACCTTCGCGCAGTACCTGAAGAGCGACTTCGGCCTCAACCTGCCGCGCTACCGCAGCACCGCGTACGACGCGCTGCTGACGCGCGCGGCGGCCGAGGTCGACCTCGGGCGGCGGCGCGCGCTGCTCGAGGAGGCCGAGCGGGCGATGCTCGCCGACCATCCGCTGATACCGCTGTACTTTTACGTCAATAAACATCTGGTAAAACCCCGGGTTCTGGGGTGGTACGACAACGTCATGAACGTCACCTACAGCAGGGACCTGGGACTATCATCTATTGGCCAGAATCGCTGAAGCGATTTTGGCGGACATTACCCTGATTGCCGCCGGCAAAAGGCGGGGCTCGGGATGCGTTGCCCCGATAACTTCAGCAGCCGAGCACTTCGTGGCAAGGTTGGCGCACGGGCTTTTGCCGGCTGCGGAGCTGCGATGAACTGGCACTTGTTCGCGGGATTTCTCGCCATGACGATCGTGCTGCTGCTCGCCCCGGGGCCGATCGTGACGCTCGTCATCTCCACCGCCGCGACGCTTGGTACGCGCGCGGGCCTGATCACCGTCGCCGGCACCTCGACCGGCAATGCGCTCCTCATCGCCGCGATCGCGCTCGGCCTCACCTGGGTGCTCGCCCATGCCGTGTACCTCTTTGAGGCGCTGCGCTGGATCGGGGCCGCCTACCTCGTGTGGCTCGGGGTGCAGGCCTGGCGCCACGCCGGCGCACCCGCGCCGCCCGTGGCGGGCGATCACGTGCACTTCCGGCGCGGCGTGATGGTGGCGCTCGCGAACCCGAAGACCATCGCCTTCTTCAGTGCATTCCTGCCGCAGTTCCTCGATCCCTCGCTCCCGGCGGCGCGGCAGCTCACCGTCATGTGCGCGGTTACGGTGGCGCTCGCGGCGCTGAGCGATTCGTGCTGGGCCGTCGCCTCGGGCCTCGGACGCGAGTGGTTCATGCAGCCCGAGCGCGCGAAGCTCCTGGGGCGCGCCTCGGGACTCACGCTCCTCGGCGGGGGAATCTGGCTGTCGCTCGCGCGGCGGCCTGGTTGATCGGAAAAAGGCGCGATTTTGGCGCCCTGCGCAGCAGGGAGGGCAGCCCGGCCTCGTGCCTCACTTGCCGATGCAGAAGCTCGAGAAGATCCTGCCGAGCAGATCGTCGCTGGTGAACTCGCCGGTGATCTCGCTGAGCGCGGCCTGCGCGGCGCGCAGCTCCTCGGCCACCAGCTCCCCGGCGCGCCGCTCGATGAGCTGGCGCTCCGCCTCCTCGGTATGGCCGCGGGCGCGCGCCAGCGACTCGAGATGCCGCGCGCGCGCGCTGATCGCCCCGCCCTCGACGGTCTGAAACCCCATGCAGCCCAGCAAGTGCGCCCGCAGCTCGTCGATCCCCGCCCCGGTGAGCGCCGAGACGTGCAGGCGCGGCGGACCGCTCACGGTGTCGGCGAGCGGCAGGCCCGCGGCGAGGTCGCACTTGTTGAGCACCAGCGTCACCGGCACCTCCTCCGGCAGCCGCGCGCGCTCCTCGCGGAAGGCTTCGCCCGCCGGATCCTCCGCCGCGTCGATCACGAACAGCACCCGGTCGGCGCGCCCGATCTCGGCGCGCGCGCGCCGCATGCCCTCCTCCTCGATGCTGTCGCCCGCGCGGTGCAGCCCCGCCGTGTCGAGCACGTGCAGCGGCATCCCGTCGATCGCGATCGGCACGCGCACCACGTCGCGCGTCGTGCCCGGAATCGGCGTGACGATCGCCGCGTCGTAGCCCGCGAGGCGGTTCAAGAGACTCGACTTGCCGGCATTGGGGCGGCCGGCGAGCACCACGGTCATGCCGTCGCGCAGCAGCCTCCCCAGGCGCGCGCTCTCGAGCACGCCGCCGAAGTGCTCGCGCACCGCCTGGAAGCGCTCGGCGAGCTCGCGGTCGGCGAGGAAATCGATCTCTTCCTCGGGAAAGTCGATCGCCGCCTCGACGTAGGTGCGCAGGTCGATCAGCGCCTCGGTGAGCCCGCGCACCATCGCCGAGAACTCACCCTGCAGCGAGCGCATGGCGGCGCGCACCGCCTCGCGCGAGCCGGCGTCGATCAGGTCGGCGATCGCCTCGGCCTGGGCGAGGTCGAGCTTGTCGTTGAGAAAGGCGCGCTGGGTGAACTCCCCGGCGCGGGCACGACGCGCGCCGAGCTCGAGCGCGCGCGCGATGAGCGCCTCGAGCACCAGCGGCCCACCGTGGCCGTGGAGCTCGAGCACGTGCTCGCCGGTGTAGGAGGCGGGCGCCGGGAAGAACAGCGCGAGCCCCGCATCGATCGGCTCGCCGCGCGCATCGAGAAAGCGCGCGAAGGCCGCGTGCCGCGGGGCCGGCAGCTCCCCGAGCATCACCGCGGCGATCTCCGGCACCTTGGGGCCGGAGAGCCGCACGATGCCTATGCCGCCCCGTCCCGGAGGCGTCGCGGCGGCCACGATGGTTTCCGTGCGCGTCATGTGCGCTCTCGCGGTGCGAAGGCTACCGCAGTGCTCCCCGCGGTGTCGCCCCCGTGCGGCACCCTCGGGTATCCTCTCCCGCTCGCCTCAAGGGGACGTGCATGTCGGCCTACGAGCTCGCGCAGCTGAACACCGGCTTCATCCGCGGACCGATCGATTCGCCGCTCATGGCCGAGTTCGTCGCCAACCTCGCGCGCATCAATGCGCTCGCCGACGCCTCGCCCGGCTTCGTGTGGCGCCTGCAGACCGAGGCGGGAGACGCGACCGCGATCCGCCCGTTCGAAGATCCGGGTCAGCTCCTCAACATGTCGGTGTGGCGCGATGCGGATTCGTTGCGCAAGTTCGTGTATCGCAGCGCCCACGCCGACATCCTCAAGCGCCGGCGCGAGTGGTTCGAGCCGGTCGCGGAGCCGATCATGGTTCTGTGGTGGGTGCCGCGCGGTCACCGGCCGGGGATCGAGGAGGCCATCGCGAGGCTCGAGCTGCTGCGGCAGCGGGGCGCTACGCCCGAGGCCTTCACCTTCCGCCAGACCTTCCCGCCGCCGGACGCCCCCGACGGCGAGCAACCGGGCGGCTTCGAGGACCAGTGCCCGGCCACCTGAAGATCGGCCCGGTCCGCGACGCAATCAGTTCCGGTTGGCCGCCGCCGCGCCGATGCGCCGGTTGATGTTCCACTGCTGCGCGATCGAGAGGACGGTGTTCGTCACCCAGTAGAGCACCAGTCCCGCCGGGAAGAACGCGAACGTCACCGACATCACGAGCGGCATGATCATGAACACCTTGGCCTGCACCGGATCGGGGGGCGCGGGGTTCAGCTTGTACTGCACGAACATGGCGACCGCCATGATCCCCGGCAGGATGAACAGCGGATCGCGCGCGGAAAGGTCGTGGATCCAGAGCGCGAACGGCGCCTGGCGCATTTCCGCGCTCTCGAGCAGCACCCAGTAATAGGCGATGAACACCGGGATCTGGATGATGATCGGCAGGCAGCCGGCGACCGGGTTGATCTTCTCGCGCTTGTAGAGATCCATCATCGCCCGGCCGAGCTTCTCGCGGTCGTCGGCGTAGGTCTCCTGCAGGTTCTTGATGCGCGGCTGCAGCGTCTTCATCCTCGCCATCGAGCGGCCGCTCGCCTCGGAGAGCGGATAGAACAGCAGCTTCAGGAGAAAGGTCACGAGGATGATCGCGACGCCCCAGTTGCCGGTCAGCTTGTGTACGGACCTCAAGGCCACGAACAGCGGCCGCGCGAGGAACCACAGCCGCCCGTAGTCGGCCACGTGGTCGAGGCCGGGCGCGGTTGCCTCGAGCGCCCCCTGGAGCTTCGGTCCCACGAACAGCGTCTGCGCGAACGCGGCGTCTTCCCCGGGCGCGACCGCGCGCAGCGGACCGCTGGCGGCAAGCAGAAATTCCTCGCCCGAGACGTTGAGCGTCACCTGCCAGGGACTCCCGGCCGGCGGCACGACGGCGCTCACGAAGAAATGCTGCAGGGCGGCGACCCAGCCGCCGGTCACCTCGAGCGCGAGGTGGCTGTCCTTCTCGTCGCTCACGTCGAGCTTGCGGTACTTGGTGCCATCCCAGATCGCCGGTCCGTGGAAGGCGTAGCTGTCGGTGTTGAAATACGAGCGCTTGGTCGGCGGGTCGTTGCGCAGGATCTGCGCGTAGGGGCGCACCTGGTAGGCCGCGCTGCCGCCGTTGTGCACCTGGTACTCGAGGTCGATGCGATAGCTGCCGCGCCGGAAGACGAAGGTCTTCGTCACGCTGACGCCGTTCCCGGCCTGCCAGCTGAGCGGCACCCGAAGCTCGGTGCCGCCATCGAGCGCGTAGCGGTCCTGCGCGCTCGCGAAGCTCGCGAGGTGAGTCGGGTAGGGCCCGGTCCCCGGCCCCGCGAGACCCGACTGCAGCTCGTAGAGGGAGAGCGTCCCGTCGTCATTCTCGAGCCGCACAGGCGTCGGCTCGCCCTTGACCTTCGGGTACTGGAGGAGGTCCGCCTGCACGAGGGTGCCGCCGCGGGTGCTGATCCCGACATCGAGGACGTCGGTACGCACGTGCACGAGCGCAGCCGGCTCGCCCTGCGGCTCCTCGCCGGTCGCCGGCGCGGCGGCAGCCGCGGGCACGGAGACGCGGGCGGTGCTCGTCTGCGGCCCGCTGCCCGGAGAGATCGCCGCCGGGGACGGAGCTTCGGGCACGCGGTTGCCGAGCTCGCTGGCCGGCGGCGCCGCCGCACGCGGGCGCGCGCTGCCCGCAGCCTGGGCGGGTGCGGGCGATGCCGGGGCGTAGTCGCTCATCCTCGCGTTGTAATCGGCGAGCAGCACGAGCGCGAGAGCGCCCCACAGGAGGATGCGCGGGTTATTGATCGTGGGCATGATGCGTCGTCGGGTGCAGCGGCGGCACCGGGTCGTAGCCGCCCTCGTGCCATGGATGACAGCGGCCGAGGCGGCGAATGCCGAGCCACGCGCCGCGCAGCACGCCGAAGCGCGCCACCGCCTCGAGCGTGTACTGCGAGCACGAGGGATAGAAGCGGCAGGCGGGGCCGAGCAGCGGGCTCACCGCGAGCTGGTAGCAGCGGATCGCGCCGGTGACGAGGGTGCGTATCACGAGGTCCCTTCCGCGACCCGGTGCCACAGCGCGGCGAGGCTCTCGTGCAGCGTGCGCGCGGGCACCTCGCGCGTCCGCGGCCGCACGCTCACCACCAGATCGCACGCCGGGAGCGAGCGCTGGTGCAGCCGGAACGACTCGCGAATGATGCGGCGCAGGCGGTTGCGCGCGACCGCGCCGCCGGCGGCACGCACCGCCACCGCGAGCCCGAGGCGCGGAGCCCCCAAATCGTTTGCTGTCGCAATCACCGTGAAAAACCCGTCATTCAGCCGCCGCCCGCGCGCATAGGCCGAGTCGAAGTCGCTCTTGCGCCGCAGGCGCAGGCGCACCGGCAGAGTCAGCCGCTCTTGCATCGGGCCCCTGATGAGACCTTGGGTCAGAGCGGTGGCGGCGCCGCGGGGTTCCTTCGCACGGCGCAGCCAGCCGCGGACCGCTCAGGGTATCAGCTTGTGGCGGCCCTTGGCGCGGCGGCGCGCGAGCACCTTGCGGCCGTTCTTGGTGGCCATGCGCGCGCGGAACCCGTGGGTGCGCTTGCGGCGCACTTTGCTCGGCTGATAGGTACGCTTCATACCGCGGGCTCCGCTCGGCGAGGCTCAAAAAAAGGGCGGCAAGGCTAAGCCGTTGAGCGTCAAGGTGTCAATACAGCGCGTGCCTGCGCGCGTGCACCGCACGCGCCGCTCAAGCCTTCAGCGCGCGCGCCGATCGGTATAGACTTCGCGGCCCTCTCCTCAGAATCCCAGATCAAGACGCGGAGGCAATCGCGCGTGGAAGCTTCCTTTTGGACTCGCTGCATGGGCGCGTTGGAGGCGGAGCTTCCGGAGCAGCAGTTCAACACCTGGGTGCGGCCGCTGCAGGCGATGGAAGGCAACGGTGCGCTGAAGCTGCTCGCGCCGAATCGCTTCGTCGTCGATTGGGTGAACGCCAACCTCCTGCCGCGCATCGGCGAGCTGCTGCGCAACGAGGGTTCGGGAGACGCGCCCATCATCACGGTCGAGGTGGGCTCGCGCGCCCAGCCGCTGCGCGGCGCGCCGGCCACGCTCGGCGCCGTACGCGCGCGCCCCGCGGAGGGGCTGGTGGTCGGCGCACGCCTCAACCCCGACTTCACCTTCTCGAGCTTCGTCGAGGGCAAGAGCAACCAGCTCGCCAAGGCCGCGGCGCTCCAGGTGGCCGAGAATCCCGGGCGCGCCTACAACCCGCTGTTCCTCTACGGCGGCGTGGGCCTCGGCAAGACCCACCTGATGCACGCGATCGCGCACCTCATCAAGGAGAACGACCCCGAGGCGCGCATCGCCTACGTACATTCGGAGCGCTTCGTCGGCGACATGGTGCGGGCGCTGCAGCACAACTCGATGAACGAGTTCAAATTGGCCTACCGCTCGCTCAACGCACTGCTGATCGACGACATCCAGTTCTTCGCCGGCAAGGAGCGCTCCCAGGAAGAGTTCTTCCACACCTTCAACGAGCTGCTCGAGGGCCAGCACCAGGTGATTCTCACCTGCGACCGCTACCCGAAGGAGGTCGCGGGCCTCGAGGAGCGGCTCAAGTCGCGCTTCGGCTGGGGCCTCACGGTGGCGATCGAGCCGCCCGAGCTCGAGACCTGCGTGGCGATCCTCATGACCAAGGCGCGCTCCGCGGGCGTGCAGCTGCCCGAGGAGGTGGCGTTCTTCATCGCCAAGCGCATCCGCTCCAACGTGCGCGAGCTCGAGGGGGCGCTGCGCCGCGTGATGGCCAACTCGCGCTTCACCGGCCGCCCGATCACGCTCGAGTTCACCAAGGAAGCGCTCAAGGACCTGCTGTCGCTGCAGGCGAAGCTGGTCACCATCGAGAACATCCAGAAGACCGTCGCCGACTACTACAAGGTCCGCATGGCGGACCTGCTCTCCAAACGCCGCAGCCGCTCGGTAGCGCGGCCGCGCCAGGTGGCGATGGCGCTCGCAAAGGAGCTCACCAGCCACAGCCTGCCGGAGATCGGCGATGCCTTCGGCGGCCGCGATCACACCACCGTGCTGCACGCATGCAAGCGCATCAAGGACCTGCGCGACACCGAGCAGCGCGTGCAGGAAGACTACTCAAACCTGTTGAGAACCCTCGCGGGATGAGGGCGCACGTCTGTGCATTTGCTGTGGACGCGCTTGGGGATAAAGTTACACACAGGCCGCACACAGCTCCCGGGCAGCTGTTCCCGAGAGCTGTGCAGAGAATTTCGCGGTGTAACCGATGGAGCTGCCGGGCAAAGTGCCTTTTATACCCGTTACTCCCAGGCTCTATAGTCTTAACAATAAAGACTTCCCAGCGACTGAAGATTCAAGAAGACCGAAGAGAGAGCCGCACATGAAGCTGACCGCCACGCGCGAAGACATCCTCACCCCTCTGCAAAGCGTCATCGGAGTCGTCGAGCGGCGGCAGACGATGCCGGTGCTGGCAAACGTGCTGCTGGCGGCGCGGGACGGGCGTCTCAGCATTACCGGCACGGATCTCGAAGTAGAGCTCGTCGCGGCAAGCCAGGCGAGCGTGCAGCAGCCCGGGGACATCACCATTCCAGGCAGAAAACTGCTCGACATCTTTCGCTCGCTGCCCGAGAAAACCAGCGTTGCGCTCAGCACCGAGGGTGAGCGCGTGTCGCTGCGCGCGGGCCGCAGCCGCTTCACGCTCTCGAGCCTGCCGGCTGCCGAATTTCCGCTCGTCGATGAGATCAACGCGCAGCAGACCCTCACGGTCGCGCAGGGAGAATTCCGGCGGCTGATCGACAAGACCCACTTCTCGATGGCGCAGCAGGACGTGCGCTATTACCTGAATGGCCTTCTGCTCGAGACCGACGGCAAGGTACTGCGTGCGGTCGCGACCGACGGACATCGCCTCGCGCTCTGCGAGACCGAGCTCGGTGGTAAGGCGAAGACCAATCAACAGGTCATCGTCCCCCGGAAAGGGGTCCTGGAGCTGCAAAGGATCCTTGGAGCCGAAGGAAATATCGAGCTAGCCGTCGGAACCAATCACGTTCGCGCCCAGATCGGAGACATTCGCTTCACTTCCAAGCTCATTGACGGTCGTTTCCCGGAATATGGGCGTGTCATTCCTGCCAGTCCGGGGCGTACCGTGGAGGCCGAGCGGGAATCGCTCAAACTGGCTCTGCAGCGCACCGCCATCCTCTCGAACGAGAAGTACCGGGGCATTCGGCTGACGGCGCGGCCCGGGCTCCTGATCATCCAGGCGCACAACCCCGAGCAGGAAGAGGCAGAGGATCAAGTCGAGGTGAACTACCAAGGCGAGGAAGTGGAGATCGGCTTCAACGTCAACTACCTTCTCGACGCGCTCGGCGCGATCGAGGGTGACAAGGTCGAGATCGGACTCACGGACTCGAACAGCAGCTGCCTCATTCAGGGGCCGGGAACCGCGCACACCAAGTACGTCGTGATGCCGATGCGCCTCTAGCCGCGCGGTAGGGATCGCGGACGGCAAGGCACCCCGCGTGAGGGACGCGGGGAGCAGGCGGTCCGGGATACCTCATGCCGCAGCCGCACAGGTACGGCGCGGGCGGTGGGCTCGGACGTCTCGGCTGTCCGGGCGGAAGCCGCGGGGCGCGCGGTATGCGCGAGCCGCCAGGGAGGTCCGACGCTGCCCGCCACAGCTGACACGCAGGCAACCGTGGGCTGCTATCGCGCGATCCGCATGCTCCTGCCAGCGCCGGAGCAAGCATTCCACGATGGGCTAGGATTCCTCGCCGTGATTGACGCGACACCCTCGATGGCGAGAGCCGAGCTTGGGAGGCGGCACCCGCCGTTGCGCGCTCGTGGTCGACGCGGTTCCACGTGGAACACTCCCACCATTGTTCGGGCCCGCGGAGGGCTCTCCAGTGCCCATCGAAGGTGCCGGCTGTCCACGCGTCCTCGGATGCGCCTGCAAAGGCCCGGCCCCGGGAGAGCCGACAGGCTCGATCCGATCGATAGTCCCCGGGCCTGCCTTCGCCCGCGGGGTGCTTTAGCCCCCGTCGTGTGCCCATGACCCTCGCGCAGCTCACCGTCACCAACCTGCGGTGCATCGAGCACGCGGAGCTCGAGGTACCCAGTGGGCTGGCGCTGATTTGGGGTGGGAACGGCTCGGGGAAGACCTCCCTGCTCGAGGCCATCTTTCTCCTCGGCCGTGGGCGATCGTTCCGCACAAGAAACACTGAGAGGCTAATCAGGCGGGGACAGGATCACCTGAGAGTCGTGGGACGGGTGCAGGCGCTCTCCGGTGCGAGCACCGTGCTGGGGCTCGAGCTCGCGGGCCAAGGCGTGACAGCCCGGGTCGGCGGCCGGGCCGCGGGCTCGCTCGCGGAGCTCTCCCAGGTGTTTCCGGTGCAAGCCATCGAGCCGGGGATTCACCGGCTCGTCGAGGAAGGAGGCTATAGCCGCAGGCGCTGGATGGACTGGGCGGCGTTCCACGTGGAACCACAATTCGTGGACACGTGGGTCCGCTATACCAGGGCACTCAAGCAGCGCAACGCCGCGCTCAAGAGCGATCCGGCACGGGCCTCGGTGTGGGATGGGGAGCTCGCGCGTCTCGGGGAGATCATCGCCGAATCGCGGGACCGCTTCGTAAAGCATCTCGAGCCCTACTGGCGGGAGGCCGTTGCCGCCCTGAGCGGTCTGCCAGTGGAGCTTCACTACCTCCGCGGTTGGGGCCAGGAGCACACGTTGCAGGAGGCGCTCCTCGCCGCCCGAGCGCGGGATGAGGCCAGGCACCTCACGCACCCCGGCCCGCACCGTGCCGACGTCGCCATGCGGCTTTTCGGCCGGCCCGCACGCGAGGTTCTCTCGCGCGGACAGCAGAAGCTGGTCGCCGTGGCGATGGTGCTGGCACAACTGCGCTTTCTTCAGGCCACGACCGGCGCGACGCCCACGCTGCTCCTCGACGACCCGGCGGCGGAGCTCGACGGAGAGCATCTGGAGCGCTTCATCGCACAGGTCTCGCAGCTCAAATCACAGCTCGTCGTGACCTCTTTGCATGCCGAATCGCCGCTTTTTGGCTCGCCGGCGCGATCGTTCCACGTGGAACACGGGAGGGTGCAGCCGGTATAATGCGATGTCACAAAATCGAGCGGATTCATGGCCTCAGACGACGTCTACGACTCAAGCAAAATCAAAGTCTTAAAGGGTCTTGATGCGGTGCGCAAGCGCCCCGGAATGTACATCGGGGACACCGACGACGGCACCGGGCTGCATCACATGGTTTTCGAGGCCGTCGACAACTCCATCGACGAATCCCTGGCCGGTCACTGCGACCGCATAGTCGTCACGATTCACGCCGATGAGTCGGTCACCGTGTCCGATAACGGGCGCGGAATCCCTGTGGATATCCATCCCGAAGAGGGTCGCTCGGCAGCCGAGGTCATCATGACCGTGCTGCATTCGGGCGGGAAATTCGACGACAGCTCCTACAAGGTTTCGGGTGGTCTGCACGGCGTCGGTATCTCGGTCGTCAACGCGCTCTCGGACTACCTCCAGCTCACTATCGCCCGGGATGGCAAGCGGCATCGCCAGGAGTACCACCTGGGCGATCCTGTCGCGCCCCTCGCCGAGGCAGGCACCACGGACGAGCGCGGCACGGTGATCCGCTTTCGCCCAAGCGCCCAGATCTTCACCAATATCCAGTTCGACTACGAGATCCTCGCCAAGAGGCTGCGGGAGCTCTCGTTCCTCAATTCCGGCGTGCGCATCGAGCTCATCGACGAGCGTGAGAACAGATCCGATGTTTTCGCGCACGCGGGGGGCCTGCAGGCCTTCGTGAAGTATCTGAACCGGACCCGGACCCCCATCCACGAGTCAGTGTTCTGGTTTCGCACCCAAGATGGCCCAGTTTCGGTCGAAGTGGCTCTCCAGTGGAACGATTCCTATCAGGAATCCATGTTCTGCTACACCAACAACATCCCGCAGAAGGACGGCGGCACCCACCTCGCGGGCTTTCGCTCTGCGCTGACGCGCACGCTGAACGACTACGTCGAGAAGGAGTTATCAGGGAAGAAGGACAAGGTCCCGATGACGGGCGACGACGCGCGCGAGGGCCTCACCGCGATCCTGTCGGTGAAGCTGCCCGACCCGAAGTTCTCCTCCCAGACCAAGGACAAGCTCGTGTCCTCCGAGGTGAAGGGGATCGTCGAGAACGCGGTCGGCACGAAGCTGCAGGAGTTCCTGCTGGAGCATCCACAGGAGGCGCGCCTCATCGTCGCGAAGATGGTGGAGGCTGCGCGTGCCCGGGAAGCGGCGCGCAAGGCACGCGAGATGACCCGACGGAAGGGGGCGCTCGATGTCGCCGGTCTCCCGGGCAAGCTCGCCGACTGCCAGGAGAAGGATCCGGCGCTCTCGGAGATTTTCATCGTCGAGGGCGACTCCGCCGGTGGCTCCGCCAAGCAGGGGCGCGACCGGCGTACGCAGGCGATCCTGCCGCTCAAGGGCAAGATCCTGAACGTCGAGCGCGCGCGCTTCGACAAGATGCTGTCCTCGGCGGAAGTCGGTACGCTCATCACGGCGCTCGGCACGGGCATCGGGCGCGACGACTTCGACATCGAGAAGCTGCGCTATCACCGCATCTGTCTCATGACGGACGCGGATGTCGACGGCAGCCACATCCGGACGCTCCTCCTCACGTTCTTCTACCGGCAGATGCCGGAGCTCATCGAGCGCGGCCACATCTACATCGCGCAACCGCCGCTCTACAAGATCAAGCGCGGCAAGCAGGAGTCCTACGTCAAGGACGACAACGAGCTCAATCAGCTGCTCCTCACGTCGGCGCTCGAGAACGCCGGGCTGCACGTGAACTCCGCGGCGCCGCCGCTCTCGGGGTCGTCACTCGAGCTCCTGGCACGCAAGTACATGGAGGTGCAGGCGATCATCAAGCGCTGGTCGCGCCGGTATGACGATCGCCTGCTCGAACAGCTGATCTACATGCCGGAAGTGAAGCCGTCGGACTTCGATCGCGCCGAGTGGCTGCGTGGCTGGGCGGCGGATCTCAACGGGCGGCTCAATGCACTGGCGGACGGCACCCGCAGCTACCGCATCGAGGTGCGCGCCGCGAGCCCGGGCCAGGGCACCCGCGTCATGGTGCACAAGACCGAGCACGGCACTTCAGGTCAGAAGTATCTGCCAAGGGAGTTCTTCGAGTCCGCGGAGTACCAACGCATCGCCGAGCTCGCACGCACGCTTGCGGGGCTCATCGGCGAGGGCGCCTTCGCGACTCGCGGTGGCGAACGCCAGGAGATCGGCTCCTTCAAGGAGGCGATGAAGTGGCTCTTCGAGCAGGCGAAGAAGGGTCAGAGCATCCAGCGCTACAAGGGCCTCGGCGAGATGAACCCGGAGCAGCTCTGGGAGACGACCATCAATCCGCAGACGCGCCGCCTCATGCAGGTGAAGATCGACGACGCGGTGACCGCGGACGATATCTTCACGACGCTCATGGGAGACCAGGTCGAGCCGCGGCGCGAGTTCATCGAGAAGAACGCGCTCTCCGTGACCAACCTCGACGTCTGAGGCCTCCAGGTAGCCCGGCCGGCCGGTGCGCCTGCGCGGGTGGTTCGATGGCCAGCCGGGATGTTCCACGTGGAACAAGGGCCCTCAGATGGAGCGGGCTCCGGGCCGATTTAACCGCATAACAGCACTAATCTTGGCGAGACTCCCATTCAGTGACTCTCTAAAGAGCCAATGGAGCTATAGGACTGCACTCACGCCGACAGGAGCCCGTGTGTGCCGGGGCCGGGAAATGACCCTTCAGAGAACGCCTTAAGAAGTACCCGTTGCGAAAGCTCGGCTCCCCGAGCACCGCTGCAGGAAGTGGTTCCCGGTGACTTTTGATTGGTGCCTCAGTGGCCGTTGGGCGGCGGATCCATGCGAGGCGCCACGGCGCTCTCGCCGCCGGCACCCGCAGCTACGCGGTGCAATGCCCGCCCGTGCGGGGCCAGAGCCGCACCCTCGCGTACGCGACCGGCGCGGTGAGCCCGAAGCCATGCCCGGGCCCGAAAGCGTCTGCCACGCGAGTGCTCTCGAGTCCGGTCAGCCCGTGGCCGCCGGTGCGGCCGCCGTGCAGCCAGGCGAAGTGGTGCAATGGTGCTTTGACTTGGGTGTAGCTAGCCGGTGTGTTCCACGTGGAACGAGACCCACCTTGTCTCCGGTGCGTCGAGCTAGGCCCCCGAGAGCGCGTCCTCGCTGGGAACCGCCCGTCCCGTGGCCTGACTCGATCCCGCTTTGCTGGTCGAAGAGCCGCCTCAGCGCCCGCTTTGGAATGAGCTCTGTCCATCCGCGCGCCGCGACATCCCAGGTGTCGGCCTCACCGACCTGAAGCGGCTCGTGCGAGCGAGGCTCGACGATTCGTGAGTACTTGAGCCGACTCGAGGCCGGCCCTCAGCCTGACGCAAGGCGACTTCGACAAAGAGTGGACCGCCGCCGAAGAAAAACACGACGCAGCCAGCGCTGCCCGGGCATTCCCGATGAACTGCTCGCGGCGATTCTCGATGCCAGCAGGACCTGCGACGAGGACGCTTTCACGAAGTTGCTCGTTGGCGCTGTTGACGCTGTCGATGCGTCGGCAGCACACGCCCTGATTGACGAAGCGCCAACCATCGACGGCAAGGCCGTGGTCACCGTCGGCGCAGACGCCTCACGCGGGACGAGAGACTGCGGCGGCTACGGTCGACAAAGTACCGCCGCCAACGTAGCGGCGGAGGCTTCGAGAGATGCGACCTCCCCCCGCGGGTGGGCATACTGAGCCGCTGGAGATACAGTAAATCATATTCTGAGCTTATCGACGCTCATAAGAGACAATAGCTCAGCGGAGCCCTTCGCTAGCCGGGCGTGAGCCTCTTCACCGTTGCCTCGACCCACGCCTGTATCTGTTCATTGACGGCGCGCGCATCGCGTCCCGCGGCGACGACCGGCGCGCCGATGACGACGCGCACCGTACCGGGCTTCTTCATGAGTCCGCGCCGCGGCCAGTAGTGTCCGGCGTTGTGTGCGACCGGCACGATGAGCCTGCCGGCTTCGGCAGCGAGCAGCGTGCCGCTCACGCCGTAGCGGCGCGTCCCGCCGGGCGGCATGCGCGTGCCCTCGGGGAAGATCATCACCCAGTCGCCTTCGGCGATCCGGTCCTTGCCCTGCTCGATGACCTGCGCGACCGCACTGTGTCCCGCCTTGCGGTCGATGGCGATCGCGTGCATCTGCCGCACGCCGATGCCGACTACCGGGATCCACAGGAGCTCGCGCTTGAGCACCCATACCTGGCGCGGGAAGAGAAACATCATGGCGATCGTTTCCCAGGACGAAGAGTGCTTCCAGAGGGCGACGTGGGAGCCCTCCGGCAGCGGCGCCCCCTCGACCCGGTAGTCGAGTCCGCAGCTCCACCTCAGCACCGCGAGAAGCGTCGCCGCCCAGAAGCGCGCGAGCGGAAAGCGCCGGGGAAAGGGCAGCACGGCGCAGGCGAGCACGAACACGATCGCGTAGCAGAACGTCCACGCGAAGAGAAACGCCGTGAAGAAGAGCGACCCGAGCGCCTGGAGCGCCGCCGGGCGCCGTGGCGTGCCCTGCGCCTCGCTTGGGCTCGGCGGGCTCAACCGGGCAGCCGCGAGAGATCCGCGACGCCGGCGAACAGCCCGCGCAGCTGCGCGAGCAGGGCGAGCCGGTTGGCGCGTAGCACCGGGTCCTCGTCCATCACCATGACCTGGTCGAAGAAGGCATCGACCGCCGGCCGCAGCTGCGCCAGGCGGCCGAGCGCTCCGGTGTACTCGCGCCGCGCCGTGGCCTCGGCGACCGCATCGCGGAGCGAGCGCATCGCATCGAAGAGCCGCACCTCCTCGACCACGCGCAGCTGCGCCACGTCGACCTGCGCGGGCGCCGCCCCCGGCGCCTTGCGCAGGATGGTGGCGATGCGCTTGTTGGCGGCGGTGAGGCTGGCCGCCTCGGGGAGCTCGAGGAAGGTGCTGAGCGCCTTCAGGCGGGCGTCGAAGTCGAGGGGCGATGCGGGCCGCGCCGCGAGCACGGCATCGAACATTTCCCCGGTCACGGTGGCCCTGCCGGGGAGCGTCGCCGGCGTCTGCTCGAGGTAGTAGGCACGCAGCCGCTCCATCAGGAAGTCGTAGACCTCGCCGACGATCTCTGCCACGGGCGGGATGGGCTTTGCGGCCGCACCCTGGGCGCCTTCGCTCCGCCGCGCGATGTCGGCCTGCACCGCCGCGACCGCCCGGCCGAGGCATTCGGGCAGATCGAGATCGAGGCTCTTCTCGATCAGAATGCGCTGCACGCCGAGCGCCGCGCGGCGCAGCGCAAACGGATCCTTGGCGCCGGTCGGTTTCTCACCGATCGCGAAGATACCGGCGAGCGTGTCGAGCTTGTCGGCGAGCGCGAGCGCGAGGCCGACGCCGCTCGCCGGCAGCTCATCGCCCGCCCCGCGCGGCAGGTAATGCTCGCGGATCGCGGCGGCGACCTCGGGCGGCTCGCCGTCGGCGGCAGCGTAGTAGCTGCCCATGACGCCCTGGAGCTCGGGGAACTCCCCGACCATGGCGCTGAGGAGATCGCACTTGCAGAGCTCGGCGGCGCGCCGTGCCTCACCCTCGGGCGCGCCGGCCGTCGCGGCCAGCGCGGCGGCGAGCGCGCGCACCCGCCGGGTCTTGTCGCCGAGGGAGCCGAGGCGCGCCTGATAGGTCACGGCATCGAGAGCTGCCACGCGCGCGCCGAGCGGCTGGCGGCGGTCCTGCCCGAAGAAGAAGGCGGCATCCGCGAGGCGCGGGCGCACCACGCGCTCGTTTCCCGCGCGCACCTTGCCGGGGTCGCGGCTCGCGATGTTCGCGACCGCGATGAAGCACGGCAGCAAGCGCCGCTCGGCGTCCTCGACCGCAAAGTAACGCTGGTGATCCTCGAGCGTCGCGGTGAGGACCTCGCGCGGGAGCTCGAGGAAGCGCGCCTCGAATTTCCCCGCGAGCGCCACCGGCCACTCGGTGAGCGCCGTGACTTCATCGAGCAGCGTCTCGCGCAGCAGCGCGCGCCCGCCGGCGTCGCGGGCGAGCGCGGTCACCTCGCTGCGGATGCGGGCGCGGCGCGCGGCGAAATCGGCGAGCACGAAGCCCCGCTCGCGCAGCGTGCGCTCGTAGCGGTCGGGGGCGGCGATGGCGAGCGGCCCGGGCGCGAGGAAGCGGTGTCCGCGCGTGTCGCGGCCGCTCCTCACCTCGAGCAGCGTCGCCGGCACGACCTCATTCCCATAGAGCATCACCAGCCAGTGCACCGGGCGCACGAAGAGCGCGGTGCCGGACCCCCAGTGCATGCGGCGCGGAATGGGAAGCGCATCGAGCGCCGCCTGCACGATCCCCGGCAGGAGTTCGACCGCACGGCTCCCGGCGCGCGCGCCGGTGAAGTAGAGGAACGTCCCCTTGCCCTCCTCGATGCGAGCGAGCTTTGCGACCTCCGTGCCGCAGCTCGCGGCGAAGGCGAGCGCGGCGCGCGTCGGCTTGCCCGCCGCATCGAAGGCCGCCGACACCGGCGGCCCCTTGCGCCGCAGCTGCTGCTCGGGCTGCCGCGCCGCGAGGCGCTTCACCTGCACGGCGAGCCGCCGCGGGGTGGCAAAGCCGGCGAGCTCTCCGTGCGCGAGACCCGCCTTGTCGAGCCCGGCGCCGAGCGCGGCGACCAGTGCCTGCGAGAGGCCGAGGAGCGCCTTCGGCGGCAGCTCCTCGGTGCCGATCTCGAAGAGAAAATCGCGCGGCCCCGCCCCGCTCCGCGCCCTGCCTGCGGCGCGCGCCGTCGCGGCAGGCTTCGCGCCCTTGGACGCCTTGCGCGCCTTCATGCCGCGGCCCCGGGCTCAGTGCCGCCGCGGCCCGCCGCGGGCTTGTCCTTCAGCAGCGGGAAGCCGAGCTTCTCCCGGCTCTCGAGGTAGGCCTTGGCGACGCCGCTCGCGAGCGTGCGCACCCGCAGGAT
Source organism: Gammaproteobacteria bacterium (assembly GCA_027307325.1). Classification (GTDB taxonomy): domain Bacteria; phylum Pseudomonadota; class Gammaproteobacteria; order Steroidobacterales; family Steroidobacteraceae; genus 13-2-20CM-66-19. The sequence goes on along the minus strand of DAHUXE010000151.1, from coordinate 2,324 downwards.
GTAGCGCTGCCGCTCGGTCACCGAGATCGCGCGCCGCGCATCGAGCAGATTGAAGGTGTGCGAGGCCTTCAGTACCTGCTCGTACGCGGGCAGCGCGAGCTTCGCGGCGAGCAGCCGCTGGCACTCGCGCTCGTGATCCTCGAAATGCCTGAGCAGCGTCGGCACATCCGCGTGCTCGAAGTTGTAGGCCGATTGCTCGGCCTCGTTCTGCCGGAAGACATCGCCGTAGGTCACGCTGCCCGAATCCGTGCGTGTGACCACGATGTCGTAGATGCTCTCGACGCCCTGCAGGTACATCGCGAGCCGCTCGAGCCCGTAGGTGATCTCGCCCGTGACCGGGCGGCAGTCGAGGCCGCCGACCTGCTGAAAGTAGGTGAACTGCGTGATCTCCATGCCGTTCAGCCACACCTCCCAGCCGAGGCCCCAGGCGCCGAGCGTGGGCGACTCCCAGTTGTCCTCGACGAAGCGCACGTCGTGCGTGAGCGGATCGAGGCCGAGCGCCGCGAGACTTCCGAGGTACAGATCGAGAATCCCGGGCGGCGAGGGCTTCATCGCCACCTGGTACTGGTAGTAGTGCTGCAGGCGGAACGGATTCTCGCCGTAGCGGCCGTCGGTGGGCCGCCGCGAGGGCTGCACGTAGGCGGCACTCCAGGGCTCCGGCCCCACCGCGCGCAGAAACGTTGCCGTGTGGAACGTGCCGGCGCCCACCTCCATGTCGTAGGGCTGCAGGATCAGGCAGCCGCGGGCGGACCAGTACTCCTGGAGCGCGAAGATCAGCTCCTGGAAGGTGCGCGGCGCGCGGGCGTTTTTTCTCGAGCGACCGGAGGCCATGCGGAAAGATCCGAGACCGAAAAGAGCGCGCGAGTATACGGCGCGCCCCACGTCGGAGGCGCGGAGGAAGGCGCGGACCCGCGACAGTTGCGCGCGGCGCAGCGCCTCGAGTCGGCATCGGGGTGGCCCCGCAGGAGGCACTCCACTTCCTGCACCACAATCGTGCAGCCTGGTCTCGCCGCCAGAAAACTACCGAAACCCCGTTGTTGCCCGCACCCACAGAGTGCAATAATCCATTTCTGACGCACTCAAATGGTGCAACAGGACTTCAGAATGTCCGCTAACTGCTTGATTTCACGCCCCTGTCCCCATGGCACAGGGGCTGCAATGGCTCGAGGACTTCAAGAGGCGGTAGCCCGCCCGACCCCAATTTCTGCGGAGGCGATATGACACCGAGTGATGTGATCAGGCTCATCAAAGAAAAGCAGGTGAAGTTCGCGGACCTGCGCTTCACGGACACGCGCGGCAAGGAGCAGCACGTGACGATTCCGGCGCGCCTCGTCGACGAGGACTTCTTCCGCGACGGCAAGATGTTCGACGGCTCGAGCATCGCCGGATGGAAGGGCATCAACGAGTCGGACATGATCCTGATGCCCGAAGCGGCGACCGCCGTCATCGATCCGTTCTTCGAGGAGACGACGGTCGACGTCCGCTGCGACGTGATCGAGCCCGCCACCATGCAGGGCTACGAGCGCGACCCGCGCTCGCTCGCCAAGCGCGCCGAGGCGTACCTCAAGTCCACCGGTATCGCCGACTACGCCCTCTTCGGGCCCGAGAACGAGTTCTTCATCTTCGACAGCGTGCGCTTCGGCAACGAGATGAACGGCTCCTTCTACTCGATCGACTCGGTGCAGGGCGCCTGGAACTCCGAGCGCGAGTACCAGGAGGGCAACAAGGGCCACCGTCCCGGCGTGAAGGGCGGCTATTTCCCGGTGCCGCCGGTCGATGCCTTCCAGGACATCCGCTCGGCAATGTGTCTCGCGCTCGAGGAGATGGGGCTCAAGGTCGAGGTGCATCACCACGAGGTGGCCACCGGCGGTCAGTCCGAGATCGGCGTCGGCGCGGGGACCCTGGTGCAGAAGGCCGACCAGGTGCAGATCCTCAAGTACTGCATCCACAACGTCGCCCACGGCTACGGCAAGACCGCGACCTTCATGCCGAAGCCCTTAGTCGGCGACAACGGCAACGGCATGCACGTGCACCAGTCGCTGCAGAAGGAGGGGCGGGCGCTGTTTGCCGGCGACAAGTACGGCGGGCTCTCCGATCTCGCGCTCTATTACATCGGCGGCATCATCAAGCACGCCAAGGCGCTGAACGCCATCACCAACCCCGGCACCAACAGCTACAAGCGCCTGGTGCCCGGCTTCGAGGCGCCGACGCTGCTCGCCTACTCGGCGCGCAACCGCTCCGCCTCGATCCGCATCCCGTGGGTGTCCTCGCCGAAAGCGCGGCGCATCGAGGTGCGCTTCCCCGACTCGTGCGCGAACCCGTAC
>DAHUXE010000147.1 GCA_027307325.1 Gammaproteobacteria bacterium | reverse complement strand
AAGAGCTTGCGGGTGTCGGAGCACTTGAAGCTCTTGATCACCGTGGAACGGTATAACGTTTAACGTTAAGCGTCAAATGCGACTAAATGGGGTGCAAGGGGTCCCGAGTTCAAATCTCGGCGCTCCGACCAATAGCTTACGAGCATCAATGGAACTGGCTGTGTCCGCTAGTCACCATCCGTGACACGACAGCCACGACCGGACATTTCAATTCGTCGGCACTTGCGCCGACATGTTCGGTGCGCAAGCCAGATCGCCAACTGCGGCGGCGGTCATGCGCAGGCACGACCGCCGCCGAGGCTCTAGTCCTCGTCGCCACTCTCGTTATCGATACGAATGGTGCTCGCCGTCACGACCGATCCAGAGAGGGTTCCCTCGGCCTTCACCCCTTGACCGACTGCCTGGGTCAGGAACTGCGCGAGGGTCAGGGTCATATCCCAACCGGCACTAATGGTTGCCGACGAAGCGTCGATCGTAATCCCGAGGATCGTAAAGTCAGGCGAAGTGGCCGCCACGAAAGGCCCCTCCACGATGACCGTGGTGGTCGGTGCCACACGCTCAAGCTGTGTGGCCGTGACCATGTTGCTGCCGGCAGGGCTCTGGTAGCCGCGCACCCGTAGGGTGTCGCCGACGCTCACGTTCGTCAGGTTGAAGCTCTGCACCTGAGCGGAGCTCTCATCCTCGAAACGCGTCATCGAATTGACCGTCACTTGCACGCCCAGCAAAGTGACCGTGCCGGTGGTTGCATCAACCGCCGACGCCTGGGCCTCCAGCTCGATGGCACCGTTGTGCTCGAAGCTGACGGTCGATGCGAGCAGGACGCTCGAGCTGTTGAGCATGCCCTCGACCTCGACCTTGACGTTGAGGGCGAGGTCGGCGGCGGTGCCGTTGCGATAGACTGTGGAGCTGGTCGTCGTGACCGGCTTGCCGGCGACATCGAAATCCGTGGCCGAGGCGAAGCGGGTAATGAGGCCCTCACGCTCCATGTCGTCGCCGCCAGCTTCTTCCTGGTCGGTCATTTTCCGAGCGACGCTCTGAGCCATGAGCGTCGTGCTCGTGATGTCGAAGGTCATGCCCTGAACCTCCACCACATCGCCATTGCTCGGCGCACCGCTCGAGAAGCCGCTGAGGTTGGCGCTCGAATAGTCGACGTTAAGGGCATTGATCATGAACGTGTGGCTCATCGAGTTGAGATTCATCACGGTGCCCATCACCTGCAGCGGTGAGCTCGAGCTGCCGAGCTCAATGCGTGTGGCGACGATGTCGCCGCTCGAGTCGGTGAATCCGTCGACACGGATCGTGTCGCCCACCTTGAGGCCCGTGATGTCAGCGGGCTGGATGTCCTTGCTGAAGGAGGTGCCCGCGTTGATCTTCACCATTTGCGCGAGCACGGTGACCACATTGTTGGTGGTATCGATCGCGCTGATGGGGCCGGCGACGGCGTCGTCGACGTCGACCTCCTCGGCGGTTCCCTGGCCGTTGGCGCCGTCCTTCTGACCCTTGATGCGCGCGACTTCACCGACCGCGAGCTGTGATTGGGCGACGGTCTGTCCGTTCTTGCGAATGATGGCATTCGTGGTCTGGAACTCAGTTCCGTTCACGAAGATGCTGCCGAAGCCGGTGATGGTCCCGCTTGCCATGACCCCGCTCATCCCCGTCGGGGAAGAGCTCATGTTGGACGAGCCGCTCCCGCCACACGCGACGGCCAAGACTCCAATTGCGGCAGCTACGAGAAATCCCCTGATCCTGAACATGGTCGCTCCCTCCATTGTTGGGTTGGCGTCAGCGGCTACTGCGTGCTGGCGCCGCGCGCATTTGCGCATCGCACCATCTGACACCCGCCCCGCTACCTAGCGCCACCTGTCTTCACTTGGCGTCACAGCGCAATTTGGGAACGCCAGCCGTTCAGGCACCGTTCAGGTATCGGCCGGGGGTGTCGTTAAAATGCGGCACCGGTCTCGTCGAGAAGTGCTAGGGGGAAGGTCACGGTGCGTTGGCTCTCGCGCAATATCGGCGTGCTCGCCGCCCATTCCGAACGGCGTTACGCCAGAGAAGCAAGCGAGCAACTGCTGAACCTATACCGGCGTGAGCAGCGAGAGCACCCAGAGCTGAAAGGGCGGGCCTTGTACGAAGCAGTAATCGCTCGTCGTCTGGGCCCTGAGCCGGCCATCAGAGCGGCTGAAATCGTCAGGCGCGCCGAGGAGAGCTTCACCGACTGGCCGGTGGAGCGGCAGTTGAGGTTTCGCGACGTCGTCCACTATCAGATCTTCGACGAATACATGCGCCTGGGGGAGGTGGGCGTTGGAACGCGAACCAACATTGGCGATGCCGTGGCGCGTGTCATCCCCGAGGAACTGTGATCATCTGAAGAAGGGTCGTCCCCCTGGACGAAAGTAAGTCCAGGCCGCTGGCGTTCAAGGATGTCTACGCAGAAAGCTCGGGCTGAATGGCTATGCCATACGATCACGCCAAGATGACCGGGGCCCTATGGGTCAACGCAGCTCGCGGCGCGCAGGTACGCCAGGCTGTTGCATAGCAGTAGTTCCCGCTTGACTTCCGTCTCTCGCCCGCGCTGAGATTTTTTCGTCCGAGCAGACAGAAGAATACGTAAGCCCTGATGCGGGTGCGCTGGATCTGCTGAGTTAGGGGTCGGAGGGGGGGCGTCATGATCTTGAGCGGACGAGGTTGGCGTGCCATTGCGGCGACTGCAATGTGCTCAGTGCTCTGCGGAGCAACCGTTCTGTATGCATCCTCTGCCGCTCAGGAACAGGACCGCGGTGGAGACCACGACCGGGGGGGCGACCGCGATCACGGCGACCGCGACGACCACGGGCGCGCCCGAGTCGTCACCTATCACAACGACGCTCGTCGTACCGGCTGGAACCGGCACGAGCACATACTGTCGCCGCACACGGTCAACCAGACGAGTTTCGGTTGGCTAAAGAGCGTCGTGCTCGCCGATCCGGAGGACCAGGTCGACGCCGAGCCGCTGCTGGTCGACGATGTCGAGATCGACCACCACCGGCACGACGTGGTTTATGTAGTCACGGAGAACGACACGGTATATGCGATCGACGCCGAATCCGGCGCCGTGCTCAAGAGCCGTCACCTCGGCACACCCGTGCCGCGTCCCTTGAACTGCGAGAACAATGGCAACGTCGTCGGAATCAACGGCACGCCGACGATCGACGTGGCGACCCGTACCCTGTATCTCATCGCCTACAGGATGTCCGGCTCCTCGCCAGTGCACGAGCTTCATGCACTCGACCTTTCGACCCTGAACGACAAGCCGCACTCGCCGATCCAGGTCACCGCGACGAACACTCTGAAGAATGGATCGAGCTATGGCTTCGATTCCAGCGTGCAGCGTCAGCGTCCCGCCCTGTTGCAGGCCAACGGCAATATATACGCCGGCTTTGGCTCGTTCTGCGACTTCAAGGCCGCGCAATCGCGCGGCTGGGTGCTCGGCTGGAGGCAGGCGACTCTGAAGGCTCTCGTCCACAGCGAGCTGCCGGACAAGGTCCTGGCTCCGTCCTCCACCTTCGACTGCTATCACCACTCGCCGTGGACGAGCAATCATCCGTGTTACCTGAGCTCGATCTGGATGTCGGGCTTCGGACTCGCGTCGGATGAAAAGGGTCATATCTACTTGACGACCGGCAACACGACACCGGGGATCTACGACAGCACGTGGAACCTCGCGGAGAGCGTCATCAAGCTCTCCGCTCAGCTCGACAAGGTCGACGATTTCTTCACGCCGGCCGATGAGAATGGACTCGATGGAGGAGACACGGACTTCGGCTCGGGCGGTGCGCTCGTGCTTCCCGACCAGCCGGGGCCGATGCCGCACCTGGTCGTCGCCGCGGGCAAGGAGGGCAACCTCTTCATCATGAACCGCGACACCGGCAAGATGGGCGGCTTCAACAGCCCGAACAAATCACTCAGCGTCCCGGTCGACGAATGCTGGTGCGGGCCCTCGTACTTCGAAGGCCATGACGGCGCCGGTCGCGTCGTTTCCAGCGGCGGCAACCAGGTACGCGTGTGGAAGGTGAACACGGCAGCTTCACCGGCACTCTCTCAGGAAGGGGCCGCTGCAATCGATGCCGGCCAGGACGGGGGCTTCCTGACTTCCGTGTCGTCAAATGGGACACACAACGATTCCGCGATCATCTGGGCCGTCAGCCACGCTATCGGCAACGACAGCCACCTGCAGTTGTACGCCTTCGATGCGAAGGCAGCGGCAGGCGCGCTCCCGGCGCTTTGGGCCGGAGAAGCCGGAAGCTGGCCCAACAACGGCGGCAATGCGAATATCGTGCCGATGGTCGCCAACGGGCGCGTCTACGTGGCGAGCTACCGGGAGCTGCAGATCTTCGGACTGCTCGACCATGAGCACCCGCACGGGCACCCCGAGGAGCACAGGGCCCATCCGCCCGCACCCGCGGCATCCCTCATTCCGGCGTCCGGGCCTCTCTACTGGGGGACGATCCGCAAGGTCGAGGAGCGCCGTGTCGAGCTGGAGCTGCGCAACGGCTCGCGCCTGACGGTCGACGTCTCGAAAGTGGTGCCATCGGCCAGTTCCGACACCGGCGCAGTCGGGCACACCCTGGCTGTCAGCGGGACGATGGGCGCCGACAAGGTGTTCGTCGCCAATGGGCTCTGGCGCATCAAGCGCCACAATCCCTGGGGCCCGGACCGCGAGCATTGAGACGGAGCGAGCGTTGCGACGACCAGCGGCTCACCAGCTCAGGTCCGCCAGCAGGCCCGCATAGACCTCGATCCCGTCCCACAGATTCCCGAGCCGCAGGTTCTCGTTCTGCGCGTGCTGGTTGTCGTCATAGTTGGCGATACTGACGCCAGCCATCGGAATGTGGAGTTGATTCACGATGTCGGCCATGCCGGAGCTTGCTCCCACGATCGGCAGGGTAATCGGCTGATACCCCACCGTGCGGCCGATCGAGGCGACCACCGCCCTGGAGGCCGGCAGGTCCAGGGCCGTCTTGGTGGCGATCGAGCCGCCTTCGTCCCAGATGACCTTGACGATCCTGGGGTGCGAGAGGCGGATCTTGAGGTCCGGGTCTTCCCGCACGATGAGCCAGCCCTGTTGAGCGAGGTAAGTCTCGAGCAGCTCGCGCGTATGCGCGGGTGTCTCGCCTGGCGCCAGGCGAAAATCGAGGGAAGCGTCGGCCTGAGTCGCCAGGGCATTGGCGGCGGACGGGCCCTCGTCGTCCCCCACATGGATGGCGCGCACGTTCAGTGTGGGCTCGAGATATCCGTTGGCGAGGCGCGCGGGGCCGACGGTGCGCCCGAGCCCGAGCGCACGCTTCAGGTCGTCCTCGACCGGCGGCATGGCCGCCAGCGCCGCCTGGTCCGCCGGGCTGACCGGCGCAACATCGTCGTAGAAATGCGGGATCAGGATGTGACCATCCTCATCGCGAAGGCCGGCGATGAGATGGGCCATCATCACCGCGGGACTGGGGGCCCAACTCCCGTAATGGCCGTCGTGAAGGGGCCTGGTCGCTCCGTAGACGGTGAGTGTGAAGCTCGCTATACCGCGATTGCCGAAGTTGACCATCTGCTTGCCGCTCTGATGCATTGGCCCGTCACCCATGATCAGAAGGTCGCCGTGCAGCAGGTCGAGGTTGCGGGCCACCAGTGCGGCGAAGTGCGGCGAGCCCTGTTCTTCCTCGCCTTCATAGAGCAGCTTGATATTCACTGTCGGCTCGACGTGCGCGGCTTGCAGTGCGTCGAGCGCTGAGAGCATGGCCTGAATCGATGCCTTGTCGTCCCCCGCCGAGCGGGCGAACAGTCTCCAGTCAGGATCGAGCGGACTCGCGCCGCCTTGCCAGTCGATCGGCTTCGCTTCGGGAAGAGCGCTGCGCATCGACGGCTGAAACGGGCTGCTGATCCAGCCCTTCTGTCCGACCGGCTGTCCGTCGTAGTGGGCGTAGAAGATCACCGTTCGTCTGGCTCCCGGGACCTTCCTCGCGCCGAACACCGCGGCGGGCGTACCGGGCGCGGCTCTCAGCAACCGAGTTTCAAGGCCGCGCGCTCTCAGTTGGTCCTCGATGTAGAGCGCGTTCCTGTCCACGTCCGCTATGTTGGTCGCCACGTTCGGCAGGGAGAGCAGCGTCACGAATTCGGTGACGATGGTCCGCTCGTGGGCGCTGCGCCAGGCGCGCACCGTGTTCCTGAGGTCGGCGGCCTGAGCGGACGAAACCGACAGCGCCAGCGAGATCATCGCAGCGGCGCCAGATACCAGCGAGCCAGGTCTTCGGGGCATACTTAAGAGACTTTCATCCGTGCTGATGCAGGAGTGATCGGTGAGAGCGACGGCACACGTTCAGGTCGAGAATGAATGGGTGAAGGTGACCGAGTGGCGATTTGCGCCCGGCGCGGAGACCGGCCATCACGTTCACGCTTGCGATTACGTAGTGGTGCCCCTGACCACCGGGAAGCTGCGCCTCGAGGACGGCGCGACTGCGAGCGAGGTGCAGCTGACCAGTGGCGTTGCGTATGCCCGCAGGCAGGGTGTAGCGCACAACGTGCTCAACCCCAATGCCTTCGAGTTCCGGTTTCTGGAGATTGAGATCCTCACACATACCTAAATAGGCCACCGGTTCCACCTCCCAGGCGCCATGCTCGACTCCTCTCCCTCGCCGGCGAAGGCTGCGCCCCACGGCATCCAGCACTCGCGCGCCGCCGCCGGTGCGCGCTATTCGTTCTACGTGCTGACAGTCCTCACTCTCGTCTATATCACGAACTTCGTCGATCGTATCGTGCTCGGCATCCTGGTCGTACCGATCAAGTCGGAGCTGCACCTGAGCGACGTCCAGCTCGGGCTGATCGGGGGTACTGCCTTCGCGCTCTTCTACACGGCCCTCGGCATCCCGGTCGGATGGTGGGCCGATCGCGCGAGTCGCGTGCGCATCATGACCGCGGCGCTCGTCTGCTGGAGCCTGTTCACGGCGCTCACCGGGTCTGCCCACAGCTTCGTCACCTTGTTTCTTGCGCGGCTCGGTGTCGGGGTGGGGGAGGCGGGCGGAGCGGCCCCCGCGTATGCGCTGATCGCGGACTACTTCCGGTCCGGCTGGCGGGCGCGGGCCCTCGGCGTGTTCTCGCTCGGCATTCCGCTCGGCAGCGCGCTCGGCTACCTGCTCGGCGGCTATCTGATCACCGCGTACACATGGCGGGCGGCCTTCCTGTGGCTCGGCGGCGCGGGGTTATTGATTGGGCCGCTGTTCCTGCTGACGGTCCGGGAGCCCGAACGGGGAAGATTCGATGCGGCGGCGGCCGCTCGCGCCGCGCCGCCGCTCAGGCAGGTTTGGCTCACCCTCGCGGGCAAACCGGCCTTCTGGCTGTTGTCTCTGGGAGCCGGTTGCGGCTCGCTCATGGGGTACGGGCTGCTCTTCTGGCTGCCTTCGTTCTTCATGCGCAGCGAAGGCATGAGTGTGCTCGCGGTGTCGCGGCTGCTCGGCGCGCTGCTGCTCTGCGGTGGCGTGCCGGGTATTCTTCTCGGCAGCTACCTCGCCGACCGCTTGAGCGTGCGCGATCGGCGCGCCTACGCCCTGGTGCCGGCGCTGGCGTTCCTGGGCATTCTTCCCTGCTACGCGCTCGGCACCACGCTGCCGATGGGACCGGCCGCGTTTGTGTGCTTCCTGGTGCCGGCGGCACTGCAGCTCGTATGGCTGGGCCCGGTGATCACGGCCATTCAACAGCTGGTGCCGCCGGCCATGCGCTCGCTGGCCTCCGCCACCTTCCTCTTCATCAACAATCTGCTCGGGCTGGGGCTCGGCGCCCTGATCATCGGGTTCGCCTCGGATCAGCTGGCCGCAAGGTTCGGCAGCAGCTCGCTGCGCTATGCGATCCTCGGGGGCACGGTGTTCTATGTTCTCGCCGCCGGATTGTTCCTGGCGGCGGCGCGGCGGCTGCGGCGCGATTTCGAGCCGTTGGCTGCCTGATCGCGCAGGGAGCCAGCGGCACGTCAGAACTCCTGCGCCCGGGCGGCGCTGATGCGATCGTTCAGTTCCCGCCAGAAGGTCTCGTACTTCGCGGGCCCCTCGCTCGCGGCGAAGCGCAGGGCGTGAACCCTCTGCACCAGGATCTCGGCTACGTCCGGCTGGCTGTCGAGAATGGCCATCACCTCCGCGATGAACTCGCGCAGCGGCATGGCAGCCGGATCGTTCGCCTGGCGGCTGCCCATGAGCCCCGTCTGCACGTACGGGGGTACGAGCTCGATGACCGCGACGCGCGTCCCGCGCAGCTGATAGCGCAGACTCTGCGTGTAGGAGTGGATGGCCGCCTTGCTCGCGGAGTAGCTCGGAGTCATCGCCAGCGGCACGAAGGCCAGCCCGGACGAGACCGTCATGATGGTCGCCTGCGGCTGCTTCAGCAGATGTGGCAGCAGGGCGTTCGTCAGCAGCATCGGGCCGGTGAGATTGGTCGCGACCGTCTCGAGCGCGATGGCCGCGGTATTCGTGGTCCGCAGGTTCTCATTCTTCATGACGCCCGCGTTGTGAATGACGACGTTGAGAGCCGGGAACTTCTCGGCGGCGGCGCGCGCCAGCTTCTCGATGCTGTGCGCGTCGGACATGTCGACGCTGAGCCGTTCGAACCCGTGGTGCGCAGCGGCCTCGAGCCGGCGTGCCGACCGGGCGGCGACGATCACTTTATTGCCGAGCCTGGAGAATTCCTCGGCGAGCGCGAGTCCGATACCCGATCCGCCGCCGGTCACCAGAATCGTGTTGTCCGTGGTCTTCACGAGCCCAGTCTCCTTCGCGTGCCCGCTCGCATCCGGGTGGACCTTAGTCGCTCGGCTCGGTCACCGCCTCTCTCTTTAGGAGCACTCGCGCCCCCGATCAGCCTGCTGCGGGCGTAACATGCGGCCATGAGCAGCACTTCGAGGCGCTGGCGCACCGATGGCGTGCGCATCATCCGCTCGGGCGAGCTCGATGATGCGACCGCCCAGACTCTCGGCATGCGGCGGCGCGCGGCGGTGACCACGCAGAAGACCGGAGCGACGAAGCTGTGGGCCGGGACCGTCACCATCGATGCCAGGGCGAAGACCGGAGCCCACCATCACGGCGACCTCGAGAGCGTCATCTATGTGGTCAACGGTGTCGCCCGCATGCGCTGGGGCGAGCGGCTGGAGTTCATCGCCGAAGCGGGACCGGGGGATTTCATCTACGTCCCTCCCTTCGTTCCCCACCAGGAGATCAATGCGAGCGAGGAGCTCGAGCTGCACTGCGTGATTGCCCGCAGCGGGCAACAGGGGCTCGTTATCAACCTCGACATCACCCCGGTCGAGGTTCCCGAGCTCATTCGCTGGGTCGACGATCTGCACAAGTAGGTCCCGCCAGGATGCAGCTGAGCGACTCCGAGGTGGAATTCGACGATCTCGGCGACGGTGTTCCCATTCTGCTGCTGCACGGCTTTCCCGCCACCCGATACCTGTGGAGTCAGGTCATGCCGGTGCTGGTTGCGCAGGGACATCGCGTCGTTGCGCCGGATCTCATCGGGTACGGCTCCTCCACGACAGGGCCTGGCGCGAGTGTCGATATGGCGAGTCAGGCACGGTGGATGTGGGAGCTGCTCGACCGGCTGAAGATCGAGCGCACCTTCATCGTTGCGCATGACGTAGGGTCGGCCGCCGCCCAGTTGATGGTCGTCGCAGCGCCGCGGCGCGTACGGGGACTCGTGATTCTCGACGGCGTATATGAGACCGAGTGGGCCATGGACGCGATCGGCAGCATTCGTGCCTGGGATGTCGCGGCAGCGGCGCGGCTGCTTCCAGTGCTGACGCGGCGGCTGGGAAAGTCGCTGCACCTGCGGGCGATGCTTGCCGCCTGGGCGGGTACGGGGGGAGGCGAGCGGTTGATCCGTGCCGCCCGCGATCTCGATCCCGCTCAGACCACATCGCTCGGCGAATCGTTGCGCGCCGCTCAGGTTCGCTCGCTGGTGCTCTGGGGCCGGGACGACCGTTACCTCGACATTGACACAGTGGCGCGTCCGCTCGCGCAGCTGCTCGGTGCTCCGCTCGTGATTCTCCCGGGAGGCCATTTCACCCCCAGCGACTGCCCGCAGGAGGTGGCCGGTGCCATCGGTGATTTCGTGCTAGCGGGCGCGCCGCGCTTCCCTGGCGGCGAACCAGCCTGCGTACACGACGGACAATAGTCCGATGACGAAGATGCCGTCGAAGGTGCCTGCGCCACCGATGGACGCAACCGGCGCGCCCAGCCCGCGAATCTTGCCGAGGTTGGTGAGATCTGCGCCGATCAGCGTGCCAAGGCTCCCGCAGATATAGGCGAGGGCCCCCGCATGGCGCCGCGACAGGATCAGCGCCATGACGGTCGTGACCACGCACGGAACGAAGATCGGTTCGGCGATGCCGATGCCGGGGACCGGAGTCGCGAGCAGGTGACAGGCGAGCGCCACGACGGCGATGCCCCAGAGACTGAGCGTGTAGAGCTGATTGCGCAGCATCAGATACAGCGACATGCAGATGGGGATCAGCGCGCCGCCCACGTTGATCGCCAGCACGGTCGCCGGCGCGGAGCGCATCACCGGGACGACATAGGGGATACCGAAGTAGGTCACCGCGGCCCGGGTGATCATGTGCTGTTCGGGCAGGTAGGCGATCGGGATATTGACGTAGCTGCCGAGGAGCGATGCGAGCAGCACTCCCATCATCGTGGTCGGGGCGAGTCCCATGCTGGCGGAAGCGAAGCTGAGAACCCGCGCCGCGACGAATGCGGCGACGATCGCGAACAGCATCGCGAGCCCGAGCAGCGCCGGCGTGGCCAGCGGAAAGTAATGCATGCGCGATGTTAGCGTGGAAGCGCCGCGCCCCGCACCCGCACCTGCGGCAACTCAACCGCGCCGGGTCCGCTCGCAATACTCCTTGAGACACTCGAGCACCGCCTCGAACGCGATGCGGTAGTCCCTGCCGTCGCGCTGCGCGTAAGCCGCGTGCCACAGCTCGTCGGGAAGCTCGCGGTTCAGCAGGTTCGCGAAGTCTTCGAGGATGTCCTCTTTCACGGCCATCCAGAAATCCTCGCCGCGAACCCTCTCCGCTACCCAGCGCAGGTAACGCGCCTCGTCCGATCCCCGCACAACGCCCGGATCGGGAGAGCCAGATGGCCCCTTCGGCCGCTCGATCGTCATCATCGTCGTCTCCTGGCGGTTGACTGGTCCGCCGGCACATCGAGCGCGCCCACCAGCATGTCGGCGAGCGTTGCGCTCACGAAGCGCCGGCCGGCGAGCAGACTATGGATGGCGCGCATGAAGTCCTCCGGAGCCTGATCCTTGGCGAGATAGCCGGCGGCCCCTGCGCGCAGCGCGTAGATGGCGTACTGCTTCTCCGAGAAGGCGCTGATGACCAGAACGCGCGTCTGAGGATAGCCGGTTCGGATGTGCACCAGGATGTCGATGCCGCTGCGGTCCGGCATGTTGATGTCGAGGACCACCACGTCCCAGGGGCTGTCGCGCAGCCGCTCGAGAGTCTCGGTGCCGCTCACGGCCTCGCCGATGGTGTCGACCGCCGGGTCCTGCTCCAGCCAGCGCCGCAAACCGGCACGCACCATCGCGTGATCGTCGGCAATGAGTACGCTCGCCATGCAGAAGCTTCCCTCCGCGCGGACCCGGGGGCGCGCTGTCTCCGCTCGCCGGCCGAGTGTGTACCCTTTGGTGAGGCCCGCCAGGCGGAATCCTACACGGGGACCCGCGGCAGTCCAGCGTTGGCTTGCTGTTCAGCCTGGGTTAATTCCGGGGTGCCAACCTAGGCCCGTAATCAACGCGCACAGGAGGTGGATCATGCGACACCATTTCACGAAATTGCTGGCGGCTGCGCTGCTCTTGTGGGCGCCGGCACTCTGGGCCAACCCGTACACGGATACGGTCAGCCTCTTCAGGAACGCCGGCGAGAGCGCCCGGTTCTTCGACAACTGCTACGGGTACGCGGTGTTTCCCACCATCGGCAAGGCCGGCCTGGTGGTCGGCGGCGCCCACGGCAGCGGGCGGGTGTACGTGCACGGCGTCTACGTGGGCAATACCACGGTGAATCAGCTGAGCGCGGGCTTTCAGGCTGGCGGCCAGGCTTACAGCCAGATCGTCTTCTTCGAGGATCGGCGCGCGTTCGACGAATTCGCCAAGGGTAATTTCGAGTTCGGCGCCGACGTCAATGCCGTGGCGATCACGGCCGCCGCGGGCGGCAGCATCGGCACGACCGGGGCCAGCGCCGAAGCGAGCGGCGGCAAGAAGGACGCCCTGACCGCCGGCCGGTACTACAAGGGACTGGCGGTCTTCACCATCGTCAAGGGAGGGGCGATGTACCAGGCGACGGTAGCGGGGCAGAAGTTCAGCTACACGCCGAAGGCCTGAGGATGGAGTTGCGCTCGCCCAGGCCCGCGCGGTGTCTGGCGCACCGCGTGGTCCTCGGCGACCGCGCGCCTGTGCGCGCAGGCTTCAGCGGGCCGGACGCAGCGCGAGGCTGCGCCGCACGGCGAGCGCGGTGCCACCGAGCACCAGCACCGCCGCGGCAACCAGCCGCCCCGTGATCGGCTCGTCGAACAGAGCGACGCCGGCGAGCGCGGCGACCACCGGAACGGAAAGCTGCGCATTCGCCGCGGCGATCGCCCCGAGCCTCGGCAGCGCCGTGTACCAGGCGGCGTAGCCGAGACCGGAGGCGACGGCACCGGAAAGCGCCGCGAGCAGGACCCCGGCCGGGTCCGTGGAGCCGCGCTTGAAGAGCAGCGCGCCGACGAGCAGCGCGCCCGGAGCCGA
The DNA here is from genome assembly GCA_027307325.1 of Gammaproteobacteria bacterium. GTDB lineage: Bacteria > Pseudomonadota > Gammaproteobacteria > Steroidobacterales > Steroidobacteraceae > 13-2-20CM-66-19. The sequence continues at coordinate 44,578 of DAHUXE010000147.1, read as the reverse complement.
GCGCACGAAGTTGCCCGCCGTGTCGCCGAGCGCATCCGTCGAGCGCCGGCCGTGGAGCGAGTAGACCGCCCAGGCGACGCCCGCGACCAGCATGAAGCATGCCTCTCTGCTCGGCGGCGCGGCGATGCCCGGAAGGAGCAGTAGGATCAGCCCCGCGACCGCCGTGAGCCAGCCGAGGACGAGGAGGCGATCGATACGCTCGCCGGAATGAAATCCTGCGGCGAGCATCACCACCTGCACGGCGCCGAAGAGCAACAGCGCGCCCGTACCGGTCGTGAGCCCCACGTAGGCGAAGGAGAACGGGATGGCGTATGCAAGGAGCGCGAGCGCCGACCACCAGCTGCCGCCCGGGCTCGGTCGCCGGCGGCCAAGTTGCACGAGGAGCCATAGTGTCACGGCGCCCGAGACCAGGCGAATGGCGGTGAAGCTCGCCGGATCGATATGCGCGCTGCGCAGTGCCATGCGGCACAGCACCGAGTTGGCTGCAAAACACAGCAGCGCGAACCCGGCAGCCGCGGCGGCGCGCTTCATTCCGAGGCTGTGGCCGCGAGGCCGGCGGCGGCCTTGCGGCTGCGCTCGAGCAGCCGGGGGCTCGCGAATTCCTCCGTCCACGCCGCGAACTCTGCGCTCGGCCCGCGCCAGCGGAGGGCCTCGGCGTCCGAGAACAGCTCGGCATCGGTCCTCAGGGTCGCGAGCTGCTTGAAGAGCAGGGCGAGGTCGCGACGCGCGCCGAGGACCTCAGGCGGGAAGCTCTCGAGCGGGCCGTACCTGCCGATGAGACGCGCCGCGCTCACCGGCCCGATGCCGGCCATTCCCGGATAGCCGTCGGCGCTGTCGCCGACGAGCGCGAGGAAGTCCGGGATCCGTTCCGGATCCACCCCGAATTTCGCGCGCACTGCGGCGGCGTTGCGGATCTCCCTGGTCCTGCGGTCGACCTGAACCACCCGGTCGCCGCTGACGCATTGCGCGAGGTCCTTGTCCGGGCTCCAGATCGAGACCTTCTCGACGGAGGCATCCCCGGCTGCGATGCGCGCCGCCGAGCCGAGGGCGTCGTCCGCCTCGAGCTCCACCATCGGCCAGACGGCGACGCCCATGGCGGCGAGCGCATCCTCGAGCGGCTGGAACTGCCGCAGCAGTGCCGGCTCGACACCGTCGCCGGTCTTGTATGCCGGCCACAGGCGGTTGCGGAAGGACTCGATGACGTGGTCGGTCGCAACGCCGAGGTGGGTTGCGCCTTCCTCGATCATCTTGAGAACGGTGTTGAGTACCCCGACGGCGGCGCCGAAGGCAGCGTCCTCGCCCTTTGCAAAGCGCCGCAGCCCGTAGAAGTGACGAAACAGCTCGTAGGTGCCGTCGATGAGATGGACGATCACCCGCCGGAGGCTACCTCGGATAGCTGAGCCGCGGCCACTCCCGGCGCGGCGCCCGGGTCGCCGGGCCCTCGCTGCCAGGCGCAGGTCGCGGTTCCCGGCCGGGCGTGCGGCTCGCGGCCCTCGGCACCGCGAGCGCCCGCCGCCGCTGCAGCATGTCGACCGTCCGGTAACCGCCGAGAAACACCAGGGTAACGCCGATATCGAAGAGGAGGAATTGCACGGACCACCTCCGCCAGCACGGGCAGCCACTCTAGTGTTTGACGTCCGCGGAGTCGGCCTCCCGCCGAGGTAGCGCGGCGGGGGAATTAGAAAGGAGCGGACCTCCTCAATTGGAGAGAGATTCCGCTACAGTTGGGGGTGAGGGGTCGTGCGCGGGGCGATGTTGAAATTCATCCTGTTCGTGGCGGCGCTGCTCGCGCTCTCCGTGGCGCTCGGCGCCCTGGCTTTCTCGGGCCGGCGCCGGCGCGGCACGCATCCCGAGGATGCGCCGCGCACCCCCGCGCCCGCGGCGGAGCGCGCCAGCCCGCCGCCTGCATCACAGCCGGCCCCCGAGATCGCGGCGCAACTGCACGAGCTTGCTTTCGGGGTGCCACTGCGGCCGCCGGCGGACGAGCCGGCACACCGGGAAGTGGCGGCGGCGGTGGATCTGCTCCTGTCCGGGCCGGTCCTCAAGGCCGAATACGCGCCGCGGCGCCCGCTGCATCTGCCGAAGCTCATGCAGGCGGTGAACGACGAGAATGTCTCGCAGCGCGAGCTCGCGGTGCTCATTGCCCAGGACCCGGCGCTGGCCGGGAACCTGCTGCGGCTCGCCAACAGCGCCTTCTATCGCATCAACTCCCAGCCGGTCGAGAGTATCGATCGCGCGGTGACCCTTCTCGGGACCTCCGGCATTCGCTCGCTGATGGCCGCAGCGCTCCTGCAGCCGGTGTTCAGAACCGCTTCGGGACAGTTCCAGCGCTTTCCGGATATCACCTGGGAGCACACGCAATACGCGGCGAATGCCGCGGAAGCCTACGCAGCGATCCTCGCCGATGAGGACCCGTTCGCCGCGCAGCTGCTGGTGCTGCTCCACGGCCTCGGCACCATTCTGGTGTTCCGCGCCGCGATGGACGAGTACGCCCGGCATGCGGTCCCTCCCGATGCGGCCACGGTGGCGACGCTCGTCGAGCGTCATGCCGCGCACGTCGCGGACCGCGTCGCGCACGACTGGGAGCTCTCGAGCCGCATCCTCACGGCACTCGAGGACCAGTCCGATTACATGTCGCCGGGCAACGCCACGGCTCTCGGGAAATCGCTGCGCTTCGGCCGTTATTGCGGTGCGGTAGCGGTTCTGCGCCGCGCCGGATTGCTCGACGATGACGCCGGCAAGGCCGCCCTGGCCGCCCACGGATTCGCCGGCCCGGGCTGCGAGCGGATCTGGGCGCGGTTGGCGCGGCAGCTGGCCAGCGCCGAGCCGCCCGCAAAGGCCGAAACGCATGCCGAACGCTGACGCAAAGCTCCTGCCGCATCCGCACATAGAGGTCGACTGGGTCGGTGCGAGTGAGTTCGAGGCGCACCGCGCGGGCGGACCCAGGCTCCGCATCGACGGCGATTCGAAGTCGGCCCCGAGCCCCTTCGACACGCTGCTCGCCGCCATCGCGACCTGCGCGGCGACCGACGTCGTCTCGATTCTCGCCAAGCAGCGCACGCCGGTTCGGGCGCTGCGCGTGGCGGTCGAGGCGCAGCGGGTGGAGGCGACGCCGCGGCGCCTGGCCTCCGCGATACTGCATTTCTCGGTGACGGCACCCGGCGCCACGCAGGCAAAAGCCGAGCGGGCGGTCGAGCTCGCGGTGACCAGGTACTGCAGCGTGCGCTCGTCACTGCTCGCCGACATTCCGGTCACCTGGACCGTCCGGCTCGGGACTTGAAGGGATCGGGGGCGGAAGGAGCGCCCGGAGGGGTGGGCGCCGATCTTCCGCCCCCGGTCTCCGCGAACGGTTCACCTTCAGCCTATACGAGACAGACTGTCTCGTAAAGGACGGCAGGCGGCGTGACATTCGCCGCCGGCTCTCTAGAATGCGCGGCAGTAAGCGCGCTCCGACAAACACCCAACAGGAGTCTCCGATGTCCGCCGCCAATGTCATGGCTCGCGCGGGATTCCTCGATCGGGAACGCATCATCGTCGCCGCCGGCTATAGCCGCTGGCTGGTTCCGCCCTGCGCGCAGCAGCGGACGGCCGCGGCGCAAGAGGCGGTAGTCCTGTTCGGCTTCTGACGCCATGCCCGGGGTGGAGCGGAGGGGATCCGGAGGCGCTCATTCCGGGCGCGTAGCGCGCGCCGGCGACTTCGCGCCCAATACCCGGCTCATCCTGCTCTCGGCGTTCGCCATCGTGATCGGCGTGCTGAGCACGCTCGGCGCGGTGGTGCTGCTCGGTGCGATCCGCTTTTTCACCAACCTGTTCTTCTTCCAGACGCTGTCGTTCGCCGCCCGCTCGCCGGCCGAGCACCACCTCGGCCTCGCGGTGATCGCGGTACCCGTCGTCGGCGGGTTCATCGTCGGGCTCATCGCGCGCTTTGGGACCGAGAAGATCCGTGGTCACGGGATTCCCGAGGCGATCGAGACGATTCTCTACGGCAAGAGCCGCATGTCGCCCAAGGTCGCGATCCTGAAGCCCCTCTCTTCGGGGATCGTCATCGGCAGCGGCGGCCCGTTCGGAGCGGAGGGCCCGATCATCGTGACGGGTGGCGCCGTAGCATCGCTGCTCGCGCAGGCTTTTCATCTGACGGCAGCCGAGCGCAAGGCGCTGCTGGTAGCCGGCGCCTGTGCGGGCATGACTGCGGTCTTCGGCACACCGCTCGCCGCCATCCTGCTGGCGGTCGAGCTGCTCTTGTTCGAGCTGCGCCCGCGCAGCCTGCTGCCGGTCGCGCTGAGCTGCGCCGTCGCGGGCTTCCTTCGGCCCCTGTGGGCAAGTGCCGGGCCGCTGTTTCCGCTGGCGACGCCGTTGCCGACCTCCGGCGCGTTGCTCTCCTGCTGTGCCGCGGGCCTCATCTGCGGCCTGGTCGCCTCGGCCATGACGGCGACGCTCTATCGCGTGGAGGATTTCTTCGGCCGGCTGCCGGTCCACTGGATGTGGTGGCCGGCGCTCGCAGGGATCGTCGTGGGCGCAGGCGGCGTGATGGCGCCGCGCGCGCTCGGCGTCGGCTACGACGTGATCGGCGATCTGCTCGCGCACGACCTCGTGACCACGGCGGCGCTGTCGCTGCTGCTGGTGAAGTTCGTCATCTGGGTCGTGGCGCTCGGCTCGGGAACCTCGGGCGGCGTGCTGGCGCCGCTGCTGATGATCGGCGCGGGGCTCGGTTCGGTGTTGAGCGCCTGGTTGCCGGGCGGCAGCCCGCAGCTCTGGGCGCTGGTGTGCATGGCCGCGCTCCTGGCGGGGACCATGCGCGCGCCGCTGACCGCCGTGGTGTTCGCCTTCGGCCTGACGCAGGACGTCAACGCCTTCCTGCCGACGATTCTCGGCTGCGCGACCGCGTATGGCTTCACGGTGATCGCGATGCCACGCTCCATCCTCACCGAGAAGATCGCGCGCCGCGGCCGCCACGTATTTCGCGAGTACGGCGTCGATGCGCTCGAGCGGCACCTCGTCGACGAAGTCATGACGCGCGCAGTCGTGAGTATCCCGGCGGTTCTCGGCGTTGCCGAGGCACGCGGCACATACTTCGGCAGCCGGCAGCATCATCGCGCCTACCCCGTCGTCGACGACGGACGGCTCCTCGGGATGGTCGACCGCGAGGCCGTGACCCGCTGGGCGCCGGGCGATGCTCTGCGGGCGATCGGCGAGTTGCTCGCCGCCTCGCCCACACCGGAATACGCCCTGCCGGGCGAGACCTGCCGCGCGGTTGCGCAGCGGCTCGCGGCGATGGGACAGGAGCGGCTGCCGGTCGTGGATGATCCGGTCTCGCAGCGCCTGGTCGGGATCGTGAGCCGCAGCGATCTCCTGAAGCCCATGCGCGCACAGCACGAGGAGGAGTCGCTGCGCGAGCGGGTGTTCCGCGTCATGGGTGCGCCCCGTGAGGAGAGCGGGAAAGAGGGCACACGTTGACACCCCTCAAATCGCGGCTTCCCGGCAGCGGACGGCGCCCGCCGCGCGGCCGTCCGCGCAACGAAGACATCGATCGGGCCGTGGTCGCGGCCGTGCTCGAGGTGCTGAGGACCCGCGGCTACCGGGCGGTTACCATGGTCGGAATCGCGCGCAAGGCGAAGCGCGCGCGCGCGAGCATCTACCGTCGCTGGCCGAGCAAGCCCTATCTGGTAGCCGACTGTCTCGTCAGCACGATGGGCGCGCGGCCTGCTCCCGACACCGGGGACCTGCGCAGTGATCTGCTTGCGGCCGTCGGCACCTTCCAGCGCGCGCTCTCCGGGCCGTTGCGGCAGGCGCTGCCGGGCCTGGTGGCGGACATGGCGCACGACCCGAAGCTCGCGCAGGCGGTGAGGCGCCAGGTACTCGTGCCGCGGCGCCAGTCGATGCGCGCGGCGCTGGAGAGAGCGCGGGCGCGCGGCGAGGCGCGTGGCGGCGCAGACATCGAGCTGCTGCTGGACCTGCTCGCCGCGCCGTTCTATTTCCGCACCCTGTTCGGACATGCCCGGGTGGATCGCCGTCTCACGCGTGGCGTCGTCGAGCTGGCTCTCAAGATCGTCCGCTGAAGTGACCAGAAGCGGGAGACACCACGCTCGGAGGGGGACCGATTGCACTGCGTCTCCCGCCCCTGGTCTGTGCGGGAAGCGATGCAACACGCGTGCCTGCGGCCGCAGCGCGTGCCGCGGCGGGGACGGCTGTCGAGGCGCACGCTCCGGGTGCAGGGAGAGGCAGGCGCGCACGGCCGTGGTGCACCGGCGAGCAACACGGGTCCGGCGTCCCGCCACTTTCCGTCAGCATTTCGCGCCCGGCACGCGCCGGCTGCTGGTGGCGCGCGAGGTGAAGGAGCGCGGGCACTTCCGTCGCCGTCTCGAGGAGCTGCGACTCGATGATCTCGCGCTCGTTCGCCAGGCCAGCACGCCGGAGCTGCTCGCGGACTTCGGTCGCTGGCAGGACGCGGCCTGGCGGCGTGATACGCTCGCGTTGCATTGATACGGGGTTGGCCGTGCTCACATGAGCGAGCTGGTGTTCGCGGGGGTCGAGACCGGAGGCACCAAGATCCTCGCGCGGATCGTTGACGAGGACGAGCGCGTCCTCGCCGACGGCCGTTGGCCTACGACGACCCCGGAGGCGGCGCTCGAGGAGCTGGTCCGGTTTCTTGGCACGTCGGTAGCGGCCGGCCGGGCGCTCGGCGGTATCGGCATCGCCGCCTTCGGACCGCTGGTACGCGACCAGCTCGCCCGCGATTACGGTCGGGTGCTCAGCACTCCCAAACCCGGTTGGAGTGGCTCGAATCTGCGCGCCGCACTGGGCGCCAGGCTCGGTGTGCCGGTCGTGATCGACACCGATGTCAATGCGGCCGCGTGTGCCGAGTGGCAGCGCGGCGCGGGACGGGGAGTCCGGTGTCTCGCCTATGTCACGGTGGGCACCGGTATCGGCGGCGGACTCGTGGTGGATGGTCGTCCGCTCCCGGGAGCGCTGCACCCGGAGATCGGCCACATCAGGCTGGCGCGCCGGGAGCGCGATCGGGTGCAGAGTGGGTGCCCGTTCCACGAGAACTGCGCTGAAGGGCTCGCCGCGGGACCGGCGATTGCGCGCCGGCTGGGAGGAGATCGGGTGCTTGCCGATGAGCCGTCGGTGCGGGCGCTCGTGGCCGCTTACCTCGGCGATCTCGCCGCGGCACTGGTGCTCTGCTGGTCGCCCGAGCGGATCGTCTGGGGCGGGGGCGTCATGGCAACCCCGCATCTCCTCGGGCTGTTGCGCAGCGCGCTGTCCGCGGCCCTGGCGGGCTACGGAGTGGGTGAGGCTGCGACCGCGCCCGATTTCTGCGTGCCTGCCGAGCTCGCGGATCCCGGGCTCGAGGGGGCACTGCTGCTCGCGCGGGCATCCGCCGACCGGCGCGCGCCGCGCTGAGCCACACCCTGCGACCTTCTCGCCAGCAATTGCGGGTGCTACGTACCGAGCGCGGCGCAAGCGGCGCGGCGACGCCGCCACAGCCACAGGAGCAGCGCGAGCAGCGATCCACCCGGCAGTAGCAATTCGATGGCCGCATAGGGACCGAGCCCCCGCAGCAGCGCCGCGACACGCCCGGCCGGGCCGGGGAGACCAACGGCAAGCCGGGCGCGCGCAGCGATCAGGCGGGCGATGAATTCGGCGAGCGCGGCCATCATGGTCTCCTTCAGGGTGCTTCTGACTGCAATGACGAAGCAGCCCGCCGATTTTCGACATCGGCTTCAGGAGACTCGCGTGGCGTTACGGGGCTTGCCGCTCCGCCGGTCCGGCTACGCGCTTCAGCCGTACCTCATTGTACTTGTGCAGCTCACGCACCTCGGAGACGGCACCGCTGCGGTCGCGCACGAAGATCATGGTGTGAATGCTGCCTTCCTGAAAGAAGACGAGTGGAGCGAGCGGAATGAGCCTGGTCGCCGTTGCCCGCTCAGCGCCCCCATAGAGCACGCCGTCGCGAACGAATACCTGATAACGCGAGGTGGCCTTGTCATTCAGGCGATACTCTCCTTCGAGATCCGGCCAGAGCCCTGAGTCGACTTCGATCGGCTCGAGGTCGCGCGGCACGACGGTCAGCTGGGCGGCCAGCATCTTCCAGCCGCCGGCCGAGCGTCGATAGACGTCCGTCTCCACGTACACCGTCTTCAGTCGCTGATCGAAGATGCTCTCGGTCTCATCGAGCCAGTAGTGGACGATCGCGGCGGGTCCGGCGCGCCGCACGGTGAGGTCGCGCACCCTGATGCGTCCGGAAAAGCCCGGCGGCAGCGGCCGCATCTGCTTGAGGAAGGCGGGCTTGCCGAGGACTTCTCCGTCCTCGGTCGTGATCATGCAATTCTCAGCCAGCACCCGATCCCAGACCGCGGTATCGCCGGCCGCCACCGCGTCGTACAGGGCCTGCGTAGTCGACCGAAACCATTCGACGGCAGTGTCGGATGAGGCGCGGCCAGGCGCGCACGCGGCCAGGCAAAGGACTGCGATCGTGCAACAATGAGCCCGCCTGACGCCCATCGGGCCAACCTCGCTGCTCAGAGCTTCTTCACGACCACTCGGCCGGTCGCGTCGACGAACACGTGGTAGCGGTTGCCGTCCTGACAGGTGGCCGTGTAATCACTGTCGCTGTTACGCGTGGCCGAGACCACTTTGTCGCACGGCAACCCCTGCAGCACGATGGTGGCGGTGAGGTCCTTGAAGGCGGGGTCCTCGGCGGCGGGCAGGCGGGTCGCGGTGGTTCCCATGACGGCCGCGAAGACCGCAAGGGCGTATGCACGTGGGCGCATCGTTGCTCCTGTTCGTGAGGTCAGAGTTGGGCGAACTTCGTGGGATCGACCAGCACGGTCCAGAGGGCGTCCCGGGAAGAGGATATGGCCGCAGCGAGCTGCGCATCGCCGCCCTGAAGCAGGCTGACGACCTTGAGCAACAGCAACTCGAAGTGCTGTCGCAGCATCGCCAGGGCGATCGTGGACTGTCCGTGGTGGAAGGCTCTGAACTGCTCCAGAAGATCGTCGACCTGGTTCTTGAGGGAGAGCTTGGTGAACACGCCGATCGCATGCGTGTCCCGGAGCCGCTGCTCCAGTGACCTGAGATCGAGGGCGGGCTGCGCGGGCACGGCGGGCTGCGCGGGCTGCGCGGCTGCGGCCGGTGTCGGCGGCCTGGCCGCGCTCTTTGCGGGGGATGCACCGCCCGGCGAGGTGCTGGTCACAGGTGCGGCCCTGCTGGCAGGCGCTGGCGCGGGCACGCGGGCTGGCTTCTCTGCCGGCTGATCCGGGGGCGCCTGCACGATGGGACCCGGGGCTGCGTTCGCGGGAGACGGCACGCTGGTTGCCGCTGACGTTGTGCTGGGAGCAGCGGGCGACGGCTGTACCCCGCTCGTCGTCGCACCGCCGGACTCCTGGACGGAGTGCGGCTGCACGCAGCCCGCCACGAGCAGCAGCACCGCGCATCCCGCCAAGGTTCTCCCGCACATGTTCGCTCCGGACGATACACCGCCGAGGGTCGCACCTCAGTTCTGCCAGACTGCGCTTGCCGCTGTCAACGGTTTCCTACAGAGCTCTCGGTGCACGCCTACAGGCACGGCGCCTCCGAGCGGGCGTGGGGCCGCCACACACGTGTTTATTCTTCGTCGCGGGTTCTCTACAGAACTGTGGTGACCGATAATTCGCGGTGGCACTCCAGGGGAGAGATGATGAGTTCCGGACCGGAGGAGACAAGCGTTCTTGCCGTCGACGACGATGTCCGTAGCTTGACCGCAGGCGGGACGCAACCGCGTCATCGTCTCCGCGGAGGAAGCTCCCGAGATGGCGCCGCGCGCCCGCGCGCTGCTCGCGTCCGCTATCTCGCGCTGATCTCGAATCGATCCGGCTCGCTCCAGGGGTTGGCAGCCGTCCCGTCGGCGTCGAAACGGACCATCGTGCCCGTGAGCCGCTCGCCCTGCAGCGCGAAGCGCAGGTAGTGGAAGTTCACCGTCGTCGCCAGCCTCGAGAGCTCGCCCGCCATCCGCAGCACCGGCAGCGGTTTGGCGCCGCCGCCCCCGCTCACGAGGTACACGACGCCGTCGCGCTCGAAGCGCTCGTAGTTATGCACGTGACTGCCGACGACGATCACCCGGGCGCGGAGCTTTGGCGCAAGATCCGCTAGGCAGCGCTGCACCTGCTCTTCGTCCTTGCCGCGCGGAAAGATCGGGTCGCGCACCGGGGGATAGTGCAGCAGTATGAGGATGAAGCCGACGCGCGTGTCGGAGTTCGCCTCGCTCAGCTGCTGTTCGAGCCAGACGCGTTGCCCGCTTCCCGGCTTGAGAGATGAATCGGAGTCGAGCACGAGCGCCAGCAATGAGTCGCCCAGGGCTACCGAGTACCAGCGGTAGGGACGCAGCGGCAGTGCCGCGAACGCGCGCCACCAGTTCTCGAGACAGGGACTCGTGTCGCGGCGGGTGCGGCAATTGTGGAACTCGTGGTTGCCGAGGGCCGGGAACACGGGAATCTCCCGCCGCGTCCACTGCGCCGTCTCGCTGCGGAACGTCGCGTAGTCCTCGGGATCGTCGCCTGCGTAGACGAGGTCGCCGCCGACGAAGATCGCCGCCGGATTCTCGGCCGCAATGCCCGCGACCAGCGCGCGGCGCGCGAGCGGGTTCGCCACCTGCTCGCGCCTGGTGAAGCGCGTATCGCCGTACACGACGAACGTCGCCGTGCCCGCCGGCGCGGCGACCCGCAAGCGCGGCGGCCCTGCGGTTGCAGAGGCCTGGGCGCACTGCGCGGCGAGCAGGCTGCCGAGCAGCGCGCGGCGCAACCACGGGGCTTCGTGCCGCTTCACGGACTCGCGCGCTGCGGCTCGAACCTGCCTGCGTAGGAGCGGTGTCCTTGCGGGGTCTCGCATGCGAGGTCGAGCGTCGCCACCTGCTGTGTCGCGGGATCGAACCTGCGCCCCTCGCCGTCGACGAACTCGGTGCTCGCGAGCAGTGCCGCCGCGGTGATCCCGGGCCGGATGGTCTCGACCGCCCGCGTGTAGCCCGAGGAGATCCCCTGCGCGTTGATGCTCAACTCGCAGTTGCTCCACGCAAACGAGTCGCCGTTCTGCACGCGCAGCACCCGCAGCCTGTGGTTGTAGCCGACGGTCGCGACGAGCCCGGAGTCGCCGCGGGTGGGCTGCGCGATCGTGGTCTGCGGGGGAATCGCGCGGACGGGCTCGTCCGGCGCCCCGGACCGCGAGCTCAGCCCCCAGACCAGTGCGGCGGCGCACGCGGCGGCGGCGACGACAATCCCGGAAAGCCCGAGCGCGGAGGAGCTGCGGCGGTTCGGCCGGCCGCAATGCGGGCAGGCGAGCGCCGCGGACGAGACGTCCAGGCCACAATCAGGGCATTTGCGCAGGCTCACGCGGCCGATCCTCGACCGTATTGTGTCGCTTCAGCCTGGCCCCGTCACCTGCGCTGCCCGAGCCCGCGCGGGCGCGGGTCGGACCGCTCAGGTGGCGGTCGCGGCGCCGGCGCCGCGTGCCGCCCGGAGGGCGCCGTCGCCGGAGGCGCTGCGGCCGGTGAGCTGCTCGCGCAGCATCGCGCCGAAAGCTTCCGCGGGCTGTGGCTCGCAGCAGTAGTAGCCCTGCCAGTGATCGCAGCCGAGCGCGCGCACGCAGTGCAATTGCTCCTCGGTCTCGACTCCCTCGGCCACCACCTGCAGCCCGACGCTGTGGGCAAGGGAAATGATAGCCCGCACGATCGATTCGTCGGTACGGCTCGTGGTGAGGTCGCGCACGAAGCTGCGATCGATCTTCAGCTTGTCGATCGGGAAGCGGCGCAGATAGCTCAGGCTCGAGTAGCCGGTGCCGAAGTCGTCGACCGCCACGGTGACGCCCATCTTGCGCAGCTGCTTCAGCACCCCTACCGACTCCTCGGGGTTGGTCATGACCGCGCTCTCGGTCAGCTCGATCTCCAGGCAGCGGGCATCGAGGTTTTCGGCGGCGAGCGCAGAACGGATGACCTCGACCAGGTTCTGATGGCGGAACTGGGTCGCGGACAGATTCACCGCGATGCGGATCTCCGCGCCGTGGCCGAGCTTCCACGCGGCGCCGTAGCGGCACGACTCGCGGATCACCCACTCGCCGAGCGGAATCATGAGGCCGGTGTCCTCGGCGAGCGGAACGAAGGAGGAGGGCCCGATCACGCCGCGCCGCGGATGGCGCCAGCGCAGCAGCGCCTCGGCGGTGATGATCCGGCCGGTCGTGGCGCACAGCACGGGCTGGAAGGACAGCTCGAACTCGCCGGCCACCATGCCGCGACGCAGGTCGTTCTCGAGCGCCAGGCGCTCGTGCATGGAGTCGGTCATGCCGCGCTGGAAGAACTGCACCGTGCCGCCGCATTCCTTGGCGAGCGCCATCGCGACCTCGGCGTGGGCCAGCAGGTCGTCGACGCGGCGGCCGTCGTCGGGCCAGACGCTGACGCCGATGCTCGGGCGCACGGTCACGTCGGAGCCGTTGATGGAGAACGGCTCGCGGAGCTCGGCAAGGATGTTGCGGGTGATCGTCTCGGCATCGACGCGTGCCGCGAGGCTGTCGATCAGGAGCACGAACTCATCGCTCCCGAGGCGCGCCAGCAGATCGCCGGGACGCAGCACCGAGCCGACCCGGCGCGCGACCTCGGAGAGCAGCCAGTCGCCGGCGCCATGACCGAGGGAGTGATTGAGCGAGCTGAAGTGATCGAGATCGAGCACCGCGACGGCCATGGCGCGCTCCGGGCGCCCGGTATCGGCGAGCGCCTGAGCGAGACGTTCCTTGAAGAGCAGCCAGTTCGGCAGCCCGGTGAGCGAGTCGTGAGTCGCGAGGTACTGCAGCCGCGTGTGCACCTCCTCGAGGTCGCGGGCGCACTGCGCGGTGCGGTCGGCGAGGCGCCGCTCGTAGAAGATGGCGACCCGGGTGATGGCGAGGATCGCGAGCCCGGCCGCGCCGGCGCCGGCGCCCACCAGCTCCCGCGCGGCGCCGGGACCGGAGGCCGAAGTGGTGAAGTCGAACGCTGCGCCCTGCCAGGCTCCGAGCGGCATCAGCAGCAGCGCCGCCGCGCCGAGGAGCGCAGCGGTCGCCTTGACCGCGAGGCCGGTCCAGGGAGGCTTCGGCCCGACCCGGTAGCGGAGCAGGAAGGCGCTGGTAAAGGCCGCGAAGGCCAGAGTCAGCGAGAGCAGGAGCGGGCGGACGATCCCGGCGGCAGGCCGACCCGGACCGAGCGCGGCAACCGTAGTCCAATAGGTGGCCGAGACCCCTGCCGCGGCCGCCGTGCTCCCGGCCAGAATTCTCGAGGTGCTTGGCTCGCTTCCTGCGAACACCGCGAGCATCCCCATGAGGTCGAGCACGGCGACCGCGAACGCTGCAACGAGAATAGTGATGTCGGTGTCAGCCCAGCTCTGCGTCCCGAGGGCGAGCAGGCCCACCAGATCGAGGCACCACAGCCCCGCACCGAGCGCGAGTGCGCCGGACACAGTCCTGCACAGCACGCGCCGGCGCGAAGAGGCCGACAGGCGTGTGGTCACATCCAATGTGGTCTGGGAAGCAGCCAGGGCGATCCCTGCCGCCAGCACTGCGAGCCACCCGTCAACCGTCACGCCGCTTACCGTCCATGGTTGTCAACGCCTTCCATGACGCACAAGGTAGGCGGATCGCCGCGGCCAACAAATTGCAATGATTGCGTACCGGTCCGGGGGAAGTTCTGTAGGGGGGCGTTCCGCCCCGGATTGGCGGCCGGCGCTAGCGCAAATTTCGCTGGCGCCGGCTCAGATCTCGATGATCTTGTTGCGCACGGCGTATTTGACCAGATCCGACAGCGAGGCGAACTGCATCTTGCGCATTATGTTGCCTCGATGGGTCTCGGCGGTCTTGACGCTGATGCCGAGGGCGCGAGCCACGTCCTTGTTGCTCGCGCCCTCGGCGAGCAGCTGCACGATCTCGCGCTCGCGTACCGAGAGAGTCTGCGCCGCCACCTGCGCCTCGGCGCCAGCGGTTCGCAGGTAGCCCTCGAGCACCAGCCGCGCCACCTTGGAGGTGAAGAACGTCTGCCCCTCGAGCAGCGCCTCGACCGCGCGCACCAGGATGCGGCCGGCGTCGGATTTCAGCACATAGCCGCGCGCTCCGGCGGCGAGCACCTCGCGCACCAGCTGCTCGGACTCGTGCGCGGTGAGGATGAGCACGCGGGTCTCGGGGCGCGCGGCGAGGATGCGGCGCGTCGCGTCGAGCCCGTTGAGCTCCGGCATGCTGAGGTCGAGGATGGCGATATCGGGTCGGTGCGTTGCGACGAGCTGGGCGGCGTCGCGGCCGTTGTCGGCCTGCGCCACCACCGTCCAGCCCTGAACGTCGGCGAGCGTCGCGACGAGTCCGCGGCGCACCATCTCGTGGTCGTCGGCGATGACGATGCGGACCGCTCCGTCCGGCTCAGGCACTGCGCGCCTCGGACAGCGTCTGCAGCGGCACGGTCGCGCGGATGCGCGTTCCGGCACCCGCTGATTCCACTGCAAAGGTCCCGCCCACCTGGCGAATGCGCTCGCGCATGCCGGCGAGCCCCACGCCGAGAGTCGGGACGCCCGGTGCGCCGCGCGCGAGCTGGTCGGGGCGGGCGATGCCGCGCCCGGCATCCTCGACTTCCAGGCTCACCGAGTCGGCCCGTGCCTCGAGGCGCAGCGCCACCCACGGGCTCGCCGAGTGCCGCTGGGCGTTGGTGAGCGCCTCCTGAGCGACGCGGAACAGGGTGAGCTCATTGGCGGTCGAGAGGCGCGGCATGGATTCCGGGAGCTCGAGGTGCACCTCGATACCGCTGCGCTCCTTTAGCCCGTCGGCCAGCCAGCGCAGCGCGCTCACCAGGCCGAGCTCGTCGAGGAGCGGCGGATGCAGCAGGTAGGAGGCGGTGCGGATCTCCGTGGAGCATTGCCGCGCGAGGCGCACCGCATTGTCGAGCAGCTCCCGCGGCTTGGCGGCGAGCGAGCGGGCGGCCTCGGAGAGGCGCGCCAGGTCGAGCTCGAGCGCGGCGAGCGTCTGACCGGTGGAGTCGTGCAGCTCGCGGCCGATGCGGCGGCGCTCCTCGTTCTGGATGCGCGTCAGCTCGCCGGCGAGCACCTGCAGGTCCGCCAGGACCTGCTCGCGCTCGAAATCGAGCAGCACCTGCGCCACCTGGTCGGCGACCGCGCCGGCGAAGTTCATCTCGTCCGGATGCCAGGCACGCGCGCTCTCGAGCTGTCCGATCGTCAGTGTACCGATGAGCCCGCCCGAGCGGCGAATCGCCGCGGCCAGGAGCGCTCGCGAGGGGTTGCTGACGCTGGGCGTCGCTTCCCGCAACTCGCGAAGCCGCAGCTCCGTGTCGAAGATCGCTCCGGCATCGATCACGCGCTCGTTGCGCAGCGCGGGCAGATGCAGCGCGCGGCTCGCCGGGAGCTTCGGCAGCGGGCCCGCGAGCACACCGCTCGCCCGCTCATAGAACGCGGTGCAGCTGAGTGTCGCGCCCTCGTCCTCTACCAGCCAGATCGTCACCCGGTCGGCCCCCATGACCTCGGCGGTGTCGGCGCAGATGCCCTCGAGGGCCACCCGCAATCCGGTCCAGCCGTTGCCGGTGCCATGGCTCGCCACGCGCAGCAGCATGTCCGACTGGCGCTGCATGCGCACGGTGCGTGCCGCCTCCGCGTCTTCCTGCTGCTTGCGGGCGGTGATGTCCCGCATGACCGTCTGCACGGCGGGTGCCCCGCCGTACGCGATGCGCACGCCCTGCACCTCCACCCAGATGAGGCTGCCATCGAGCCGGCGGATACGCGCCTGGCGCGGCTCCGCGGCCTCGCCATGCTCGAGGATCCGTCGGGTGCGTTCGGCGAGCACCTTGCGATCGGACTCGAGCGCAAAGGACATGACCGAGATGCCGCTCAGCATCTCGTCGGGCTTGGCACCGACCAGGGTTCGCGCGGCTGCGTTACCGAACAGGAGCTCGTTCCCGCGGTGTACCAGCACCGCCTCGGGCAAGGCATCGACCAGCGCGCGATAGCGACCCTCGCTCTCGCGCCGCTGCTCCTCCGCGCGCTTGGCCTCGGTGAGATCGTGCACCACCGCGAGGGTCATGACGGTCTTGCCGCCCCTGAGGATGCTCAGGTCCACCTCGGCGGGAAAGGTTGCGCCGGTGTCGACCCGCCTGTGCAGCCATTCGAACGTGGCGTTGCCGTGGCGCATGGCCTGCTCGATGCGCTTGCGGCGCGCGAGGGCGGAGGGCTGGCCGTCCGGCTGCTGGGGCGGCGACATCTGCTCGGGCGTGAGGGCGCGCAGCGCTTCCTGGTCCGGCAGCCCGAACATGCGCAGCGCGGTATCGTTGGCGGTGATGAACCGATCGCCTTCCCCGAGAAACACGCTGAAGGCGGTGTTGTTGAAGAGCGTGCGATAGTGCATCTCACGGTTACGCAGTGCGCGCAGCGAGTGACTCAGGAGGAAAGTCATGGCGAGCACCAGCGCCGAGAACGCCCCGGTCACGACCAGCGTGGTGACGGTGCGTTCGTGCCATGGGGCAAGAATCGCATCGAGCGGCCGGGCGGTGGCGATGATGGCCGGGTACTGGCGCAGCTGTGCGAACGCGAACACCATGCGGCGGCCGAATGCCGGCGCATAGCCCTCGACGATCCCGGAGTCCCAGCCGCCGGCCAGATGACGCCTTCCCTCCTGGAAGATGGGAGTCGAGGAGTAGTTCTGTCCGACCACGCCGTGACCGGGCGCATCCTCCATCGCAGCGAGCAGCGTGCCGTCGGTCGCGACCAGGAATATGACTCCACCGGGGCCGCCGAGCTGGGTGCGCAGCGCCTCGAACGGCTGGAAGTCGAAGAGGGCGCCGGCCCAGAGGTTCGAATCGGCCGGCGAAAGCACGCGGCGGGCGATGGGCACGAGTTGGCTGTGGTCGGTGCTGCTGACAGGCCGGTCCGGGTCGGGGACGGGGCTTCCGATCCACACGTCGTTGGGAGCTGCCGACACGGTGAACCAGGAGGGCGGCACGCCGCTCACGTCGAAGGACCCCGACCGGCCGGCACGCGCGAAGCGCGCGGCGTCCGCGACGAACACCGAGCGCACGTACTGCCCGCCGCTCATCGACTGGCCGAGAGCGGGACTCAGGTCGCGCTCCGACACGGCGCTCAGGCCGCCAGCGGCCTCGATCTGATGGGCGCGAGTGACCGCCGACCCGACGCCGTCGCTGATCATCGCAAACGCGCTCTGCTCGAGCGCCACGGCCAGGGCGCGCAGCCGATTGCTCTCCGACCGGTAGGTCTGCTCACGGTCGGTGCGGATGCGTTGTGCGGAATACGCCCAGCCGGTCGCGAGCACCAGCGCCGCGTAGAGCAACAGCGTCCAGCTCAGGCTGGAAGGAAGTAACAGCGAGGCGTCCCCGGCGCTCGATCCGGGTCGGGATTTCGCAGGAACCTCTTGTTCCCCGGCCAGGCGTACCCCCTGATCCATTCACAGGGCCGCGGTAGTTCTTCTGCAGGTCAGTTTGCGCCAAAGCGCGCCCGGAGGCCATGCCCCCGGAGTCAACGGGGAACGGTCGCCCCGTTAAGGCGCAGCAGACGGGCTCGAACGTACGGGGTCAAACGGAGTCTAATAGAGCGAGTGCGCCCGAGAGGTCACCACATGCGGATTCCGAGTCTCAAGGTGGCAAGGCAGGCCGCGCTGGCCGCCCTCGCGCTCTCTCTCCCCGCATGGGCGGGCGGAGCGGAGACTCCGACCCCGTCCGCCGATGCCCAGCCCGCCGTGTGGGCGCCGAAGGAACTCCACTTCGTGTTCATGGGCTTCACTGCCCATTACTCCTGCGACGGGCTGCGGGACAAGATCCGGCACGTGCTCGGCGAGCTGGGAGCGCGCACCGGTTTCGAGGTGGACTACTCCGGTTGCTCCAGTCCCTTCGGCAAGCCGGATCCCTTCCCCGGCGTTCGGATCCGGATGAACGTGCTGCAGCCGGCGGGCGCGAACGACCAGAGCGCCGAGGCGGTCGCGGCGCACTGGCGGCGGGTGGATCTGCACCTCGACAGGGACCCGGTCTGGGAGGCCTCGGACTGCGAGCTCCTGGAGCAGATCAAGCAGAAGATCCTGCCGCTGTTCACGACGCGCAACGTGGATTTCGCCTCGAATTGTGTGCCCCACCAGGCCTATCTCGGCACGCACCTCTCCGCCGATCTGCTGTTCCCGGATCCGAAGGGTGACAAGACGCCCGCCGCGAAATAACCTGTCAACGGGCGAAGCCGTGGGGGGCGGGCGCATGAGTCGGCCGGGCGGATTGGGATAGGTGCGCTCCGCGGAGCGCAGCGGCGCGGCACCCTCGAGGTTCCCTCTCGCTCTCGCGGCGCTGCTCGGCGCGGCGCTGCTCATCAACTACGTCGACCGCGGCACCATCTCGACCGCCTCGCCCCTCATCAAGAGCGAGTTCCACCTCGATGCGGAGCAGATGGGGCTGCTGCTATCCGCGTTCTTCACCACCTACGTCCTGTCGCAGCCGCTCATGGGCGTTCTCGTCGACCGTCTCGGCGCGGCGCGCGTGCTGGCGGCAGGCTTCACGGTCTGGTCGGTCGGAACCTTTCTCGCGGGGCTCACGGGCAGCGTCCTCGGTCTCGTGGCGCTGCGTCTGGTGATGGGCGCGGGCGAGTCGGTGTGCTACCCGAGCGGATTCGCCCTGATCGCGCAGCGCGTGCGGGATCAGCACCGCGCGCGCGCCACTGCGATCATGCAGGTAGGGAGCGTCGTGGGACCTGCGCTCGGGACCTTCCTCGGCGGCGCCATCATGATCCGCTATGGCTGGCGCACGATGTTCATCGCGCTCGGCCTGGCATCGCTTTTGTGGCTGCTTCCGTGGGTTGCGCAGCTGCGGACGCCGCCGCGCCCCGAGCCGGCCGACGCTGGTGCCCCGGCACCCCGGTGGAGCGACATCGTGCGCCAGCGGGCGCTGTGGGGCACGGTGTTCGGCAACTTCTGCTCGAACTACGCTTTTTACTTCGTGTTTACCTGGGTACCGCTCTATCTGGTGGAGGAGCGCGGCCTGTCGCTCGCCGTCATGACCCGAGTGCAGGGCCTCATCTGGGTGATGGATGCGCTGAGCATTCTGGCGGCGGGGTGGCTGATCGACTGGTGGATCCGCCGCGGCGCGACGGCGAGTCTCGCCTACAAGACCGCACTGTGCTTGAGCGCCGCGGGAGTCGGCCTGTGCCTGCTGTCCCTGAGCGGCGCCGGCGCGGCGGCGGGAGCAGCGCTGCTGCTCGCGACCGGCCTGGCTGACGGTCTCAACTCGCCTTCGGTCGGTGCGCTGACGCAGCGCTTCGCCGGTCCGCTCGCCACCGGGCGCTGGATGGGGACGCAGAATGCGGTCAGCAATACCGCGGGCATCCTCGCGCCGAGCGTGAGCGGCTTTCTGATCGAGCACAACGGTGGCCGCTACACGGTGGCGCTGTGGGTCACGGGCGCCGTTGCGCTGCTCGGGATCCTCGCCTGGCTCGTCGTGGTGCCGCCGGTGGAGCCGGTGGACTGGAGTTAATCCTGCCGCTGTCCGAAGGCTGCGGCGGCGGCTAGGGAAATTGCCGCGCGCGTTCCTGGTCCTTGAGGATGTCGCGCGCCGCGAGGTAGAGGTGCGCCGTAGCCCAGAGTCCCGTCGGCACGATGCACAGCATCGCGAGGCGCAAGGCATCGGCTTCCGAGAGCCGATAGCGCAGGAACCAGTCGTCGAGCGCGCCTATCACGTTCGGCGTGATGACCAGATTGCCGAGGTTGGCGAGGAACAGCACCATGGCGCAGAACATGGCGCGCATGCGGCAGGGAGCGAGGTTGTTGAGGAGTCCGAAGCCCGGACCGATGTAGAAGTAGATCGAGGGAATGAAGATCCACAGCATTGCCCTGCCGAGGCTGAGATCGCGGGTGTAGTAGAAGACTCCCGAGGCGATGGTGGCGATGCCGATGCCGGCGGCCAGCAGCCACACGATGTGCCGCGCATCGATCATGGCGCCGCGGGCCATCAGCCAGCCGGTCGCGACGGTGGCGAGACCCCCGCCCCACAGATGCATGTTCTGCGTGACCAGCGCCGCCTCGCCGACGCTCATGTGGTAGGTGCGCTGCAGGAACGTCGGCGTCCAGAACATCAGTCCCCAGCCCCACAGCGCGCACACCGCCGTCCCCATCATGGTGTGCACCGCAGAGCGCTGCTCCCACATGAAGCGCAGCGTGGCTTCGACCGAGGGCGCGAGACCGTCCTTGCCGCTGTCGAGGCAGCCGCGCGTGGGCTCGCGCACCGTGACCCAGACGGCGAAGCCCGCCAGCACCCCCGGCACCCCGAGCGCGTAGAACACGGCGCGCCAGCCGTACTGATCGGCGATCGCACCGGCGACGTTGTAGCCGAGGTATGCACCGATCGGCGCACCGAGCGAGAACACGGTGAGCGCCATGGCGCGACGCGTCGCCGGGAAGTAGTCGGACAGGAGCGAGTTGGCGCCGGGCGTGCCGCCGGCCTCGCCAACGGTGACTCCGACGCGCGCCAGGAAGAACTCGAACGAGGTGCGCGCCAGCCCGCAGACCGCCGTCATCACCGACCACAATACCAGGCACACGGCGACGATCTTGCGGCGGTTGTAGCGATCGATGAGCCAGGAAAGCGGGAAGCCGAGGATGATGTAGAACACCCCGAAGGCCATGCCGGTGAGCAGCGACACGCCGAGGTTCGTCAGGTGCAGGTCGTTCTTGATGGGATCGAGCACCGTCGAGACGACGTAGCGGTCGGCGATGCTGAGCGTGTACACGAGGCACATCATGATGAGGACGTACCAGCGCTCGATCAGGGAGGGGGACTCCCGCTCGGCCAGGCGGAGGGCCGAGTTGTCCGCGGCGACGCTCGAGTCGCTCATGGAGTCGCGTTGCGCATGTGACGCCCGGCAGGTTACGCCTGCGGCGCGCGCTTGTCTTCCAGAATGAAGTCCGCCGCTTTCTCGGCGAGCATCAGGACCGGTGCGTTGGTGTTGCCCGAAGTGACATTGGGGAATGCCGAGGCGTCGACGACCCGCAGCGCCGTCACGCCGCGTACGCGCAGCCGCGGATCCAGCACCGTGGTGCGCGCGTCGGAGCCCATCGCGCAGGTCCCGCAGGCGTGGAATACCGAGCCCGAGCGGGCGCGGAAATCGGCGAGGATCTGCTCGTCGCTCACCACGGTGCTGCCGGGCTCCCGCTCGGCCTCGACGAGGCCGGCGAGCGGCGCGGCTGCCGCGATTCGCCGCACGAGCTGCGAGCCTTCGCACACGTCGCGGACGTCCTCGGGCGCGGCCAGGGCGTTCGGCCGGATGGCCGGGCTCGTGAGCGGATCGGGCGAGCGGATGTGGATGCTGCCGCGGCTCACCGGGCGGCAGGTGTTGAAGGACATCAGGAACCCGGGATAGGGATCCGGCTTCATCAGGCGGCGGGTCGAGCCGAGGGTGGTGGTGGAGTAGCTCGCCGGATTGAAATAGATGTGCATGTTGGGGCGCGTGAGGCCGGGGCGGCTGCGCAGGAATGCGCCCGCCTGATTGACGCTCATCGCGAGCGGCCCGGTACGTCCGCCGAGCGCGTACCTCAGTGCCGCGCGCACCTTGCCGAGGAACGGGGCGAGCTCGTTGTTCAAGGTGCGCACGCGCGAGCGGTAGTAATAGTTGACGGCGAGGTGGTCCTGCAGGCCGCGGCCGACGGCGGGCGAGTCGAGGATCAGGGGAATACCGCAGCGGCGCAGAATCTCGCCGTCGCCGACCCCGGAGAGCTCGAGAAGCTGCGGCGAGTTGATGGCGCCGCCGGCGAGGATCACCTCGCGCCGTGTCTTCACGACCTGCCTGCTGCCCGACTCGATGAACTCCACACCCGTCGCGCGCCGGCCGTCGAACAGCACCCGGGTCGCCTGGGCGCGCAGGCGGATCTCGAGATTGGCACGGTGACGCACGGGTTGCAGGTACGCGCTGGCAGACGACACCCGCACGCCGTCCCTGATCGTCACCTCCCACAACCCCGAGCCCTCCGACTGTGCACCGTTGAAGTCGCGGGTGCGTGCCACCCCTAAGGTGTCGCACGCCTGTAGAAAGGAGTGGCACAAGGGGTGTACCCGCGCCGCGACGTCGCTAACGCCGACCGGCCCGCCGACGCCGTGGAATTCCGCTTCGCCGAACGGGTGGTCCTCGAGCTTTCTGAAGTAGGGCAGCACCTCCCGGTACGACCAGCCGGGGTTGCCGGCCGCGGCCCAGTCGTCGAAGTCCCCCGGCTGCCCGCGCACGTACACCATGGCGTTGATCGAGCTCGAGCCTCCGAGCACCTTGCCGCGCGGCCAGAACTGGCTGCGGTTGTCGAGCGTCGGGTCGGGCTCGGCCTGGTACAGCCAGTTGAAACGCGGATCGTTGAAAGTGCGGCCGTAGCCGATCGGCACCTGGATCCAGGGTGAGCGGTCCCCCCCGCCAGCCTCGAGCAGCAGCAGCCGCTCCGTGCCGCTCGCGGTCAGGCGGTTGGCGAGCACGCAGCCGGCGGTCCCGGCGCCGATCACGATGTAGTCGTACTCGGACTCGGACATCGCCTCAGCCGACGACCGGGTTGCGCGCCATCTCGAGATGCAGCGCTTTCCCGCGATAGGGATGCCGCGCGATGACTTCCTCGTCGAGCTCGATGCCCAGACCCGGCTCGCCCGGTGGAATGACGTAACCCGCCTCCCAGCGGATCGGCTTCTTCAGCACCTCGGCATGGAAGCCCTGCCAGCGCTCGATGCTCTCGAGGATGAGGAAGTTCGGGCTGCAGGTCGAGAGCTGGATATTGGCGGCTCCGACCACCGGACCGCAGTACAGATGGGGCGCGATCTGCACGTGCTGCACCTCGGCCATCGCCGCGATCTTCTTGGCCTCGAGAATGCCGCCGACCCTCCCGAGGTTCATCTGCAGGATCGCGGCTGCACCGGTGCGCAACAGGCGCGCGAATTCGTACTTGGTCGCGAGCCGCTCGCCGGCGGCGATCGGTATGCGCGTGCCGCGTGCCACGCGCGCCATCTCCTCGGGCGCATCGGGCGGCACCGGTTCCTCGAACCACAGCGGGTCGTAGGGCTCGAGCCGCCGCGCGAGGCGCAGCGCCCCCGCGGCCGTCATCTGGCCGTGAGTGCCGAAGAGCAGGTCCGCCTTACTTCCCACCGCCGCGCGCAGCAGCTTCATGAAGCGCTCGCACAGCTCGAGCGCCGGGAGCGAGAGCTGGCGGCCGTCGAATGCCGAGTAGGGGCCCGCGGGGTCGAACTTGATGGCGGTGAAGCCCTGCGCCAGATACTCCGCGGCGCGCTCGGCGGAGAGCTCGGGGTCCTGGTACACGTCGGTCTTGTCCCCGGGGCGCGCATAGATATAGGTATAGCTGCGCAGCCGCTCGTGCACCCGGCCGCCGAGCAGGTTGTATACGGGCTGGTTGGCCTCCTTGCCGATGATGTCCCAGCAGGCCATCTCGAGCGCCGACAGCACTCCCATGAGCGCGAGGTCCGCGTGCTGGGTGTAGCCGGCGGAGTACACGCGCCGCCAGATCGTCTCGATATTGTGCGGGTCCTCGCCCGCGAGGTAGCGCTCGAAGACATCCACCAGCATGCGCGCCACGATCGCGGGGTCGAACGGCAGGCAATAGGCCTCGCCGACCCCGTGCACGTTGCCGTCGGTGGTGAGCTGCACGAACACGAAGTACGGCCCGCCGTTGTGGGGCGGCGGGTTGGCCACGACGAACGTCCTGATGTCGGTGAGCTTCAAGGTGAGCCTCGGCGATAGGCGGTCCAGATGGTCTTGAGGTCGCAGTACTTGTCGATGGCATGCGGCGAGCGGTCGCGGCCAAAGCCCGAGAGCTTGAAGCCGCCGAACGGGGTCGCCATGGTCGAGCGGTCGAAGGCGTTCACCCAGACCGTGCCGCCGCGCAGCGCGCTCGAGAGCCGGTGCGCACGCTCGATGTCGGCGGTCCACACCGCGGCTGCGAGCCCGTAGGGGGTGTCGTTGGCGATGCGCAGCGCTTCGGCCTCCTCGAGGAAGGTCATGATGGACAGCACCGGACCGAAGATCTCCTCGCGCGCCACCTTCATGTCGTTGCGCGCGTCATCGAGCACCGTCGCCTCGACGTAGAAGCCGCCGCTTTCCTTCAGCGCCTGGTGGCCGCCGAGCGCGATGCGGGCGCCGTCCGCGACCCCCGAGTCGATGTAGCCGAGCACCCGCTGCATGTGGCCGCGGTCGATGAGCGCCCCCATCTGCGTGGTCGGCTCGAGCGGATGCCCGAGCGTGATGGTGCCCGCGACCTTCTCGATCGCGGCGAGGAGCTTGTCCTTCACCGAGCGGTGCACGATGAGCCGCGAGCCCGCGTGACAGGTCTGGCCGCTGTTGTAGTAGATTCCCCAGGCGATGCCGGCGGCGGCCTCGGTGAGATCGGCATCCGCGAACACGACCTGGGGGGTCTTGCCACCGAGCTCGAGCGCCACGCGCTTCAGGTTCGACTCCGCCGCGTAGCGCAGCATGAGACGCCCCACCTCGGTCGAGCCGGTGAAGGCGATGAGATCGACCTCCGGGTGGAGCGCGAGCGCCTTGCCGGCTTCCTCGCCGAAGCCCGGCACGACGTTGAAGGTGCCGGGCGGCACGCCCGCCTCGGCGGCGAGCTCGGCAAGACGGATTGCGGAGAGGGGCGATTGCTCGGCGGGCTTCAAGACCACGGAGTTGCCGGCGAGCAGCGCCGGCCCCACTTTCCAGCAGCTGATGATGAGCGGGTAGTTCCACGGCACGATCGCCGCCACCACGCCTAAGGGCTCGCGCCGGATCAGCGCCAGGTCATCGGGACCGGTGGGCGCCACCTCGTCGTAGAGCTTGTCGGCGAGCTCGGCGTAGTACTCGATGCAGTCGGCGCAGTTGGCGACATCGACGGCCACCGAGTTGCTGATCGGCTTGCCCACGTCGCGCGTCTCGAGGAGCGCGAGGCGGTCGACGTCGGCGCGGATCAGCTCCGCGAAGCGCCGCAGGATCTTCTTGCGGTCCCTCGGCTCCATGCGCCGCCACGGCCCGCTCTCGAAGCTCGTGCGCGCGCACCGAACCGCAGCATCGACGTCCGCGGCGCGGCCGCGCGCCACCTGCGCGATCACCTGGCCGTCGATCGGGCTCACGTCCTCGAAGACGCCGCCGTCGAGTGCGCCGACCAGGCGGCCGCCGATGAAGGCGCGGCCCTCGGGCTTGAGGGTGGCGGCCAGGCGCTCCCAGTTCGGGCGGTCGCGCTGCAAGCTTGAGGCGCTCATGGGAAAGGTGCTCCGCCGAATAAGCTTCCACAGCCGCCGCGGGGGTCAAGCCGAGAAAAGGAATAGCCCCATCTAAAAGAGTGATCGTCTCTCACCGAGGCACCGCGGCGGCCAGCAGCGTCCGTTCGATCGCCTGCCGCCAGCCGGCGATCAAGCCTGCGCGGCGGGCGGCGGGCATCGACGGGGAAAATTCCGCCGCCCGGTGCCAGGTGGCCGCGAGCGACTCGAGATCTTTCCAGACCCCGGCCGCGAGCCCGGCGAGGAACGCGGCGCCGAGCGCCGTGGTCTCGAGCTCCGCCGGACGCTCGACCCGCGCGTCGAGAATGTCGGCGAGAAACTGGCAGAACCAGTCGTTGGCGGCCATGCCCCCGTCGACGCGGATCGCCTCGGCGCGGCGCGCACCATCGCGCGCCATGGCGCTCGTAAGGTCGAGCGTCTGGAAGGCTACCGACTCGAGCGCGGCGCGCGCCAGGTGGGCCGGCGAGGCATCGAGCGTCAATCCGCAGATGACGCCGCGCGCATTGGGCTGCCAGTACGGGGCTCCGAGGCCCACGAAGGCGGGAACCAGGTAGACGCCATGGTCGTCGGGGACACGCGCGGCGAGCTCCGCGGTCGCGGCGGCGCTGTCGATCACCTTGAGCCCGTCCCGCAGCCACTTGACCGCCGCGCCAGCGGCGAAGATCGAGCCTTCCATCGCGTAGGTCATGCGTCCGCCGATGCGGTACGCCGCGGTGGTGAGCATGCGGTTGGCGGAGTCGACCGCGGTGTCTCCGGTATTGAGGAGCAGGAAACAGCCCGTGCCGTAGGTGGACTTCGCCATGCCGGGCGCGAAGCAGGCTTGCCCGACGAGCGCCGCCTGCTGGTCGCCGGCGATTCCGCAGATCGGCAGCGCGCGGCCGAAGAGCGCGGTCTCCGTCGCACCGTAGAGCGTGCTGCTGTCGCGCACCTCCGGCAGCAGCGCGCGCGGCACGCGCAGCAGCCCGAGCAGCTCCTCGTCCCAGCATTGCCGGTGAATGTCGAAGAGCAGCGTCCGCGAGGCGTTGGTGACGTCGGTGGCGTGCACCCGCCCGCCCGTCAGGCGCCAGAGGAGATACGTGTCGATGGTGCCGAAGGCGAGCTCGCCGCGCTCGGCACGCTGCCGCGCGCCCGGCACCCGATCGAGAATCCACGCGACTTTGGTGGCCGAGAAGTACGGGTCGAGGAGCAGCCCTGTGCGTGCGCGCACCAGCGCCTCGGCGCCCGCAGCTTTGAGCCGGGCACATTCCTCCGTCGTACGGCGGTCCTGCCACACGATCGCGCGGTGAACGGGCCGCCCGCCCGTGCGCTCCCACACCACGGTGGTCTCGCGCTGATTGGTGATGCCGAGCGCGGCGATCGCCTCGCTCCCGCCGCAGCGGCCGAGCGCCTCGCCGACGACCGCGAGCGTATCGCGCCAGATGTCCTCCGGGTCGTGCTCGACCCAGGCGGGCGCGGGGAAGTGCTGTCGATGCTCCCGCCGGGCCAGCGCCACGGCGCGCGCCTGCGCGTCGAAGACGATGGCGCGCGTGGAGGTCGTACCCTGGTCGATCGCGAGGACATGGAAGGGCTTGGGCATGGGTGCCATTGTCCCGCAGGATCGGCACGCGAGCTTGCGCCAGCCCAGCTGATGCCTTGACGCAACAGCTGATTCCGGCGACCCCGTTCCGTGCCTAGCCACTGCTCCGGCTGACCTCCGATTGCCGCTACCACGGCGCCTCAATAGACTTTTGAGATACTGCTATCCGATTTCTGGTCTTTATTAGTGTCACGCAGGTGTGAAAGGCTGGAGATTCCAAGGCGGCGGCCCTTGCGGCGTACCTTTGGGGGCAGACACGGACAGCGCGCGGATCATGCCTGATGGCGCGTTTATTCAAGCGCCGCGGGGGACGAATGGTATAAATCTCATCTGGGCAGTCGCCTGGAATGGCGCACCGGCGTTCGCGTGGGGAATAACCAACCAGACTCTCGGGGGAGCAAGGCGATGAAGGTCAATCCGAAGATTTCTGCGGCCGTGGCGGCAGTCCTGGGTGCGCCGGCGTTCGTACTGGCGGCGCCGTCCGACCTGACCGCAGCCGCAGACCAGTCGACAGCAACGACCGAGAACATAGGGCTGGCCGAGGTAGTCGTCACGGCGCAGCGCCGCAACGAGCGACTGCAGGACGTACCGATCACCGTGCAGGCGATCACGGGCGAGCAGCTGACGCAGCTGAACGTGACCTCCTTCAACGACCTGATGAAGTACACGCCGAACGTGACCTTCAGCGGTAACGGACCCGGCACCGGCAACATCTTCATCCGCGGCCTCGGCGGCATCGGCTCCGGCAACCAGTCGCAGTCGACCACCGCCGCGTTCCCGAACGTCGCGCTCTACCTCGATGACCAGTCGATGACATTCCCGGCGCGCAACAACGACGTCTACGTGGTCGACATGGAGCGCATCGAGGTGCTCGAGGGTCCACAGGGCACCCTGTTCGGCGGTGGCGCCCAGGCGGGCGTCGTCCGTTACATCACGAACAAGCCGAACCTGAACTCGACCTCGGCCGAATTCAATGCCGGCTACGGCGTGACCGCGGGCGGCGATCCGAACAGCAAGCTGAACGCGGTGCTCAACCTGCCGCTCATCGAAGGCACCCTGGGGCTGCGCGCGGTGATCTTCACCGAGCATCAGGGCGGCTACATCTCGAACGTGGCCTCGACCATTTCCTACCAGCCGGGCTCGGTCGCCGCCTCGACGGGGGTCTCGGGCAACAACGCGAGTCTGCTCGAGAACAATACCAACTCGGTCGACTACCAGGGCTTGCGGCTGTCGATGCTCTGGAAGATGAATGACGACTGGAATCTGCTGGTGCAGCAGAACTACCAGAATCTGAACGCCCCGGGCTATTTCTACTCCTATCCGGCCAACTCGAACGGCACGGCGCTCGCGCCCTACCAGATCACCGCTTTCACGCCGGCCTGGAACAAGGACAAATACGAGAGCACGGCCTGGACGCTGAACGGCAAGCTGCCGGGCAACATGAGCCTCGTCTACACCGGCAGCTACATGTCGCGCAACATCGACGGGCAGCAGGACTACTCGAACTACATGCGCAGCACGACGGGCTCGTATTACGGCTGCGTCGGTCCGGGAGCCGGATACTTCAACGCCAGTAACTTCCCCGCCCTGGCGACCCACAAGCTGCAGTGCTATCCGCCCGTCGGCGCGTGGCGCGACATCGTCCACAACTCGCACCAGAGTCACGAGCTGCGCGTCAGCACCGATCCGGAGCAGCGCCTGCGCGGGCTCGCGGGGTTCTACTGGGAGAAGTTCGTCATCGACGACCAGATGAACTTCAACTACCTGGGAATCCCTCAGTGCAACACGGCGGCGCAGGCCGCGGCGGGTCTCGCGGGGACGGGACCGGACTGTTTCTCGGCGGTTGGCCCGGTTCCAGGCACGTTTGCGAGCGATCCGAGCCTGCGTACCAACATGAACAACGCCTTCGGCGAGGACGATCAGCGTGGCTACAAGCAGCGCGCGTTCTTCGCGTCGGTCGATTTCGACCTGATTCCGAAGGTGCTGACGGCCACGGCCGGCGGGCGTCTCTACCATTACGACGAGTTCGAGCACGGCTCGGAGTGGTACAGCGAGAGCACCTCGGGAGCGTCGGCGAAGGGCATCGCCCCGGGAACCGGCCTGATTCTCGACCACATCAACGGCGCGTGCGTCAACACGCCGGGGTACTGCGGCTTTCCCATCAACCTCGACAAGAGCGAGCAGGGCTCGCGCTGGCGCCTGAACCTGACCTGGCACATCACGCCGGACATCATGACCTACTACACCTTCTCGCAGGGATTCCGGCCCGGCAGCTTCAATCGCACCAATTCCGCCAACGGCAAGGTGTTCCTGGCGTCCGAGATTCCGGCCTGCGTGGGCACGACCGCCAGCGGGGCGAGCTGCAAGACCACGAACCAGTACGAGAAACCGGCGGGCGTCAACTCCGACAACCTCATCAACAACGAGATCGGCTTCAAGAGCGAGTTCTTCGAGCACCGCCTGCTGATCGACGCCTCGGCGTACTACATGAAGTGGAACGACGAGCAGCTGTCGCTGTTCGAGCCGGCGTTCTTCGGCAATACGACGTTCAACGTCCAGGGACCGAACTTCACCATCAAGGGCTTCGAGCTGCAGTTCAATGCGCGCCTCACCGAGGGGCTCAGTCTCCAGGGATCGGCCTCGGTCAACCAGTCGACGCAGACGAACTCGCCGTGTCTCGAGTCGGTGGGCGTGGATCCGAATAACGCCAAGACCGCCAACAATCCCACCCCGGTCGGACAGTGCATCACGCTGGACAAGGGCAACGTCATCCCGAACGCGCTCGGCGCGCAGGGCACGGCGCCCGCGTTCTCCCCGCCGTTCATGTTCAATCTGCGCGCGCGCTACGACTGGGCAACGGGGGCGGGCTACCACCCCTTCATGTGGGCCGGCGCGAGTCATGTCGGTCCGATGACCAACGAGCCGCGGAACTACCATTCCGGCAACGATCCGGCGTTTGCGAACCCCCCGGTCACGACGCTGCTGCTGTATGACATCCCGAGCTACACGACCTATGACGCCGCCATCGGCGTCAGCAAGGACAACTGGACCGTGCAGCTCAATGGCGCCAATCTGTCGAATGAATTCGGGCCGACGAACGTGACCTCCGGCCAATTCATCAAGGCCGAGGTCCCGCTGCGGCCGCGCACGCTGAACCTGCTGATGTCCTACAGGTTCTGAGGGCGGCGGGCGCTTCCGGCCGCTAAGCGGCCGGTTGGGTACAATGCAGGGCGGACCTTCGGTCCGCCCTTTTTCTTTCGAGCCCTGATGGACCCAAGCGACGCCCGACCGGCTGCAGCCGCGGCCCCCGCCGAATTGGCGCGAGTTCATGCGCTGCTGAAGGAGCAGAATTTTTCTGCTGCGCTCGCGGCGGCGGAGGGTCTGCTCGCGGCTCAACCCCACCATCGGGATGCGCGGCTGTTCGCCGCCGTGGCCGAGCGCAGGCTCCATCGGATTTCCGAGGCACTCAACACGCTGGCCACGCTCGAGCAGCAGCATCCGCGCTTCAGTCGCCTTTATGAGGAGCGCGGCCGCTGCTTCGTCGTCCTGCGGCAGGCGCCGCAGGCGATCGAGGCGTTTCTCACGGCCGTGAACCTCAATCACGCCCTGCCCGGCAGCTGGAGCATGCTCGAAGGGCTCTACCGCATGACCGGGGAAGCGGAGAACGCCGCCATGGCGGGCAGCCACGTGGCGACGCTCAGGAACCTCCCGCCGGAGATCGTCGCTGCCACGAGCCTCTTCATGGACGGCGACCTGGATGCCGCCGAGCCGCTGATCCGGGCGTGGCTGCTGAAGAATGGCGATCACATCGAAGCGATGCGCCTCCTCGCCCGCATCGGCATCGCGCGCAAGGTCTACGACGATCCGGAGCTGCTGCTGGCGGCGGTTCTCGAGCGGGCGCCGGACTATCGCGCTGCGCGCCAGGAATACGCCAGCGTGCTCATCGAGCTGCATCGCCATGCGGACGCGCGGCGCCACATCGGCGAGCTTCTCAAGGACGAGCCCGGTAACCGCGCGTTGCGCATGCTCGATGCCGCCGCTCTGGTCGGCCTCGGCGAGCACCGGCGGGCGATCGAAATCTACCGCGGCTTGCTGCTCGGTACTGCCGCCGACGCCGACGTGCACCTGTCGATGGCCCATGCGCTCAAGACTCTTGGACAGACGCCGGAGGCGATCGTCGCCTACCGCAAAGCGGCGAGCCTGCGGCCGGATTTCGGCGATGCCTACTGGAGTCTCGCCAATCTCAAGACCTACCGCTTCCCGGACGAGGAGCTGCGACAGATGCGCGCGGCGCTCGAGGCGCCGGCCACCGGCACGGTCGATCGCTATCACCTGTGCTTTGCGCTCGCCAAGGCGCTCGAGGACCGGGGCGAGTACGCCGAATCCTTTCGCTACTACGAGCTCGGCAATCGCCTGAAGCATGCCGAAATCCGCTACCGGCCCGCCCTCACCGAGAGCAACACCCGGGGGCAGATCAAGGTCTGCACCGCGGGGTTTTTTGCCAGCCGCGACGGCTGGGGCACGCCCGAGCCCGATCCCATCTTCATCGTGGGGCTGCCGCGCTCGGGCTCGACCCTGCTCGAGCAGATCCTCGCGTCGCACTCGCAGGTCGAGGGCACTCAGGAGCTGCCTCACGTGCAGCAGATCGTGACCGCCCTGCGTGGCCGCGAGGCCGAGCAGGCGGAGCCCCGCTATCCGCATATCCTCGAGCGCCTGAGTGCGGAGGATTTCCGGCAGCTCGGCGCGAAGTACCTCGCCGATACGCGCGTGTACCGCACCGGCAAGCCGTTTTTCATCGACAAGAATCCGAACAACTTCCGCCACCTCGGGCTCGTTCACCTCATGCTGCCCAACGCGCGCATCATCGACGCGCGCCGCGAGCCGATGGCGTGCTGCTTCAGTAACCTCAAGCAGCTGTTCGCCAACGGCCAGGAGTTCACCTACGGCACGGAGGAGATCGCGCGCTATTACCGCACCTATCTCGAGCTGATGCAGCACTGGGATCGCGTCCTGCCAGGGCGCATCCTGCGCGTGTACCACGAGGACGTGGTCGGAGATCTCGAAGGGAATGTGCGCCGCATGCTGGACTTCTGCGGGTTGCCGTTCGAGCCCCAATGCCTGGTCTTTCACGAGACGCAGCGCAGCGTGCGCACGGCGAGCTCGGAGCAGGTGCGCCAGGCCATCTATCGGGAGGGTCTCGATCAGTGGAAGCACTTCGAGCCGTGGCTCGGGCCGCTGAAGGATGCGCTGGGCGATGCGCTGACGCGCTATCGGGAGCAGTGAACACGACCATCAAACCGGGTCGCAACGACCCGTGCCCGTGCGGCAGCGGCAGGAAGTACAAGCACTGCCATGGGGTGCCGGACGGTAAGCTGGCGGCCGCCCCCGCACACGAACACGAGCTGACCGAACTCGTAACGAAACTGCACGCCGGGGCTCTCGCCGAAGTCGAGCAACGCTGCCGTGTGCTGCTCGGAGCCCATCCGCAGGACGGCATGCTGTGGAAGATCCTGAGTGTGGCGTTGCTGCGGCAGGGGAGGGACGCGGTGCCGGCATTGCGCCGGGCGGTCGAGCTCCTGCCGCACGATGCCGAGACGCATCTGAACCTCGGCGTTGCGCTGGCCACTGCCGGCGCGCGCGCCGAGGCCGTGACGAGCTACCGGCGGGCACTGGCGTTGAATCCCGCCAGCATCGAGGGACTGAGCCATCTCGGCGACGTGCTCCGTGAGCTCGGCGAGGGCGAGGAGGCGCTCGTGGTGCGTCGCAGGGCCGTCGAGCTCGAGCCGCAGCGCGCCGAGCACCACAATAACCTCGGCAGCGTGCTCTTCGATCTGCGGCGGCTGGATGAAGCTGCCGCGGCTTTCCGCGCCGCCCTGGCGCTGCATGCGGATGACCGGCGGGCTCTTCTCGGCCTGGCCGGGACGATGCGCATGCGAGGACGCGCTGCGGAGGCGGAAGAGATCTGCCGCGCTGCACTCGCGCTCGAGCCCGACAATGTCGAGGGGCTGTCGCTCCTCGGCGAGCTGTACGCCGACCGCGGACAGTTCGATGAAGGGCGGGAGCAGCTGGAGCGTGCGCTCGCCATCAATCCGGCTTTGCCGTCCGTGTACAGCAGCCTGGCAGGCAGCCGGAGAATGACCGGCGCCGACGGCTTCTGGCAGCAGCAGGTCGAAGAGCTGCTGTCGAAGCCGCTGCCGCACGGACACGAGATCGATCTGCGGTTTGCGCTCGGCAAGTACTTCGACGACCTCGGCCGCTACGATGAGGCGTTCGCAAGTTACCGGCGTGCGAACGAGCTCGCGCGGCGTCACAAGGCGCAGTACAACCGGGATAGATTCGAGCAGCGTGTCGAGCGGATTATCGGCACCTTTGATGCGAGGTTCCTGGGCGAGCGACGCGCCGCAGGCTCGCCCGCGGAGCTGCCCGTCCTGATCATCGGCATGCCGCGATCCGGCACTTCGCTCGCCGAGCAGATTCTCGCCTCACATCCCGGGGTGTTTGGCGGAGGAGAATTGCGGTTCTGGGAGGGCGCCTTCGGCATCTTCGAGGCGGAAATGGCAGCGGGCGTGAGCGCCGCCGAAGTCCTGCCGCAGTTCGCCCGGGACTACCTCGAGCGGATGCGGGCCCTGTCTGGCAGCGCCTCGCGCATCATCGACAAGATGCCCGCCAATTTTCTCTACGCCGGCTTGATCCACGCGGCGCTGCCGCGAGCGCGCATCATCCACATGCAGCGCCATCCGCTCGACACCTGCCTGTTGATCTACTCCCAGAATTTCTTCAGGATGGGCTCGTACGCGAACGATCTGGAGGGTCTGGCGCATTACTACACGCAGTACCTCCGCGTGATGAGGCACTGGCGTACGGTGCTTCCCCCGACGGCGCTGCTCGAGGTCCCGTATGAGGCGCTGATCGGCGATCAGGAGAGCTGGACACGGCGGATGCTCGAGTTCGTCGGTCTGCCGTGGGATCCGGGGTGCCTCGACTTTCAGAATACCGAGCGCGTCGTCATCACGGCGAGCCGCTGGCAGGTGCGTCAGAAGATCAACGGCGCGTCGGCCGGGCGCTGGCGCAACTATGAGAAACACCTTCGGCCCATTGCGCACCTGGTGAATCTGACGTGACGCTCGGGGCCGTCCATGCACCGATGCCGGCGCGCAACAATTCCATCGCCGAGTTCAAGCGCTCAGTAGGCTATAACGCTTCTCAGTTCGGGCGCCGCGCGCGATTTCCGGTATCCTCACTGTCACAATGGTGTGGAAAGCTAGGGACAGATGGCGCTGCGATGACGGGTTTGTTCTAGCGCCTGTCGAGCGAATGGTATAAACGTCACCATAAGAACCACCCGGGAGGGTGGCTGCAAACGCGTGTGGGGAATACACAACTGGATCCCCGGGGAGCAACGCAATGAAGCTGAATCCTAAGATCTCGGCGGCCGTGGCCGCCGTCCTGAGTGCGCCCGCGTTCGTGCTGGCGGCGCCATCGGATCTGACGGCGCCGGCGGACCAGGCGACGTCAACCGCCGAGGCGGGCGGGCTCACGGAAGTGGTCGTGACCGCCGAGCGCCGCACCGAGACGGTGCAGAACGTCCCGATCACCATCCAGGCAATAACCGGCGCGCAGCTCGCGCAGATGCAGGTTCAGACCTTCGATGACGTCCTCAAATACCTGCCGAACGTGACCTTCAGCCCGAATGGCCCGGGCCAGGGCAACATGTACATGCGCGGCCTGAGCGCGGGCTTCGCCGGCAACCAGTCGACTGCGGCCATCAACCCGTTTCCGAACGTGGAGCTCTACCTCGACGACCAGTCGATGACTTTCCCGGCGCGTAACGTCGACGTCTACATGGCGGATCTCGAGCGCGTCGAGGTCCTCGAAGGCCCGCAGGGCACTCTGTTCGGCGGCGGCGCCGAGGCCGGCGCGGTGCGTTACATCACCAACAAGCCGAAACTGAACGTGACCGAGGGCAATATCTTGGCCTCCTACGGCACGACGGCCCACGGCGATCCCAACTCCTCGGCGATTGCGGTGATCAACGTCCCGGTCCTCGCGGATACGCTCGCGGTCCGCGCGGTCGTCTATACGGACCACCGCGGCGGCTACATCGACAACGTGCCGAGTACGTTTACGCGCTCGCCGACCTCGACGGACCCGGGGCCCGCTTCCTTCGGGCTCACCTACCCGGCGAACGTGGCGGTCGCGAACAACTTCAACCTCGCACAGAACGCGCAGAACCCTGTCAGCTACAACGGCCTGCGCGTGCAGGCGCTGTGGCAAATCGATCCGGACTGGAGCCTGCTGA
The DNA here is from genome assembly GCA_027307325.1 of Gammaproteobacteria bacterium. Taxonomy (GTDB): domain Bacteria; phylum Pseudomonadota; class Gammaproteobacteria; order Steroidobacterales; family Steroidobacteraceae; genus 13-2-20CM-66-19. Next base: position 9,451 of record DAHUXE010000147.1, on the reverse strand, counting down.
TCGCGCAGACCTACCAGAACATGGAGGCCGACGGCTCGTTCCAGCAGTACCCGATCGGCAGCGATGGCCAGCCGCTCGGCGCCTGGCAGGAAACCTCCTTCGTGCCGCAGTGGTACAAGGACAAGTGGGAGAACACCGCGTGGACGCTGAACGGCAAGATCGGTGACATCAGGGCGGTGTACACCGGCGCCTACCTGTCGCGCACCATCGACAACAGCGTCGATTACTCGAACTACTCGCGCTCAGGGGGCGGGTTCTACTACACCTGCGCCGGCGGCCGGGCCGGTACCGGCGTGATCGGCGCGGGGGTCGGCCCGCTCACCTGCTACTCGCCGGTGCTGTCCTGGAACGATTACGTCCAGACAACCCACCAGAGCCACGAGCTGCGCTTCAGCACGCCGGACGATGGGCGGGTGCGCGGGCTGTTCGGCGCGTTCTGGGAGGACCTGGAAATCAAGGACGACATGAACTTCCGCTACAAGTCGATTCCGTCCTGCACGCCGGCCAACCTGTTGCTGTTTCAGGCCGGCAGCCAGGTCTGCGTCGGCAATGTCATCCCGCCTCCCGGCACGGCGGTCGTCGATCCCACGGCGCGCGACGACAATACGGCGTTCGGTGAGGACCTCGCGCGCGGCTACCGGCAGTGGGCGCTCTTCACGTCCATCGACTTCGACCTGATTCCGAAGGTACTGACGCTGACCGGCGGGACCCGCTACTACAAGTACACCGAGTTCATGCACGGCACGCAGTACTCGACCAGCACCGGCTGCGCGGGTATTCCGAACGGCACCTGCGTCGGCTCCAACCTGACGGCAGCGACGCACGCGGCGGACTACAGTGGCTTCAAGAGCCGCGGCAACCTCACCTGGCACATCACGCCCGATGTGATGGCTTACTACACCTTCTCGCAGGGCTTCCGCCCCGGTGCCGGTAACCGCAAGAACAGCGCCGAGGTCGAGATCGACGCCAAAGGGGGAGTCCCGGTCGTCGGTGTCGATCCGAGCCCGACGCTCGTCAAGCAGTTCCGTAAGCCCTACACCTACCCGCCCGACACGCTGACCAACAACGAGATCGGCTGGAAAACCGAGTGGCTCAACCACCGGCTGCTGGTGAACGGCTCGGCTTACGTCATGGACTGGAAGGACGTGCAGACGCTGATCTACAACCCGCCGGTGTACGGCAACACGACCTTCGGCGTGCAGGGTCCGGATTACCGGATCAAGGGCGTCGAGCTGCAGGTCGTGTGGCGGGCCACCGAGGGGCTGACGCTGCAGGGCGCGCTCTCTCACAACAACGCGTCCGAGACGAACTCACCCTGCATCCAATCGGTGGGTGGAGCGGGCGCTGCGAGCGGAATCACCGGCAACCCCACGCCGGCCGGCAGCTGCATAACGCAGGTGTGGAGCTCGACTCTGCATATGAACGTCCCGCTGCTCAATCCGCTCGGCGCCGTAGGTGCCACGCCGGCCTTCTCGCCGACGATCCAGTACAACCTGCACGCACGCTATGACTGGGAGGCGAACGACTACAGGATGTTCTTCACGGTCGGCGCGAGCCATACGGGCGACATGAACAACGAGCCGAGCAGCTTCACCCCCGGCGTGCCCGGCACCGTCCCGACCACGACGTGGCTGCTGTACAACCAGCCGGCGTACACCGTCTACGACGCCCAGGCCGGCATCAGCAAGGACCGCTGGAGCGTCGAGATATACGGCGAGAACCTCGGCAACTCGAGTGCGAGTCAATTCACCTCGTCCGGGCAGTTCATCGAGGCTCAGGTGCCCCTGCGGCCGCGGGTGCTCGGCGTGACGATCGGCATGAAGTTCTGAGCCTTGCGGCGGTTGCGTTAGACTCGAAGGCGGGCGCCATGCCCGCCTTCTTTTTTGGGGTCCATGTCCCCCGCCAATGATTCCCGCCCTCCGGACGACGCCGAGGCGCACTACCTGCGCGCGCAGGCGCTCGAGGAGCAGGGGCAGCTCGAGCGGGCGGCCGAAGTCCTGGCCCGGGCGACGGCGCTGCACCCCGGCTTCGCCGACGCGCACAACGATCTCGGACGCCTGCTGCTGGCGCTCGGGCGCGTCGACGCCGCGATCGCCAGCTGCCGTCGCGCGCTCGAGCTCCGTCCGGGCTTCGTGGCGGCGCTCGGCAACCTCGCCAACGCCGACCGCGCACGCGGCGCGCTCGCGCCGGCAATCGAGGGGTACCGCCGGGTCATTGCGCTCGAGCCCGCTCTGGCCGAGGCCCACCACAATCTCGGCAGTGCGCTCATCGAGAGCGGCGAGACCGATGCCGGAATCGAGGCGCTGCGGCGTGCGCTGGAGCTGCGGCCGCATTTGGCGGCCGCGGTCACGCAGCTCGCGCGCGCGCTGGCTGTTCGCGGCCGCACCCTGGAGGCGCTCCCTTACTACCAGCGGCTGCTCGCGCACGACCGCCGCCCGGAAACGCTCAACGACCTGGGCACGCTGCTCACCGGCCTCGGGCGCTTCGAGGCGGCGGCCGGCTGCTTTCGCGAGGCGCTGGCCCGCGCACCATTGGACGCACGGCTGCACGCCAACCTCGGCTACGTGCTCCACTGCCGCGGCGATCACGGCGCCGCCATCGATCATTCGCGGCGCGCCATCGAGCTCGATGCCGGGCTGCCGGAAGCGTATCTGCATCTCGGCAACGCGCTGCTCGCGATCAACGAGATGCACGCGGCCGAGGCGGCCTACCGCGCCGGGCTCGAAGCCGCACCGGACCATGCGCCGCTCCATACCGCACACGCGATGGCCGAGCGGGCGCTCGGCCGGGTCTATGATGCCGCGGCGAGCGTCCGCCGGGCGCTCGCCATCAGGCCCGACGCTGCCGACGCGGTCACGCTGCTCGGCAGTCTCGCGCTCGACCGGGGCCGGTTCGACGAGGCGGAGGCGCTGCTCAGGAAGGCGCTGGCAATGAGCCCCGACCTGCCGGAGGCACTGATTGGCCTTACGGCAGTGCGCAAGATGACCGCCGCCGATGCGCCCTGGCGGGAGGCCGCCGAGCGCGCCCTGGCGCGGGGCCCGCCGGTCGCGCACGCCATCGGTCTTCACCACGCGCTCGGCAAGTACTGCGATGAGCTCGGCGAGGACGATGGGGCATTCGAGCACCACCGTCGCGGCCATGAGCTCGCCCGTCGCAGCCGGCCGCCCTACGACCGCGCGGCCACGACCGCGCGGGTGACGCGCACGCTCGCTGTATTCGACCGGCGCGCGCTCGAGGATCTGCGGCCAGCCGGAGTCCCTTGCGGGCGCCCCGTCTTCGTCTTCGGAATGCCACGCTCGGGCACTACGCTCGCCGAGCAGATACTCGCCTCGCACCGCCAGGTCCACGGAGCGGGCGAGGTGCTCTTCTGGCAGTTCGCGGCCGACGCCGAGCTGGCCGCGCAGCCTGAGCAGCGTGCGGCGACGATTGCCTCGCTCGGCCGCGAGTATGTGGCGCTGCTCGAAACGCTTCCGGCGACGGCAGCGCGCGTCATCGACAAACTGCCGAGCAATTTCAGGAACCTCGGGCTGATCCATGCGGCACTGCCCGGCGCGCGCTTCATCCACCTCGAGCGCCACCCGCTCGACACCTGCCTTTCGATCTACTTCCAGGGGTTCACGGCCGCGCATGCCTACGCGAGCGATCTCGGCGACCTGGCGCACTACTACCTCGAGTACCGCCGCCTGATGGCGCATTGGCGCGCGACGCTGCCAGCACAAGTCTTGCTCGAGGTCCCCTACGAGGCCCTGGTCGACGACCCCGAGCACTGGAGTCGCCGGATGCTCGCGCATATCGGCTTGCCGTGGGACCCGCGCTGTCTCGAGTTCTACCGCACCGAGCGAGCGGTGCTGACCGCGAGCAATTGGCAGGTGCGCCAGCCCATCGGCAAGGGCTCGATCGGGCGGTGGCGCCGCTATGAGCGCCACCTCGGGCCGCTGCAGGAGGCCCTCGGCGGCGATGCAGGGTAGCCCATCAGCTCAAGTTCGATGACCATCGAAGATGCCTGAGTTGTGGCCTTGCAGCGCCATCCAAGTGGCTGAAGTTCGATGGCCATCGAACATGCCTCGCTGGAGGCCCCGGAGAGGCACCCAAGCGGCTCAACTTCGATAACCATAGAACATGCCCGAATCGAGACCCCACAGACGGCGCCCAACTCAGGACTGCTGGCGCTTTCCCCGACGCATGAGAGTGAGTGCCAGAACCGCCGAAGCCGTCATGAGGAACAGGCTCACCGCATTCAACACCGGCGTCGCGCCCTCGCGCATGCGCCCGTACATCATGATCGTGAGCGGCGCATCCGACCCCACCAGCATCAGCGTGGTGTTGAAGTTCTCGAAGGACATGAGGAAGGCGATCGCGGCCGAGCCGATGATGGCCGGGCGCAGGTACGGCAGCGTGATGTGCCACAGCACCGCGGCGTGCGAGGCGCCGAGATTCAATGCCGCATCCTCGAGGCTGCGGTCGAAGCGCTTCAGGCGCGCGCTGATGGTCAGCGTCGCGATCGCGGCGATGTAGGAGAACTGGCCGAGCACCACCAGCGGCAGCCCCGGGCGCAGAAAGTCCGCCTCGATGCCGAACAGCTCGGTGCACAGGTCCGCGAGGCGGCTCGCGAACGCGAGGATCGAGATGCCGAGGATCACGCCAGGGATGACCAGCGGCGTCAGCATCAGCATCGAGAGGATCCCCTTGCCGGGAAACTGCTCGCGCTCCATGAGGAAGGCATTCGCCGTGCCGACCGCGACCGAGAGTCCGGTGACCCAGAGCGCAACGCTACAGCTCGTCCAGATGCTTCCGAGGAGCTCGGAGTCGCGGAACAGCCCGATACGCCCCTCGGCCTCGTTGCCGAGGAACCAGTCGAGCGTGAAGCCGTGCCAGGGGGGAGCGGGGTAGGGCGCGTTGTTGAAGGCGAACACCGCCACTATCGCGAGCGGCAGGAAGAGAAAGAGGAGAAAGGCGCCCACGTAGAGCGCGGTCGCGGCGCGCAGCCAGGCGGGGCGCGGCAGGCTCGGAATCATACCCGCCGCATGACGTCGCTGAACCGCTGCCCGGAGGCCTTGAGTCCGAGCCACACCATCGCGGTGGAGAGCGCGAGCAGCAGGAAGCCGAAGGCCGCGCCCTGCTCCCAGTTGAAGCGTGTAATGAACTGCGCATAGATCTGCTCGGTGAACCACAGGGAGTTCTTGCCGCCGAGCAGCGTCGGCGTCAGGTAGTTACCGAGCGTCAGCATGAACACCACGATGCAGCCGGCGGTGATGCCGGGCGCGGCATGCGGGATGACGATCGTGCGCAGGATCGGCCACCCCTTGCCGCCCAGATCGTAGGCGGCCTCGATGAGGGAGTTGTCGAGACTCTCGAGGCTCCCGACCAGCGGCACGACCATGAAGAGGAGCGATGTATAGACCAGGCCGACGAGGATCGTCGCGTCGTGGTAGAGCAGCTCGACCGGCTGTGCGGTGATGCCGAGGTGCACGAGCAGCGCCGGCAGCACGCCCGACTCGCGCAGCAGGATCATCCACCCCAGCGTCCGCACCGTCTCGCTCACCCAGAAGGGAATCAGGCAGACGACGAATAGCAGCGCGCTCATGCGGCCACGGGCCAGCTTGGCGATGATCCAGGCTATCGGAAAAGCAACCAGGAGCGTGAGCGCGGTGGCGAACGCCGAAAGCAGCGCGGTGCGCACGAACACATGCCAGTAGAGCGGCTCACCGAAGAAGCTGCGGTACTGGGCGAGGCTCGCGACGTACTCGCGCGGGGCGACGCGCGCGCGAAACGAGAGCAGCGCAAGATCGAAGTGCGGCAGGACGATGAGCGCCAGCAGCCACAGCAGCGCGGGCGCGAGCAGCAGCGCGAGCACCAGTCTGCGGTACCAGAGCGCTCCTGCCGCGGTCTCAGCCATGAGTGCCCGGGAAGCAGATCGCCCGGCCGGGGTCGAACCCGAAGCAGATGCGCGCGCCGGCCCTCAAGTCCGCGAAGGCGCCGGTCTGCGGCAGCGCGATACGCAGCTCCCGGCGGCTGTGCGCTTCGCGCAGCAGCACGACCGAGTTCGCACCGTCGAACAGCATGTCGGTGACCTCGCCGCTGAGCGCGCTCTGGCCCGGCGGGAGCTCGGCCGGCGTTCGGGCGAGCGTCATGGCTTCTGGGCGGATGAAGGCATCCACGGCGGCGCCCCGGGTGAACGCCGCGTTCGCGCGCACGCGCAGATGCAGTCCCCCGCCGGCGTCGAACTCGACCAGCGCGCCGTCCTGAGCGAGCACCGTGCCGGTCAGGCGGTTGTTGGCGCCGACGAAGCCGGCGACGAACGACGTTGCCGGTGAGTAGTAGAGCTCCTGCGGGCTGCCGAGCTGCTCGAAGCGGCCGTGATTCATGACGCCCACCCGGTCCGAGAGCACGAGGGCCTCGGACTGGTCGTGGGTGATGTACACGAAGGTGGTCCCGAAGGCGCTCTGCAGCTGCTTGAGCTCGACCTTCATGTGCTCGCGGAGCTTAAGGTCGAGTGCGCCGAGCGGCTCGTCGAGGAGGAGCAGAGTGGGCTCGAGCACCAGGCTGCGCGCGATCGCGACGCGCTGCCGCTGCCCGCCGGAGAGCTCGTCGGTGCGCTTCGAAGCGGCGCCCGCGAGTCCCACCCGCTCGAGCATCGCCTCGGCACGCCGGGTCCGCTCGGCACGCCCGACCCCGCGCCGGGCGAGCCCGAAGGCGACGTTCTCGCCCACCGACATCATCGGAAAAAGAGCCAGGTGCTGAAACACCATGTTGACCGGGCGCTTGTTCGGCGGAACGTTCCTCATGTCGCGTCCGCCGATCGCGATGCCGCCGCCATCGGGTTGTATGAATCCGGCGATCATGCGCAGCAGAGTGGTCTTGCCGCAGCCCGAGGGACCCAGGATCGAGAAGAAGCTGCCGCGCGCGACGCTGAACGACACCTCGTTCACCGCCACGTGGGCGGCAAAGCGCTTGGTGACCGCGCTGACCTCGAGATCGGGCGCGGCGGCGGCGCCGGTGCTCAATCGGCCGCCTTCACTCGATCGAGCACCTCGCCCTCGATCTCCTCGAGACCCGCAGGTATGGCCGGGTACCACTTGATGTTCTTGAGGCCGTCCGGGAACGTCTCGGCGAACTGGGCGCGGATGCGCGGATCCATGAGCTTGTCGGCTCCCCTGGAAGCGGTGAAATTGCCGATCGATCTGCCGACGAGCGCCGCGACCTTAGGTAGCATCACGAAGTTGATCCAGGCATAGGCGGCGGCGTCGTTGCGGCCACGGGCGGGGAGCGCGAAGGTATCCATCCAGGCGATCGCCCCCGAGAGCGGATTGATGAACTTGATGGCGGGATTCTCCCTGTTGAGCAGCCAGCCGCCCGAGTCCCACATCATCGCCGCCCAGATTTCCCCCGAACGCACCCCGTTCAGCAGCTGGTCCTTGTTGTCGTAGAAGAAGCGGAAATTCGCCTTGCAGGCTGCGAGGGTCTTGCCGACCTGCTGCATGAGGGCGGTGTACGCCCTGGTATCGTGATAGAGCGCGAACGGATCGTGGCCCGAGGCGAGCGCGAACGCCATGAGGGTCGGGCGCTTCAGGCGCACCGCGGTGCGGCCCTTGAGCTCAAGTCTACACAGATCGGTGTAATCGGCGATCTTGGTGCGGCTGGAATTGTAACTCAGTCCCTCGGTGCCCCAGACGTAGGGAAGGCCATAGAGCTTGCCGTCGACGGTGGCGTTCTTCCTCACCGCATCGACCAGCTCCGGCACGAACTCGTCCAGCCTGACCCTGCTCGTGTCGATGGGCTTGTAGATGCGGAACTCCTGCTGTGCGCCGAAGATCCGGTCCTGCGACGGCTGCGCCAGATCGAAGCCCGCGCCGCCGGTGGCGCGCAGCTTCGAGATCATCTCCTCGTTGTTCGAGAGCGTGACCTGCACCTCGATGCCGGTCTCCTTCCTGAACTGCGCGACGACCTCGGACGGCACGTAGCTCGCCCAGGTGATGATGCGCAGCACCCTGGAGTCGTCCGCGGCGGCTGGCCACACGGCCCCGAGCGCGAGGATCAGAACCGCGCAGAAGGCGCGCCACGCACGCTCGGAGTTCATAGGGTCTAAAGCCCCTCCCGGACCTGGTGCCGTCGCGTTGACAGGCAAGTTTTTGGCGAGATAGTCTGATCGGGCTCGGACACCTGGAAATATAACATCGCCCCCACCGCTTGTCGTGTGAGCGCCGCTCCCGGGAGCCGCCGTGCTTGAAATACAGGGCCACCGCGGCGCGCGCGGTCTGTGGCCGGAGAATACGCTCGCAGCTTTTGCCGGGGCGCTCGGGCTCGGGGTGAGCGCCGTCGAGCTCGACTGCGGCGTTACGCGGGACGGCGTGGCGGTCGTTACTCACGACCCGGAGCTGAACCCCGACCTGACGCGCGACGCGGGCGGGCGCTTTCTCGCCGCTAGCGGTGCGCGCATCTTCGATCTGACCTTCAGAGAGCTCGAATCCTACGACGTCGGGCGGGCGAAGCCCGGCTGCGCCTACGCAGCGCGCTTCCCCGAGCAGCAGCCGGCCGATGGCGAGCGCATTCCGCGCCTCGCCGATGTGCTCGCACTCGTGCGCACGCGCAGCAACGGCCGGGTGCGCGTGGCGATCGAGGTCAAGACCTTTCCCGAGGAGCCAGAGCGTACGGCTACGCCCGAGGTCTTCGCCGCGGCGATCCAGCGGGATGTGGAGGCGACCGGTACGCTGGCGCTCGTGAGCATCATGGCTTTCGACTGGCGCGTGCTCGCCGCCGTGCAGCGCTTGATGCCTGAAGTCCCTACGGTGGCGCTCACCGAGCAGCAGGGCGCGGACGATACGGTGCGCATCGGCGCGCCACGCCCCTCGCCCTGGCTCGGCGGCCTCGATCCAGCGCGCTTCGGCAACTCGGTCGTGCGCCTCGTCAAGGCGAGCGGTGCCGGCACCTGGGGCCCGGATTACCAGGATCTCGATGCGCTGCGCATTGCCGAGGCGCGCGCGCTGGGACTGCGCGTCGTGCCCTGGACGGTCAATGCCACGGCGGACATGGAGCGGCTGCTCGAGCTCGGCGTCGACGGCATGACGAGCGACCGGCCGGACGTGCTGCGCGAGCTCCTCGAGAGCAAGGGCCTTCCGGTCCCGCCTCCCCGGGCGGAGGTCGTACATTCCCAGCCGAAGGTCGTATAAAGATGAGTCAGCCGGCCGTCCTCGTCATCGACGGAAATCGCGCTGCGGTCCGCGAGCAGCAGGTGGCGGCGGGCGGGTCGCCGAGCGGGGAGGCCTACGCACGCACGCTCGAGAGCCTGGCCGCGGTCCACTGTGACATCGTACGTCCCGCGGACGGCGAAGTGCGGCTGCCGCACGCGACGGGCCTCGCCGCCTATGACGGAGTGGCGATCACGGGCTCGGCGCTCAACGTCTACGACGGCGGCGCGCACATCGAGCGCCAGATCGATCTGGCGCGCGCCACC
>DAHUXE010000120.1 GCA_027307325.1 Gammaproteobacteria bacterium | reverse complement strand
GTCGTCGACGAGCTTCACGCCCGGCGCGCCGGCGATGATGCGGCGCGCCTCCTCGGCCGAGATCGGCCGCTGGCACTCGAAGCTGATCGCCGCCGAGTGCGCCCGCAGCACCGGCACCCGGATGCAGGTCGCGGAGACGCGCAGCTCCGGATCGCCGAAGATCTTGCGCGCCTCCTCCCGCACCTTGATCTCCTCCTCGTTGTAGCCGGACACCGGATCGACGCGTGCGTTGTGGCTGAAGACGTTGACGGCATACGGGTGCGGCAGCACCCGCGGCTCGTACGGGCGTCCGTCGAGATAGGCGCGCGTCGACTCGCGCAGCTCCTCCATCGCCGCGGCCCCCGCGCCCGAGGCCGACTGGTAGCTCGAAATGAGGAGCCGCACGATCCGGTTCGCCTGATGGACCGGCCATAGCGGCGTGATGGAGATGATGGCAGTGCAGTTGGGGTTGGCGATGATGCCGCGGTGCCCGCGCAGCGCGTAGGGGTTGATCTCCGGCACCACCAGCGGCACCTCGGGATCCATGCGGAAGGCCGAGGAATTGTCGATCACGCTCGCGCCGGCGCGCACGGCAAGTGGCGCAAACTTCCTCGAGACGGAACTGCCGGCGGAGAACAGCGCGAGATCCACGCCGTCGAAGCTCACCTCGGTGAGCTCGCGCACCGTGAGCGGCTCGCCGCGAAATTCGAGCGTCTTGCCCGCGGAGCGGGCCGAGGCCAGCAACCGCAGCTCGCCGAGCGGGAAGCGCCGCCGCTCGAGGCAGCTGATCATCTCGACGCCGACGGCACCGGTAGCCCCGACGATTGCCACTACCGGCGCCTTAGCGCCCGCCGCAGAAACCATGCCCGATTCTCCCGCGCTCGAAAAAATGCGCGCCCCGCAGGAGTTCCTACCTGAGCGGCCGCCGTCTGTAAAGCGCGGACGTGCCCGACGGCCGGCAAGGTCGGGGTAATGCAACCTTCTGGTTGCCAGTGTCGGCGGCGCCGGGTTAATATGCAACCCGGAGGTTGCTGATATGGATATGCGCATCGAGAAGCAGGTCGAGCTCAAGGCGCCGTTGTCCAGGGTGTGGCGCGCTCTGACCGACCACCGGGAATTCGGCGAGTGGTTCGGCGTGAGGATCGAGGGCCCGTTCGTGCCTGGTCAGGTCTCACGCGGCCACGTCACGTATCCCGGCTACGAGCACCTGAGTTGGGAGGTCGTGGTCCGCAAGCTCGAGCCGGAAAAGCTCTTCAGCTTCACCTGGCACCCGTACGCCGTGGACTCCGGACACGACTACTCCGGGGAGACACCCACGCTGGTGGAATTCCGGCTGGAGCAGATCCCGGGCGGTACCCGGCTCACGGTCACGGAGTCGGGCTTCGACAAGGTTCCGGCCGATCGTCGCGCCGAGGCGTTCCGCATGAACACCGAGGGCTGGGGCGCGCAGATGAAGAACATCGAGACCCATGTCGCGCGTCGGCCCTGAGGGCGGTGCCGCGCGGCGCCGCCAGCATGCGGCCGTGTTCGCGGCGCTCGGGGACGAGACCCGTCTGTCGCTCGTAAGCGCGCTCGCAGCCGGCGAGCGGCGCTCGATCTCGCAGCTGACCGGTGCCTCGCGCGTCACCCGGCAGGCGATCACCAAGCACCTGAGCGTGCTCGAGCACGCGGGGATCGTGCGCAGCTCCCGCAAGGGACGCGAGCATCTGTTCGCCCTGGATCCGGAGCCGATGCGCGAGCTGCGCGAGTATCTCGGGCGGGTCTCCGAGCACTGGGACCAGGCGCTCGCGCGGCTGAAGGCGCTGGTCGAGAGCTGAAGTCCGGTATCAGGCCGCTGCGGGCGCCCGGATCTCGTAGCAGCGGTGGATGCGCGGATTGCGGGCGAAGTCCTCCGGCAACGTGGCCGCCGACACGTCGGCGACGGAATAGCGCCCGGCGAGCTCGGACGCGAGCCGGAAGCGCTGCGCGTTGGTCGAGAACACCAGCAGCCCCCCCGGGGCGAGCAGCCGCATGCACGCATCGATGAGCTGCGCGTGATCGCGTGCGACGTCGAGCACTCCCTCCATGCGCTTCGAGTTCGAGAAGGTCGGCGGGTCGAGGAAGATGAGATCGAAGCGCGCCGGGCGCTCCGCCGCCCCGGCCAGCCACTCGCGGCAGTCGGCCTGCACGAAGCTGTGGGCGGTAGCGGCGAAGCCATTCAGCGCGAGATTCTGCTGCGCCCATTCGAGATAGGTGCGCGACAGGTCCACCGAGATGCTGGCGCTCGCCCCGCCCGCCGCGGCGTACACGGTGGCGGTGCCGGTGTAGGCGAACAGGTTGAGGAAGCTCCCGCCGCGAGCGGCGTCGCGCAGCCGCGCGCGCGTCAGGCGATGGTCGAGGAACAGTCCGGTGTCGAGGTAGTCGTCGAAATTGACCCGGAACCTCAAGCCCCCCTCGGCCACCACGTGAAAGCGCTCGCGCTCGGCGAGCTTGCCATACTGCTCGCCGCGCGGCGTGCGCCGCCGGGTGCGCGCCCGGGTGCGCTCGGGGGGAACCCCCGTCACTCCGGCTAAGCTCGCGAGCACCTCGCCGCGGCGGCGCTGCACCGCCTCGCGCTCTATCTCGACGGGCGCTGCGTACTCCTGCACGCACAGCCAGTCCTCCTCGGGATCCGTCGTGCGGTAAAGGTCGATGGCGAAGGCGTACTCGGGCATGTCCGCGTCGTACAGCCGGTAGCACGACACCGCGGAGCGCGTGGCCCAGGCGCGCAGCCTCTTCAGGTTCTTGGCGAGGCGGTTGGCGAACATGCGCGCGCCGGCGTTGTCCTTGAGGTGCGCCGCCCCTTTGCCGAGCGTGCCCGGCTGGCGCTCGCTCTCGGGACCCACTTCGATCCGCAGCAGCCGGCACTCGATCGAGCCGTTCCACAGGGTGTGCGTCCGGTAGGCGCGCAGTCCGAGCTCCATCCCGAGCTCGGGCGCCCCGGTCAGCACCGCGGCGCTCCATCCGGCAAAGCGCGCACGCAGCACGGCGCCGAGCTCACGATGTATCGCGCGCGCCCTGGCGTGGTCCTCGAGCCGCACCCCATACGGCGGGTTGGTGGCGAGGAGCCCGAACCCGTCCGGTCTGCGCCCGGCAGCGAGCGGGGCAGCATCGGCGAGCGCACCCACCTCGAGCTGCACCCGTGCGCCCACGCCGGCGCGGGCCGCGTTCTCGCGCGCCGTGCGGATCGCGTGACTGTCGCGATCCCGGCCGCGCACGCTGGCGGAGCTCGCCTCGCCGGCGCGGGCGCGCGCCAGCGCCTCCGCGCGCAGGTTCTCCCACAGCGGCGCATCGTGGCCGCGCCAGCCGAGGAAGCCGAAGTACTCGCGGGTCAGCCCCGGGGCGCGGTCGCCGGCGATGAGCGCGGCCTCGATCACCAGGGTGCCCGACCCGCACAGCGGGTCGAGAAATTCCGCGCCTTGCGCGGCGAGTGACTCCCACCCGGCGCGCAGCAGCAGACCAGCGGCCACGTTCTCCTTGAGCGGCGCCTCGCCCGCGGCGCCGCGGTAGCCGCGCCGATGGAGGCTCTCGCCCGCGAGGTCGATGGCCAGCGTAACGTGGGCTCCGCGCGCGTGGGCGTGGACGCGCACGCCGGGCCGCTCGAGCGCGACATCGGGCCGCGATCCGCTCGCCTCCCGCAGCGCATCGACGATGCCGTCCTTGAGCTTGAGCGCGCCGAAGTGCGTGTGGGTGATCGCCGGATGCCGGCCGCTGAAGTCGCACGCCAGCGTGGCACCCGGCGCCAGGTGCGCGGACCAATCGATCGCGCGTACCGCGGCGTAGAACTCCTGCGCGTCGCGCGCCTCGAAGGCGCCGAGCTCGAGGAACACGCGGTTCGCGGTGCGCGCCCAGAGACAGGCGCGATAGGCGCTTTCGAGCGAGCCCGTGAAGGCGACGCCCGTCGAGCGCTCGCGCAGCTCGCGCGCGCCGCAGGCGGCGAGCTCACGTGCCAGCAGATCGGAGAGTCCGCGCGGCGCGCTCGCGAGGAACTTTAATACTGGCGGTCGGGGTTCGTGCAAAAAGGTCCTACGGGTTTACGGCGTCCCGGAAAGGACCTTTTTGCACGGGACCCGAGCGTCTCACGTCAAATCAATCCACGTCGACTTGAGCTCGGTGTACTTCTCGAGCGCGTGCAGCGACTTGTCGCGCCCGATGCCCGACTGCTTGAAGCCGCCGAACGGCACGGTGAGGTCGTCGGCGTCGTAGCAGTTCACGTACACCGTGCCGGCGCGCAGCGCACGCGCCACGCGGTGCGCGGTAGTGATGTCGCGGGTCCAGACCGCGGCCGCGAGACCATAGACCACGTCGTTGGCGATCTCGATCGCCTCGTCGACGGTCCTGAAAGTGATCGCCGAGAGCACCGGGCCGAAGATCTCCTCGCGGGCGATCGACATGCCGGGCTTCACCTCATCGAACACCGTCGGTTCGATGAAGTAGCCGCCGCTCTCCTCGCGCACCCGCCGTCCCCCGACGCGCACGCGCGCCCCGGCGCCGCGTCCGGCATCTATGTAGCCGAGCACGCGCTTCATCTGCGTCTCATCGACGATGGCGCCGAGCTCGGTCTCGGGATTGAGCGGATCTCCCGGCACGAGCGCGCGGCTGATCGCCTGCACCTTCTCCAGCACCGCCTCCTTGATTCCCTCCTGCAGCAGGAGGCGCGAACCCGCCGAGCACATCTCTCCCTGGTTCGAGTAGATCGCGGCGGCTGCCGCCTGCGCGACCCGCTCGATATCCGGATAATCGGCCAGCACGATGTTGGGCGACTTGCCGCCGCACTCGAGCGACACGCGCTTCAGGTTCGACTGCCCGGCGTACTGCATGATCTGCTTGCCGGTGGCCGTCGAGCCGGTGAAGGCGATGCAGTCGACGTCCATGTGCAGCGCCAGCGCCTTGCCGGCGGTCTGCCCGAGGCCGGGCACGACGTTGAACACCCCGGGCGGCACGCCCGCATCGACCGCGAGAGCCGCGACCTTGAGCGCCGTGAGCGGCGATTTCTCCGAAGGCTTGAGCACCAGCGAGTTGCCGCTGGCGAGAATCGGCGCGATCTTCCACGCCGCCATCAGCAGCGGATAGTTCCACGGCACGATGGCGCCGACGACGCCCATCGGCTCGCGCGTGATGAGCGCCAGCGCCTTGGGTCCGGTCGGCGCCACCTCGTCGTACACCTTGTCGATCGCCTCCGCATACCACTGCAGGCAGCGCGCCACGGCCGGGATGTCGACCTTCAGGCTGTCGGAGATCGGCTTGCCCATGTCGAGCGTCTCGAGCAGCGCGAGCTCGTCGCCGTGCTTGATGATCAGCTCGGCGAAACGCAGCAGGATCTTCTTGCGCTTCGCGGGGTGGAACTGCGCCCAGGCGCCCTTGCCGAAGGCGGTGCGCGCCGCTTGCACCGCGCGGTCGATGTCCTCCGCGTCGCCGGAGGCGACGCGCGCCAGGAGCTTCCCGGTAGCGGGGTTGATCGAATCGAAGGTCGCGCCCGAAACGGCGTCGACATAGCGCCCGTCGATGAAGGCCTTGGTTTGGAAGGAGAGCGACCGGGCGCGCTCGTGCCAGGAGACCGGAGCGGGTTGTGCGTTCATGGCGGCAAGCGGATCCTTCAAAAGGTCGGAGGGGTGCAGGCGCTGATGATCTCACACGCTTCGCGCCCGACATTGCGAAAGCGATGGGGCAAGTGACTCGCGAAATAATAGGCCTCGCCGGGTCCGAGCACCCGCATCGCCCCGCCGACGGTGAGCTCGATGCGCCCGCGGATCACGACGCCGGCCTCCTCGCCGCGCTGCCCCGGCTTGTCCTCGCCGGTGGCGGCCCCGGCGGCGATACGCTGGTGCAGCAGCGTCAGCTGCCGGCCGGCGCGCTGCGCGGCCACGAGCCGCAGCGACACCTCGGGGTTGCCGAGCTCGACCAGCTCGTCGGCGCCGAAGAAGGCCTGCGGCGCGACGCTCAGGTCGAGGGTGAAGAACTCCGCGAGCGCCATCGGCACGCCGTCGAGCACCTTCTTCAGCGAGCTCACCGACGGGCTCACGCGGTTCTGCTCGATGAGAGAGATGAGCCCGTTGGTGACGCCCGCGCGGCGCGCGAGCTCCCGCTGGGACAAGCCGAAGCTCAGCCGCACGCTGCGCAGCCGCGCGCCGACGTCGATGCTCATGGTGTTTAGGATCTTAGACGAGAGGGCCGGAAATATGGAGCTGGTGGCCTGCTTTGTCCACTTTATTTATCATTCGGCCCCCCAAGGATCCCCTCACCGAGAAAACCCATGGCCCACACAGAAGCGCTGAAGCGCAGCGACCTGGAAGCGTTGTGGATGCCGTTCACGGCGAACCGGCAGTTCAAGGCGGCACCCAGGCTGCTCGCGCGCGCGAGCGGCATGCAGTACTGGACCGCCGACGGACGCGAGATTCTCGACGCCGTGGCGGGCTTGTGGTGCGTCAACGCCGGCCACGGACGGCGCGAGATCACCGCGGCGGTTGCCGCGCAGCTCGAGAGCATGGACTACGCGCCGCCCTTCCAGATGGGACACCCGGGCGCCTTCAAGCTCGCCAACGAGCTCGTGAAGATCGCCCCGCGCGGACTCGATCATGCGTTCTTCACCAATTCGGGATCGGAATCGGTCGATACCGCGCTCAAGATCGCCCTCGCCTGGCACCGCGTGCGCGGCGATGCCGCACGCACGCGCCTCATCGGCCGCGAGCGCGGCTACCACGGCGTCGGCTTCGGCGGCATCTCGGTCGGCGGCATCTCACCCAACCGCAAGACGTGGTCGGCCGCGCTCCTGCCCGGCGTCGACCACCTGCCGCACACGCACGATCTCGCGCGCAACGCGTTCTCGCGCGGCCTGCCCGAGCACGGCGCGCATCTCGCCGATGAGCTCGAGCGGCTGGTCGCGCTGCATGACGCCTCCACGATCGCCGCGGTCATCGTCGAGCCGCTCGCGGGCTCGACCGGCGTGCTGCTGCCGCCGCGCGGCTACCTGAAGCGCCTGCGCGAGATCTGCGACCGGCACGGCATCCTGCTCATCTTCGACGAGGTGATCACCGGTTTCGGGCGCACCGGTTCGCCGTTCGCGAGCCAGGAGTTCGGCGTGACGCCCGACATGATCACGCTCGCCAAGGGAATCACCAATGGCTGCGTGCCGATGGGCGCGGTGCTGATGGGCAAGCCGGTGTACGAGGCCTTCATGCAGGGCCCGGACGGCATCGAGCTGTTTCACGGCTATACCTACTCGGCGCATCCGGTGGCCTGCGCGGCCGGACTCGCCACGCTCGGCATCTACGAGCGCGAGGGACTCCTGACGCGTGCGCGCACGCTCGCCGGGGAATGGGAGGATGCGGCGCACGGACTCAGGGGCCTGCCGCACGTGATCGACGTGCGCACCTACGGGCTCATCTGCGGACTGGAGCTCAGCTCCCAGGCCGGCAAGCCGGGGGCGCGCGGATTCGAGGTGTTCGTGAAGTGCTTCGAGCGCGGCGTGCTGGTGCGCCAGACCGGCGACATCATTGCGCTGTCGCCGCCGCTCATCGTCGAGCGCGCGCACATCGAGCGGATCTTCGGCACGCTCGGCGAGGTGCTGCGCGCGCAGTAATCGCGGGATCCCGGGGCGGCGCGCTACGCGGCGCGCCGCGGGGCCTGCGGGTGCGCGGGCGCCTTAAGCGTGCGGCTTGCCGCGAAAATGCCGGACGCGCGACGCCACCGTCCACACGATGAGCGCGATCACGAGCGCGCTGCCGATCAGCATCTCCATCTCGGTGAGACCAAAGCCGCCGTTGCGCGACGCAACCACCGTAATCGTCTGCATAACGCCTCCACGATCAGCAAGACCCGACAAGAGTCAAGGAAGACTCCCACGGGCGAGCGCCAACGGTGAAGCGAACCGTCGCGGATCTGCGACGAGGTTCAACGCGCGGCAGCGTTATGTCAGCTGTGGGTGGACTCGAAGATAGCGTAGATCTTGGCGCAGTCCTCCAGCACCTCCCAGGTGCCGGAGAAGCCCGCCGGCACGACGAACGCATCGCCGGGCCCGAACGCGCTGCGCTCACCGGTTGAGCTCTCGATCACTACGCGTCCCGCGGTCATCACGCACAGCTCGTTCTCGGTATAGCGCACCCGCCACGTGCCGCGCGTCGCCGCCCAGCGCCCCGCAAAGAACTGCTGCGTGCCGTCGCTGTAATAGTTCTGCACGCGCAGCTGCGGCGTGCCCGCGATCAGGCGGTCGGCGGGCGGCGCGGAAACGTCCGCGTCCAGTGTGCCGTCGAGCCGTACGATGGAAGTGCTCATGTGGGCGCCGCGCAGGTGCAGGGGAGCAGGAGATTCTAGCGCGAAGGTACGCCGCGGACGCGAGCGTCCGCGGCGCACCTGGACTGAAGCCCGCAACCCTCACGGGCCGGTTCCGCGAAGCGGTCCGCGGCTCGTGGCGGTCGCCGCACTCACCGCCGGCGCGGAAGTGGCGCGCTCGAGACGCACCGTGACCCGCCGGTCGAGCGCGTAGGCGTCGAGGTCGCCGGTCGCACTGGTAGCCTCGCCCGCGCCGTGGGCTTCGACGATGAGCCGCGTGCGCGCCATGCCGCCGCAGACCAGGGCCGCGGCCACCGCCTCGGCGCGGCGCTGCGACAGGGCCTCGTTGTAAGCCGCGGCCCCGCGCGGGTCGGCAAATCCCGCGACACGCAGCGTCGCGCCGGGGACGTCCGCGGCCAGCGCGCCGAGCTTCAGCAGCGGCCCCATGTCCTCGGCCCTGATCGAGGTGTCATCGGTGCGGAAGCTGACGTCCATGCCGACGGAATCGACGGCGGCCAGCGTGTGCTCGAGCTGCGCGCCATGGGAGCGCGACTGCGCGAGCGAGCCGTCGAGCTCGGTGACGTTCGCCTCGAGCCGTGCACGCTCGGCCTCGCTCTTGCCGAGGTCCGTGCTCAGCTGCCTCGCGGCCTGCTTCTCGCGGTGATAGCGACCGCCCATGAGGCCGCCGGCGGCCACGCCGATCACGGCGCCGATCGGCCCCGCAGCGGCCGCGCCCACCGCCAGCCCCGTGATGGCGCCGATGTCCTCCGCCTTGGCGTTCGCGCTGGCGTCGGGTCCCTCGGCAGTTCCTGCCCAGGCGGGTGTCCCGGCAAGGCAGGCCGCGGCCGCGAGCCCGCAGCAGATGTGTCCTGAGTTCCGCGTAATCATGTTGCCTCCTCTCGTTGATGGATCGGTCGACCGCAACCGCAGCGGTCCGGTACGAGAGACAGTTCAGCGCACGCGCGGGCGGCGCCCATGATGCAAAGGCGTCAGCGGACGGGATGGTTTGTGGCAGAAGATGGCAGCCGCGCTCCGGTCTCGTGCCGGGCGCGCTTCGCTATACTGCGCACCCCCCGCCAACCGGAAGAATGCACGATGCGGCCCCTATTGATCGCCTCGCTCGCCCTGGCGGCCGTAGCCGCGCCCTGCGCCGCCACCGCAGCCGATGGCGAAGTGCTGCGCGCCACGCTCGCCAACGGCTTGCGGGTCATCGTGGTGCGCAACCCGCTCGCGCCCGTGGTCACCACCTCCGTCAACTACCTGGTCGGGTCGGATGAGGCGCCGGTGGGCTTTCCGGGAACCGCGCACGCCGAGGAGCACATGATGTTCCGCGGCAGCCCCGGGCTCACCGCCGATCAGCTCGCCGACATCGGCAGCGTTCTCGGCGGCGACTTCAACGCCGACACGCGCGAAGGGCTGACGCAGTACCTGTTTACCGTTCCCGCCGAGGATCTCGACGTGGCGCTGCACATCGAGTCGCTGCGCATGCGCGCAGCGCTCAACACGGCGAAGGAATGGAGCCAGGAGCGCGGCGCGATCGAGCAGGAGGTCGCGCAGGACCTGTCCGAGCCCGGCTATGTGCTGTACTCGAAGCTGCGCGCACGCCTGTTCGCCGGTACGCCTTATGCGCACGATGCGCTCGGCACGCGGCCCTCGTTCGACAAGACCACCGCCGCGATGCTGCAGCACTTTCATGAGACATGGTACGCACCCAACAACGCCATCCTGGTGATCGCCGGCGACGTCGACCCGCAAGGGGCGCTCAGCGAGGTGAAGAGCCTGTTCGGCGACATCCGTGCGAAGCAGCTGCCGCTGCACCCGGCGGTGCGCCTGCGGACGATCGCACCGGGCTCGTTCACCGTGAACACCGACCGGCCGAGCGGCACCTTGATGATTGCGCTGCGCACTCCCGGTCCGCGCTCCGGGGACTTCGCGGCCCTCGAGGTGCTCGCGGACGTGCTGAGCAATCGGCGCTTCGATCTCTACGGGCTCGTACCGCAGGGCAAAGCGCTCGCGGCCGAATTCGCCCTCGACCCCCTGCCTGCCGCCGGGGTTGCCTATGCCGTGGTTTCCTTCACCGCGGGCAGCGACCGCCACGCGCTCGAGAGCGAGGTGCGCGCGATCCTCGCGCGCGTCGCACGCGACGGCGTGCCCGCGGAGCTGGTGGAGGCCGCCAAGCTCCAGGAACGGAGCGAAGCGCAGCTGCAGCGCAACTCGATCGGCGAGCTCGCCGCGGTCTGGTCGGATGCGGTCGCGGTCTTCGGGCTCGAGTCCCCCGACGATGACCTGAAGCGCATCGAGAGGGTGACCGTCGCGGACGTGAATCGCGTGGCACGTCAGTACCTCGACCTGAGCCACGCCGTCACCGGAATGATGCTGCCGCACGGCTCCGGCCGGCCGGTGCCGGGAGGCGGCGGCTTCGGCGGGCACGAAGCGATCACGCTCGGGGAGGCACATGCGACCGCGCTCCCCCCGTGGGCTGCCAAGGCGCTCGCGCGCCTCGCAGTGCCGCCCTCGACGCTGCATCCAATCGTCAGCACGCTGCCGAACGGGCTCACGCTGATCGTGCAGAGCGAGGACGTCAGCGACACGGTGAGCGTCTTCGGCCACATCCGTAACCGTCCTGAAACCGAGGAGCCCGCCGGTGCGGAGGGCGTGAGCCAGGTGCTCGAGCGGCTGCTGCCCTACGGCAGCGAGCAGCTCGACCGGCTCGGCTTTCAGCGCGCCCTCGATGCGATCGGCGCGCGCGAGCACGCCGGCACCGACTTCTCGGTGCAGTCGCTCGCGGAGAATTTCGACCGGGCCCTCGAGCTGCTCGCCGACAACGAGCTGCATCCGGCGCTGCCGTCCGCCGCACTCGAGGTGATCCGCGGCCAGGTCGCGCAGGGCGTGGCCGCCCGCAACGTGAGCCCGGGATTCCTCACCCAGCACTCGCTGCGTGCGGCGCTCTTTCCGGCCGACGACCCGAGCCTGCGCAATGCGACGCCCGAGTCAGTGCGCTCGCTCACCGACGCCGCCGTGCGGGCCTACTACCAGAAGGTGTTCCGCCCGGATCTCGCGACCATCGTCATCATCGGCAAGGTCACGCCCGAGTCCGCCGCCGCGGCCGTCGCCCGCTATTTCGGCGCCTGGAGTGCGAGCGGCCCGCCGCCACCCATCGAGCTGCCTGCCGTGCCGCCGAATCACGCCGGAGTGATCGCGGTGCCGGACGCGAGCCGCGTGCAGGACCGGGTGGTGCTGGCGCAGAACCTCGCCCTGACGCGCACCGATCCCGACTACTACCCGCTCGCGCTCGGCAACGCGGTGCTCGGCGGCAGCTTCTACTCGACGCGTCTCAGCGTCGACCTGCGCAAGAACGCCGGCCTGGTGTACGGGGTCGAGTCGGTGCTGCAGGCGGGCCGCACGCGCAGCGTTTATCTGGTCGAATACGCGAGCGACCCGCAGAACGTGGTCAAGGCCGCCGCCATGGTGGCGCGCGAGCTCACCACCATGCAGGACACGCCGGTCGGCGCCGACGAGCTGACGCGGGTCAAGGCGTACCTGCTGCGGCAGCTGCCGCTCTCGGAGTCCGGCGTCGGGGAGATTGCCCGCGGCATGCTGGGACGGCGCGACGCAGGTCTGCCGCTCGATGAGCCGACGAACGCCGCCCGCCACTATGTGGAGCTCGAGCCGGCCGCCGTGCAGGCCGCGTTCCGCAAATGGCTTCGCCCCGCCGATCTGGTGCGCGTGAGCGAGGGACCGGCGCCGCAATAGCGGCAGGAGCGCTCAGCGGAAGATCGCGAGCGCACGCACCTCGATGCTCTCGCGCGGCGCCACGTGCGCATGGCGCGGATCGGTGAACGCGCTGTGCGGTGCGGCGCGGCCCGGGCCCGGAGGCGCCGAATCGAAGTTCTTGAAGAGCCACGCTTCATCGACCGCCATGTCGGAGGCGAAGTACCAGCGCTGCCGGGGCTCGTGCACGAGGTAATAGATCTCTCCGCTACGCTCCCGGTAGCGCAGCTCGACGGCGTGCAGGGCCTGCGGCGCAACGCTCGCTCCGTCACACAGCGCGAGCGGCGCATCCCGCACCGGGCCGCGGATCGGCCGCCACAGGTTCACCAGCACGAAGCGCGAGAGTCCCGCCTGCGCGTCCGGCCCGAGCTCGTGTCGCAGGCGCTGCAGCGCCGAGCCCGGCGTGTAATCGGTATGCGCGTGGCGTACCGGCCGGCCCACGGCGTGCGCGTGCGCCTCGGGACCACCTGCGCCGCCGCGGCGGACGTTGTGATCGAACACCACGACGCGGTCGGCGCCGAGCGCGGCCCCGATGATCCCGGCGCTCTCGGGGTAGTAGCGCGCGCGCAGCTGCGCGTCGTCATCGAAGCGCCGCAGCTCGCTCGGCCAGTGCCCGAGCGCCCCGCCGTGGTCATCGAGCCGCAGCGGCTCACCGGCGCGGACGTCGCGGATCTCGACTGCATGACCCACGAAGCGCGCGGTTTCCGGCTCGGCCCCGGGAGGGGCCTCGTGCGCGTAGGTGAAGGGGCGTCCGTTCCCCGGCACCAGAAACTCGATCTCGGCGTGAACAGCCATGGCGGGCCTCCTCAGGAGCGCATCGTCAGCGCGGCCGGCGACCGCTCACTCCCGTTCCCCGCCTGGGTAAAGAGATAATTGATTCCTGCGAACCCTCCCGTCGTGATGACGAGTGCTATGATCAGGCTTACTAAGTTGCTGGTTTTCATAAAAAACACCTCCTGCTTGATGGCGCACAGTGTCGGCGGGAGGCGGACAAGCAGCAAACGCAATGCCTAAGCGAACGTTAAGAAAAACTAAACGATTACCGGGATTCGACAGGCTGCCCTTGAACGGGCTGCGCGTCTTCGAGAGCGTCGCCTCGCACCTGAGCTTCACGGAAGCGGCGGAAGCGCTGCATGTCACGCCGGCGGCGGTCAGCATGCAGATACGCGCGCTCGAGCAGTACCTGCGCGTGCCGCTCTTCCGGCGCCAGGGACGCAGCATCACCCTCTCGACCGAAGGCGAGCTGCTGCTCCCGGGAGTACGGCGCGGACTCGGCACGCTGCAACAGTCGATGCGACAGCTGCGGCAGGACCGCCTGAGCGGTGCGCTCAGCATCAGCACGATCGCCTCTTTCCTGCAGAAGTGGCTGTTGCCGCGCCTGCCGCAGTTTCACGACCGGCACCCGGAGATCGAGCTCAGCATCCACACCTCGCGCACGCCCGTCGACTTCGCGAGCAGCGACTTTCACGCAGCGCTGCGCATGAGCACCGGCCCGAGCGCGGGGCTCTACAACGAGAAGCTCATGGACGAGTGGTTCCTGCCCGTGTGCACGCCTGAGCTGCTGGCGAAACACGGTCCGTTGCGCGACGCCGCGGATCTCAAGCGCTTCCCGCTGCTGCATTCATCCGACGAAGAGTGGACGTTATGGCTGGACCCGGGTAGCGGGCCCGGCTGGCAGGAGCGCGGCACCGCCTTCGACGACTCGCTCACCGTGCTCGCCGGTGCCGAGCAGGGAATCGGCCTCGCCCTGACGCGCTGGTCGCTCGCGGCGCAGGATCTGGCATCCGGGCGCATCGTGCGGGCGAGCGAGCGCACCGTGCCCTGTCCGCGCGCGTATTACTTCGTGTGCCCGGAAATGTACGTCACCATGCCGAAGGTGCAGCAGCTCCTCGCCTGGCTGCGCGAGATGGCGGCGGCCTTTCCGCGCCCCTAAGCTCGCGCCGCACCTTGGCCGGTGACGCCGGTCGGCGTCGTTGCCAAACGTCGGTGGTAACTCTATCCCGATCGGGAGATGGCCTCTAAACCGTCCAGACGGTATGGTCTGCCGCCTTGCTTGGATTCCAGGGGATTGTCCGCGTACAGCACGCGGCGGCACTCGTCACTGTATGTATTTCCGTCAACCCATCCCGCTGCGTCCCGCGCGCGACCGGCTGCTCGATGCGGCAGAGCGAGTGGTGGTCGAGTCGGGCGCAACACACCTGACCCTCGATGCCGTGGCAAAGTCGGCGGGCATCAGCAAGGGTGGCCTCTTGTATCACTTTCCCTCCAAGGAAGCGCTGCTCGAGGGCATGTTGTCGCGGCATTTCCAGGACGTGGACGCCGAGGTGTCGAGGCGGCTCGCGCGCCGTACCGCGAAAACGGCGCGCCGCGGCAACGGCAGCTCGCGCCGCGCCGCCAAGCCCTCGCGCGCCGATCTGTTCAGCGAGCGGGTGCGGGTTCTCCTCGAGCTGCACCCCGGGCGTCCGGCGGTCGGTGCCGCCATGTTGGCCGCTTCCGCCGACAACCCGGAGCACATGGCGGTCTGCCGCGCCGAGTACCGCAAGCTCCTCGATGAATTCGCCAGGCTCCCGGGTGGCTTCGAGGGCAGTGCGCTGGTGCTGCTCGCGGTGCAGGGGCTGCTGCTCGCGGAGCTGCTGCACCTCTCGCCCTACACCCCCCAGGAGCGTTCCCGGCTCGCCAAGGCACTGCTGCGGGCCGCCGACCAATGCGGGAGCACGCAATGACACGGAGCGCCTGGACAATCTCTCTCGCCCTGCTGCTGGCCGCGGGGACTTCCGCCTGCGCGGTCGGGCCCGACTTCCGCGCACCTCCCCCGCCGGCCACCAGCCATTACACGCGCGCGCCCGAGCCCAGCGGCACCGTGTCGGCGCCTGGCGCCACCGGCACTGCCCAGACGTGGAGCACCGAGCGCGACATTCCCGCGGACTGGTGGACGCTGTTTCACTCCACGGCGCTCGATGAGCTGGTCCGCCAGGCGCTCGCCGACAGCCCGACCGTACAGGCGGCGCAGGCGACGCTGCTCAGCGCCGCGGAGACCTACAAGGCACAGCGCGGCGGACTGCTGCTGCCGGCGGTGGATGCGACCGGCACGGCCACCCGGCAGAAGGCGCCGGGCGCCGCCTTCGGCCAGCCGGGCAGCTCCTTCCTCTTCAACCTGTTCGACGCCTCGGTCGGCGTGACCTACCGGCTCGATCTCTTCGGCGCCTCGCGGCGCCAGGTGGAAGCGCTGCGCGCGCAGGCCGATTACCAGCGCTGGGAGCTGGAAGCCGCGCGCCTCACGCTCGCCGACAACGTGGTCACGACCGCCGTCAGCATCGCCTCGCTCCATGCGCAGACCGCGGCGCTCGCCGACATCATCGCGAGCGAGCGCGACCAGCTGAAAGTCGTACAGCGGCAGTTCGACGCCGGCGCCGCCTCGCGCTCCGACCTGCTCGCGCAGCAGACCCAGGTCGCCGAGAACGAGGCGCAACTGCCCGCGCTCGAGAAGCAGCTCGCGCAGGCGCAGCACCGTCTCGCGGTGCTCGCCGGCCGCACGCCCGACGACGCCACGGTCCCCGACTTCAACCTCGATCAGCTCACGCTCCCCGCCGAGCTGCCGCTCAGCGTGCCGGCGAAGCTGGTGCGCCAGCGCCCCGACGTGCAGGCGGCGGAGGCGCTGCTGCACCAGTCGACGGCGCAGCTCGGCGTGGCGACGGCCAACATGTACCCGCAGTTGAACCTCACCGGCGCCATCGGCTCGGAGACCATCACCGCGAGCGATCTGTTCAAGACCGGCACGGCCGCCTGGAACGTGGGCGGCTCGCTGACGCAGCCGCTGTTTCACGGCGGCGAGCTGCGGGGACTGAAGCGCGCCGCGCGCGCCGATCTCGACCGCGCCACGGCCGAATACCGCCAGGCGGTGCTCGCCGCGCTGCAGGACGTGGCCGACACGCTGCGGGCGCTGGATGCCGACGCGCGCACGCTGCAGGCGGACCTGATCACCGAAACCGACGCGCAGGACACTCTCACCATGACCAAGCTGCAATACAAGGTCGGCGGCATCAGCTATCTGCAGCTGCTGAATGCCGAGCGCGTCTACCTGCAGGCGCGGCAGAACCGCGTGCAGGCGGAAGCGGCGCGCTATGCGGATACCGCCGCCCTGTTCCACGCGCTCGGCGGCGGCTGGTGGAACCGGCAGGACAACACCAAGGAGACTCGTCAGTGAACGATCTCATCGGGACCTCAAGAACCTCAGGGAGCAAGTCGATGCTCGACAGCTCAACGACCTCCGGCAAGCTCGCGCGGCGGCGGCTGATCATCGTCGTCGCCGTCGTGGGGGGGTTGCTGGCGCTGCTGGTGGGCTTCAACCTGTTCAAGGGCTACATGATCAAGAAGTTCATGGCAGGCAACTCCCAGCCGCCGCAGACCGTGACCAGCACGGTGGTCGGGTACACGGACTGGCAGCCGCAGATCACCGCGGTCGGCAGCGTGCGCGCGGTGCGCGGCGTCGACATCACGACCGAGGTGACGGGGCTGGTGCGCAGCGTCGACTTCCGCTCGGGCCAGGACGCCCGGCGCGGCCAGATCCTGGTGCATCTCAACGCCGACGCCGACATCGCCACGCTCCACTCCCTCGAGGCGGCCGCCGATCTGGCCGCCACCGTGTACGCGCGCGACAAGATGCAGTTCGAGGCGCAGGCGATCAGCCAGGCGCAGCTCGATGCGGATGCGGCCGACCTCAAGAACAGGCGGGCGCAGGCCGCCGCCCAGGCGGCGCTGGTCGAGAAGAAGACCCTGCGCGCGCCCTTCGACGGACGGCTCGGGATCACGACCGTCAACCCGGGGCAGTACCTCAACACCGGCGACAAGGTGGTGACGCTGCAGGAGCTCGACCCGGTGTACGTCGACTTCCGGCTGCCGCAGGAGCAGCTGGCGCAGGTCCGTCCGGAGCTCGAGGTGCGCCTGAGCCTCGATGCCTTCCCCGGCGAGAGCTTCGCCGGCAAGGTCAACGCCGTCGATCCGCTGGTCGACTCAGGCAGCCGCAACTTCCAGGCGGAAGCAACCGTCCCGAACCCTGCGCACCAGCTCCTGCCCGGCATGTTCGTGCGCGTAACGGTGCTGTCCGGCGTCCAGCAGCGCTATCTGACGCTGCCGCAGACCTCGATCACCTTCAACCCCTACGGCTCGACCGTGTTCCTCGTGGAGAAGGACGAGAAGGGCAAGCGCACGGCGCAGCAGGGCTTCGTGACGACGGGGCCGACGCGCGGCGACCAGATCGCGATCGTCAAGGGCATCAAGGAGGGTGACGAGGTGGTCACTAGCGGGCAGCTGAAGCTCAAGAACGGCACGCCGCTCGACATCAGCACTCTGGCGGAGCCGGCCAATGCGCCGGACCCGACCCCGCAGGAGCACTAGAAGGGAGCACGGCGATGAAGTTCACCGATCTGTTCATCGAGCGTCCGGTCCTCTCGGTCGTCGTCAGCCTGCTGATCCTGGTGCTCGGTGCGCGCGCCGTTTTCGAGCTGCCGGTGAGCCAGTATCCGCAGACCGAGAACGCCGTGGTCACCGTCAGCACCACCTACTACGGCGCCGACGCCCAGACCATCGCCGGCTTCATCACCCAGCCGCTCGAGGCGGCGATCGCCCAGGCGCAGGGCATCGACTATCTGTCCTCCAACAGCGTCGCCGGTGTCTCGATCATCAGCGCGACGTTGCGCCTGAACTATGACGCCAACCGCGCGATGACCGAGATCAACACCCAGGTGAGCTCGGTGCGCAACCAGCTGCCGCCGCAGGCGCAGCAGCCCGTGATCACGGTGCAGATCGGCCAGCAGATCGATGCCATGTACCTCGGGTACTTCAGCGACACCATCCCGCCGAACAACACCACCGACTATCTGCTGCGGGTGGTGAAGCCGAAGCTCGACTCCATCGACGGCGTGCAGACCGCCGAGATCCTCGGCGGCCGCACCTTCGCGCTGCGCGCCTGGCTCGACCCGGAGCGCATGGCCGCCCGCGGCGTCTCGGCCGACGATGTCTACACGGCGCTCGGCTCGAACAATTATCTCGCCGGCGTCGGCTCGACCAAGGGCCAGATGGTGAGCGTCGACCTGAAGACGAACACCGACGTTACCTCGCTCGATGAGTTCCGCCACCTGGTGATCAGGCGGCAGAACGGCGCGCTGGTGCGCCTCGAGGACGTCGCCAACGTGGTGCTGGGCGCCGAGAATTACGACTTCAACGTCGCCTTCAGCGGCCAGCGCTCGGTGTTCATCGGCATCAAGGTAGCGCCGCGCGCCAACATCCTCGAGGTCGCCGGGCGCGTGCGCGCCGCGCTCCCCGACATCGCGGCGCAACTGCCGACCGGGGTGACGCAGAAGCTCGCCTACGATGCGACCAAGTTCGTCACCAGCTCCATCAGGGAAGTCATCAAAACGCTCATCCAGGCGCTGGTCATCGTCACGGTAGTCATCTTCCTGTTCCTCGGCAGCCCGCGCGCGGTGGTGATACCGGTGGTCGCCATGCCGCTGTCGTTGATCGGCGCCTTCTTCCTCATGCAGGCGCTCGGTTACTCGATCAATCTCCTCACGCTGCTCGCACTGGTGCTGGCCATCGGACTCGTGGTCGACGATGCCATCATCGTGGTCGAGAACGTCGACCGCCACCTGAAGGAAGGAGTGACGCCGTTCCAGGCGGCGCTGCAGGCGGCGCGCGAGCTCGGCGGACCCATCATCGCCATGACCATCGTGCTGGTCGCGGCCTACGTGCCGATCGGCCTGCAGGGCGGGCTCACCGGGGCGCTGTTCACCCAGTTCGCCTTCACGCTGGCCGGCGCGGTCACGGTCTCGGCCCTCATCGCACTCACGCTCTCGCCGATGATGTGCGCCAAGGTATTCCGCGCTGAGCAGGAGGAAGGCCGCTTCACCCATTTCCTCGAGCGCACCTTCAACCGGCTGCGCGACCGTTATGCGCGCACCCTGTCGAGCTGGCTGACCACCTGGTCGGTGGTGGTGGTGTTCGGCGCACTCATCCTGCCGGGCGTGGTCTACCTCTTCATGACCTCGAAGGCCGAGCTCGCGCCCCAGGAGGACCAGGGCATCGTCCTCGAGGCCACCAGCGGCCCGCCGGACGCGACGCTCACCCAGATGCAGGCCTATTCGGATGCGGAGTTCCAGATCGCCAAGAAGCTCCCCGAGTACCAGCAGATGTTCCAGCTGACGGGCGCACCGACGGTGAACCAGGGCTTCGGCGGCGTGCTGTTCAAGCCCTGGGACGAGCGGCACCGCAGCGCCCAGGACCTGCAGATGCTGCTGCAGAACGAGTGGAACAAGATCCCGGGCGCCCGCGTCGCGGCGTTCCAGTTCCCGGCGCTCCCCGGCGCGCAGGGATTCCCGATCCAGTTCGTGATCACGACCACCGAGCCGATCCAGAACCTGAACGACGTCGCCACCCAGGTACTCGACAAGGCGCGCGCCAGCGGCATGTTCTGGTTCGTGGACTCGGATCTGAAGCTCGACAAGCCGCAGCAGACCGTGAACGTCGACCGCGACATGGTGAGCGACCTCGGCCTCACGCAGCAGAACGTGGGCGGCGCGCTGGCAGCGGCGCTCGGCGGCGGCTACGTCAACTATTTCTCGATCGCCGGCCGCTCCTACAAGGTCATCCCGCAGGTGCTGCAGGTCGACCGCCTGAACCCCGACCAGGTGCTCGACTATTACGTCCACTCCGGCAACGGCACGCTGATCCCGGCGCGCACCATCGCGAGCTTGAAGACCTCGACCGTGCCCGAGACCATCGCCCACTTCCAGCAGCTCAACGCTACGACCATCGGCGGCGTGTCGGGCGTGGCCGAGGCGGATGCCCTCAAGTTCCTGCGCGACACGTTGAAGCAGGTCGCACCCACCGGCTACAACGCCGACTACTCGGGCGAGTCCCGGCAGTTCATGCTGGGATCCGGCAGCTTCGTGTTCACGCTGCTCTTTGCTCTGGTGATCGTCTATCTCGCGCTCGCCGCGCAGTTCGAGAGCTTCCGCGATCCGGCCGTCATCCTGGTGTCGGTACCGATGGCGCTGTTCGGCGCGCTGATCTTCATCAACCTCGGGGTACTGGGCGTCACGCTCAACATCTACACGCAGGTGGGGCTGGTCACGCTCCTCGGCCTGGTGAGTAAGCACGGCATCCTCATCGTGCAGTTCGCCAACGAGCTGCAGCGCGCCGGGCGCGGGAAGCTCCAGGCGATCGAGGAGGCGGCGGCGGTGCGGTTGCGTCCGATCCTGATGACGACCGCGGCGATGTGCTTCGGAGTGATTCCGCTCGTCATCGCCGCGGGCGCAGGGGCGGCTGGCCGGCGCAGCATGGGAATCGTGCTGTTCACGGGGCTTGCCATCGGCACGCTGTTCACGCTGTTCGTGGTGCCGGCGATGTACATGTTCATCGGCGCCGACCATGGGCACGAGCGCCGCGCCGCGATCGACACCACGCACCTGCCGGAGGGTTCGGCCGGTCACGGCGGCGGGAGCCCGGCGCCGGCGCATTGAGAGGCGCCAGCAGCGGCGCCAAGGAGGTCGCCATGATCGACGTCTACTACTGGGGTACGCCCAACGGACTGAAGATCAAGTTGTTTCTCGAGGAGGCGGGACTCCCCTACAACATCATTCCGGTCGACATCGGCAAGGGCGAGCAGTTCAAGCCTGAGTTCCTCAAGATCGCGCCCAACAACCGCATCCCGGCGATCGTCGACCACGAGCCGCCGGGCGGCGGAGCTCCCATCTCGCTGTTCGAGTCCGGGGCCATTCTCTTATATCTGGCGGAGAAGATCGGGCGCTTCATCCCCGAGGGACTTCGCGGCCGCGCGCTCACTCTGCAGTGGCTGTTCTGGCAGGTCGGGGGCCTGGGTCCCATGGCCGGACAGAACGGCCATTTCAATCAGTACGCGCCCGAGAAGATCCCATACGCCATCGAGCGCTACACCCGGGAGACCAATCGCCTCTACGGCGTGCTCGAGCGGCAGCTCGCCGGGCGCGACTACATCGCCGGCGACTATTCCATTGCCGACATGGCGTGTTATCCCTGGATCGTGCCGTACGAGCGGCACGGCCAGAATCTCGACGAGTTCGCGAACCTCAAGCGCTGGTTCCACCGCGTGCGCGCGCGTCCCGCGTGCCAGCGCGCCTACGTCGGCGTCGGCGAGTCTTACAGCCGCAAGATATCCGACGAAGAGAGAAGGATCCTGTTCGGGCAGACCGCTACGTCACACCGGGCCTGAGGGTCCCGGAGTAGCCGAGGAGCCCGAGGCGTCTTCGGCGATCAGCGCCGACAGCCGCGGCAGCGTCCAGACGCTCGCGCCGCCCACCGCTTCTATCGGCCGCCAGCTCCCCGGTGGCGGCTGGATGCGGGCCTCGGTGAGTCCCAGGTTGAAGACGCACAGGATCCGCTCGGCGCCGTAACTGCGCTCGAAGCTCAGGAGCGCCGCCGAGGTCTCGAGCAGCCGCATGCCGCCATAGCGCAGCGCCGGATGAGCCTTGCGCAGCGCCACGAAGCGCCGTGCCATCGCCAGCGTCGACTCGGGGTCGCGATCCTGCTCATCGATCGCGAGAGCGGCGTGGTCGGCCGGGACCGGCAGCCACGGACGCGCCGTGGAGAATCCGGCATGGGCAGCGCGCCGCAGCCAGGGCATCGGAGTGCGCGCGCCGTCGCGCCCGAGCGTGAGGGGCCAGTTCGCAATCGCCTCCGGATCCCGCAGATCGTGGAACGCGAGCTCGGCCTGGGGCAGGCCGAGCTCCTCTCCCTGATAGAGGAAAACGTTGCCGCGCAGGGTGAGGAGCAGGAGCAGCGCGAGCCGCGCATTCGCCGCGCGGTCGGTCGCTGCCGACCAGCGTGAGACGGCGCGCGGCGCGTCGTGATTGGAGAAGGCCCAGCTCGGCCAGGTGTCGGCGGCATCGCTCCACGCCCCGAGTGCGGCGCGTACCAGCGCGGGGGTGAGCGCATCCGCATAGAGAAAATTGAAGCCATAGGCGGTATGCAGCCGCCGTTGCCCCTGGGTCAGCAGCTTCATGATCGGCTCGGCGTCCTCGCCGCCGATTTCCGCCACGGTGAAGCGGCCGCCGAACTGCTCGGTGAGCGCGCGCACCCGCTCGATGAAGGCGACCAGGTCCGCATGCCCCTTGTTGTGCTGCGGCTGCTGGAAGTCGGCCGGGCGGGTACGCGGCCGGCCGTTCTGCGGTCGTGCCGGATTGTCGGTGAGCGCCGGGTCGTGCATTGCGTAGTCGATCGCATCGAGCCGGAAGCCATCCACGCCACGCTCGAGCCAGAAGCGCGCGCTCGCGAGCAGTGCGTCCTGCACCGCAGGGTTGTGCACGTTGAGATCGGGCTGCTCGGTCAGGAAGTTGTGCAGGTAATACTGGCCGCGGCGGGCATCCCAGGCCCAGGCGGGGCCGCCGAACACCGACTGCCAGTTGGAAGGCGGTGAGCCATCGGGCTTCGCGTCCGCCCAGACATACCAGTCGGCGCGCGGATTGACGCGGTCGCCGCGGCTCTCGCGGAACCAGGGGTGCTGATCCGAGGTGTGCGAGAAGATCTGGTCGATGATCACGCGAAGCTTGAGGCCGTGCGCGCGCTCGATCAGGCGGTCGAAATCCGCGAGCGTGCCGAACAGCGGATCGACGTTGCAATAGTCGGCGACGTCGTAGCCGAAGTCCTTCATCGGCGAAGTGAAGAACGGCGACAGCCAGATCGCATCGGCCCCGAGCGAGGCGACGTACCCCAGGTGCTCGGTAATCCCCGCGAGATCGCCGACGCCGTCGCAGTTGGAGTCGGCAAAGCTGCGCGGATAGATGTGATAGATGACGGCGCCGCGCCACCATTCCTGTCGGGAGTTGCCGGGCGCTGCGCTCATTCGCCTCCCGCTGAGGTGCACACCAGATAATCGAGCGGTGCAATCGCCACGTGATAGCTGCCGCGCGCCGAGGCGTGCAGCGCGCACTTGCCGTGGAGCGAGGCGAAGCGCTCCGATCCGGCCTCGACGGTCACCTGGGCGCTGAGCGCACTGGTAGAGGTGTTGAAGGCGATCACGATCTCGCCGTGCCCGTCGGGATCGAGACGCGACACCGCAAAGAGCCCGGGCGACCGGCCGTAGCTGCGCACCACCTGCGGCCCGCGCCGCAGCGCCGCCTGCGCCGTGCGCAGATGCGCGAGCTCCGCGATGGCGCGATAGAGAGGATGCTCACGATCGAAGTGACCGCCCTGCTCCCTCGCCCCGAGCGGCCGCTCGCCGCGATAGGAAGGCACTCGGCTCGCGAACATGTCCTGGCGCGCATCCTGATCGCCGCCCAGGCCGGCGAAGCCCTGCTCGTCGCCGTAATAGACCACCGGCACACCGCGCAGCGTAAAGAGCATCGCATGCGCCAGCAGCACGCGCCGCAGCGTCTCCTGGTCGCTGACGCCCGGGCGCAGGCGGCGCACGAAGAAGGCAAAGCGTCCATTGTCGTGGTTGCTGATGAAGGTCGGCAGCTGCTGCGCGGCCTGTGCGCCGCCCTCGTAGAGGACGTCGCCCTCGAAGAGCCGCGCCAGCACTTCGGTACCTGCCTTGCCCGCGACGGTCTGGCGCACCGCGGCGGCGAAGGCGAAGTCGAGCACCGCCGGAAGGCGATCGACCCGCGTGTGCTCGGCGAGAAGCGCCGGATCCACCTCGCCGCTGCTCACCTCGCCGAAAATGTGAAAGTTGGGAATGCCGGCGGCGCGCGCCGCGCTCAGCATCGCCGGCACGAACTGCTGCCAGAACTCCGGATTGACGTGCCTGGCCGTGTCGATGCGGAAACCATCGACACGGAAGCGCTCGATCCAGCCACGGTAGATATCGATGAACCCCTGCACCACGCGCGGGTTCTCGGTCATGAGGTCATCGAGCCCGAAAAAGTCGCCGAAGGTCGAGCTCTCGCCCGCGAAGGTCGAGTTACCGCGGTTGTGATAGTAGATCGGATCGTTGAGCCAGTCCGGCACCTTGACGTGCTCTTGCCCACGCGGCACGTAGGGCGTGTAGGCGTAGTCGGGTCGCGTCAGGTGGGCGAAGTTCTCCGCGGTCTGGTGCGGAACAGCATCGCCGAGGAAGCCGTCGTTGATCGGCTCGCCTTCGAGGCCGCTCCGCCGCGTGTACGGATAGTCGGCCCGCGAGCGGTAGGGACAGTCGTTGTGCGGACACTCGCGGTAGCGGATGACGTCCGCGGTGTGGTTGGCGATGATGTCGAGGTAGACCTTGATGCCGCGCTGGTGTGCCGCGGCGATGAGCGCCGCAAGCTCCTGCTCGGTGCCGAAATGCGGGTCGACACGGGTGAAGTCCGTGACCCAGTAGCCGTGGTAGCCGGCGGATTCGTGGCCGGGCGCGCCCTGCACGGGCTTATTCCTGAATACCGGAGCAAGCCAGATCGCGGTTGCGCCGAGCGACTCAATGTAGTCGAGCCTCGAGAGCACGCCCTGCAGGTCGCCGCCGTGGTAGAAGGCCTTGTTGGCGGGGTCGAAGCCGGTGACGAGCGGCCCGCCCGCGAGCCCGCCGCGATCGTTCGCGGGATCGCCATTCTCGAAGCGGTCGGGCAGCAGGAAGTAGATGACCTCGTCCTGCGGCAGGCGCTCGCGGAAATCCGCAGCGCCGGCGCCGCTCCAGAGCGCGGCCGCGGCTACCGCCGCCCACAGGCGGACACGTCCCGCAGGCGCGCGCATCGCTCTTTGCCGCATCTTGGTTCCCGCGCCGCCGCCGGGCCGTCCATGGCCCGAGGACCTGCGGCTCCGTGTCTGGTCAGAACTTGTAGTTCAGCCCGAAGAAGAACTCCCGTCCGAAGGTCTCGTAGTCGCGCGTCTGCGTGACGTTCCCCGAGTAGTCGATGAACGGGGTGTTGGTGAGGTTGTTGACCTGGAACAGGATCATGAGCCCCTTGGCCGGGCCGTTCTGGAATTCGTAGCTCGTCTGGAAGTCCGTGATGAGCTCGTGACGCACGTACTCGAGGGCGCGGTCGCCCGCGAAGTCCGTGATCTCGCCGATGTAGTCGGAACGATAAGTGGAGGCGACGCGCGCGGCGAAGCCGTTTTTCTCGTAATAGAGCGTGGCGTTCGCCACCGTCTTCGACAGACCGGGCAGCGTGATGTTGGCCGAGGCCTCGCCTGAGACCTGTCCCTGGACCTTGATCGAGCTGTCGGTGAGCGACAGGTTGACACTTGCACCGAAGCCGCTCAGCCACGGGGCAAGCAGCTCACCCGGCGCGGACGCCGTGAACTCAACACCGTCGAGCCGGCCGCCCTTGCCGTTGAGAGGAACGGTCAGGAACCCCGTGTTGACGTACGGATGCTGACCCGGCCCCGGCGGCGGCAGCCGCGCGACCAGGTTCGACAGATCGACCTGCTGCGTCTGGTCGTAGATGTAGGTCTTCAGGTCCTTGTAGAAGAGCGCCGCGGAAACATAGGCCTTGCTCTCGAAGTATTTCTCATACGAGAGGTCGAGCGCGTCGGCACGCCAGGGATCGAGCAGCGGGTTGCCGGCCGTATTCGACGGAATGCCGGTCGTGGTCGCCACGCTGAAGTCCTGTCCGGCCGTCATCTGGTCCATGCGCGGCCGGATCATCTCGCGTGCAGCGCTGAAACGCGCCAGCTGCTGCGCCGGCAGCTCGAAGACCAGGTTCATGGCCGGCAGGATGTCGTTGTAGGACTTGCCGCCCCCGATCGGCACGCTCGACTGTGTCGCCTCGTTATAGGAGAAGGAGGTCGAGCTCTGCTGCGTATGAATGACCTGCAGGCCGATGTTGCCCCGCAGGGTCACGTCGGGCGACAGCGGATGATTGAGGTCCCCCTTGACGTACAAAGTCGTGAGCTTCTCGAACACGTCCCAGAACTTGCCGGTGAGGTAGCCGAACCCCGGCTGGCTGGGATACCCGGGCACGACCGGATTGAAGTAGGCGCCGAGAACCCCAGGCACGTTCCAGGAGAGCGAGGATGGCGTACCGGAGAAGCTCAGATTGGTCGGTGCCAGCAGGTACTGGCTGCCGATCTGGTCGAAGGTACCGCCAACGGTGTTCAGGCCGGTCTCCGGCTGGATCTTGTCCTTGGAGCGGTCGTCGTAGTTGGCTCCGAGGATCACATCGCTGAACCACCCGCCGGCCGGATGCGTGCCCTCGAGACGGAAGGACTTGAGCTCGTCCGTCACGTGCGGGAAGCGGCTGTAGCCGCCGCCGTAGATGGTCGGGCCGACCAGCACCTTGGTGGGATCGGTGTAGTTGTTCTGCGCCGTGAACGTCGGCTGCGAGCCGTTCGGCAGGAAGTACGTGATCGTGTCGGTCACACCGCCGATGTACTGGCCCTGCGTCTCGTAATCATGCTCGTCGCGCGTCGCGCGCGAATAGGCAAGATCGCTCATGACGTTCCAGGCATCGCCCTTCCACTTGTTGTTCCAGCCGGCCTGGAAGATCTCGCTGCTGGTGAGGTAGAGGAAGTTGCGCGCCAGCGGCACGACATTGCTGACGGTCGCCCCGACCACCGCGTTGTTCACGACCGTGACGTTGGAGAAGTTAGCCGTACCGGTGCACGCCGGACAGGTGGCGTTCGGGTAGCCGTTGTAGTTGCCGAGGTTTACCTCGAGGCTGCGCCGGTTGTTGTTCTGCAGCTCGGACGTCCAGTAGACATCGAGCGTGCTGGTGTAAGCGCTCGTCGGCCGCCACTCGACCGTCGCGAGCGCGCCGTCGCGCACGTCACTCCCCATGCTGGCGAGCGACTTGATGCCGTTGGTGATATTCACGGTTGCGGGCAGATTGGCGTGCTCGCCGTTGTTGGCCTGCCAGGGGTCATAGAGCCCGAGCTCCCGGCCGACGACCGGCGTGGAGAGGCGCGCGTAGCCAAAGGCGACCCCGAGCGTGTTGTCGAGGAACTGATCGATGAACGAGAAGCTGCCGCGGTAGCCGTTGTTCTTCGAGTCGGCGCCCATGGAGGCGTCAGAGTTCTTCTCGAGGCGGAAGTCCACCACGGTGGCGCGGTGCCCGTACTCGAGCGGGCGGATCGTCTGCAGCGCGATGGTCCCGGAAAGTCCCTGGCCGATGAGCGCTGCGTCGGGCGTCTTGTAGACGACCACGCCGCTGATCAGCTCGGCCGGATACTGGTCATACTCGATGTTGCGATTGTCGCCGGTGCTCACCTGCTCGCGGCCGTTGAGAAGCCCCGTGGCGAATCCCGGATCGGTGCCGCGGATGCTGATGTCCGACTTGCGGCCGTCGGAGCGCTGCGCGGTGACACCAGGCAGGCGTGCGATCGATTCGGCGATGCTGGTGTCCGGCAGCTTGCCGATGTCCTCGGCGGAAACCACTTCGACGATGTTGTCGGCGTTCTCCTTCACTTTGATGGCGCTCTCGACCGCCGCCCGCACGCCCGTGACGGTGATGGTCTGCAACGCCTGCTCGGCAGAGCCGGCGGTCGCTTCCGCCTGCTCCTGAGCCAGAGCGGGACCGGCCGCAGCCAGCAACACCAGGCCGCAGCCCGCAACCGTCGCGATCGTCCAGCGCCGTACGCCGGCCGACACGTCTCGTATCTTTTGAACCACAGTAGATCCCCCTGAGTTTGTGGCACGCAGCGCACAGGCCGCATACCAGCGCCCGCGAGCGAGCTTCACCTGACTCTAGCGATCGGACGCCGCCGACCGGAAGGGCCGGCATACGTATTCACATGCAAGGCCGCGCTCTGCGGCCCACTCTTGCAAGCCGCCCTGGTGACCGCGGGTCGCTGCCGGGTTTCTTTGCGCCTATACTCTGCGGGCGAGGGGGGGCCGAGTGAGCAGCGACAGGGCTCATGGACGTGCGCCGGCCAAGGCTACGTCATTTGACATTGCGTACCAGGCCGGGGTGTCTCAGCCGACGGTGTCACGCGCACTGCGCGGCAGCCCGCGTGTGAGCGAGGAAACCCGCAAGCGGGTACTCGCCGTCGCGCAGCAGCTCAACTACCGGGTCGACAAGAACGCCTCGAACCTGCGCTTTCAGCGCTCCAACACGCTGGCGCTCCTCATCTTCGAGGATCCGACCTCGGATGACTCCGCGATCAATCCGTTCTTCGTCGCGATGCTGGGCTCGATCACCCGCGCCTGCGCACAGCGCGGCTACGACCTCCTGGTCTCGTTCCAGCAGCGCGCGGGCGACTGGCACAAGGAGTACGAGGACAGCCGCAAGGCCGACGGCCTGATCCTCCTCGGCTATGGCGACTACCTGCTGTATCGCGAACGTCTCGAGCGCCTCACCGAGCAGGGGACTCACTTCGTGCGCTGGGGCGCGGTGCAACCAGGGCAGCCCGGCCTGTCGATCGGCTCGGACAACCTCGAGGGAGGCTACCAGGCGGCGCGGCATCTGCTCGGCCGCGGCCGCCGCCGGCTCGCGTTTCTCGGCGGCATCTCGGGCGGTTGCCCGGAGTTTCTCGATCGTTACCGCGGCTTCGAGCGCGCGCTCACGGAAGCCAACGCACCAGTCAGTGCGGCGCTGCAGGTGGACGCCATCAGCACCGAGCACGCGGGCTACGCGGCGGCCGGCGAGCTGCTGAAGCGGGGCGTTAAGTTCGACGCCATCGTGGGCGCGAGCGACCTCATCGCGCTCGGCGCAATGCGCGCGCTGCAGGAGCGCGGCCTCGCGGTGCCGGCCGACGTGGCGGTGATCGGCTTCGATGACATTCCGGCGGCGGGCCTCGCAAGTCCGCCGCTTACGACGATTGCACAGAACACCCGCCTCGCGGGCGAGGTGCTGGTGGAGACTCTGTTGCGGCAGATCCGCGACGAGCACGCCGAGGGCCAGATGTTGCCGACGCGCCTCGTGGTGCGCCGCTCGTGCGGCATCAGTCCTTCCACTGCCCGGCGTCACCCCGCGCGCGCCGCGGCCTCGCCCAAGTAAGAGCTCAGCTGCGCTTGAGATCGCGGCAGGCAGCCGCGAGCTTGATCGCGAATTGATCGATCGCGAGTCGCGCGTCCGCCCACGGATCGAGCGAAGCCGAAGCGAGCCTCAGAGTCGGGGGAAAGTAACGATGGCGGACCGTGGCCAGCACGTGTCCGCTCGCGTCGCGCACTTCGCCGGTGAGCCCGGCGCCGCCGAGGAAGCGAGTGCGTGTCGGGTCCGCGGCCGGATTCGCCATCAGTTGCGCCCGGGTCGGATGCGACGGTGCGAGCTCCTCGAACGTCACCTGGATCGTGGCCCCCGCGGGCAAGGGCACCTGGCGGGTCGCGCGCTGCACGGCCGTGTCGACCGCAGACTCGAGCGTCGCGCGCTCAGCCTCGCCGTAGGCCGCCATCCGGCCCGCCACCGCCGGCGCGAACGTGACCGTGGTCCGCGGCTCCGCACCCTGCGACGCGGACGCGAGCAGCAATGCGCAGCCCAGGATCATCCCGATGGAACGCAACACCTGCGACATTTATCCACTCCTCACTGCCTTCGGCACCGCGGCGTGGCCGAAGTTCATCCCGGATCGGGTTGCGGAACACGCAGCACCAGGACGCCCGCTGCGATGAAGCTCGCGCCCCCGAGCACCAGCGCATAGATCGGCGCCCCGCCGAACACCGCATGCAACAGGAATCCGAGCACGCTCGCGGCAACCAGCTGGGGGATCACGATGAAGAAGTTGAAGACCCCCATGTAGAGGCCCATCTTCTGCGCCGGCAGGCTGTCTGAGAGCAGCGCATAGGGGAGCGAGAGCACCGAGGCCCAGGCGAATCCCATGCCGACCATGCTGAGCAGCAGCCAGTCGGGATCCCGAATCACCGCGAAGGACAAGAGCGCCGCCGCTCCCAGCCAGACGTTGATGAGATGACTCAGCCGCAGCCCGAAGCGGCGCACCATGAGCGGAATGACCGCGGCGGCGAGCGCGGCAAAGCCGTTGTACGCCGCGAACAGCACTCCGACCCAGTTGGCGCCGTGATTGAAGGCCTCGGAGCGCGGATCGGTGGCGCCGAAGTGCACCTGCGCGACCGCCGCCGTGGTGTAGATCCACATCGAGAACAGAGCGAGCCAGGAGAAGAACTGCACCGGCGCGAGCCGCCGCATCGCCTGCGGCATGGTCGCGAGGTCGCGCATGAAGGTGGTGAATGCCCCTGCGCGCACGCCGCGGCCATGCAGCCACTGCGCGAGTCCCCAGAGCAGCGCGCCGCCGCACACCAGATAGAGCTGCGGGTCGAGCGCAAAGAAGCGAATCAGCACCATGGCCGCGAGCGCGCTCAGCGTCCAGACCGAGCCCCGACGGCGCTCGCGGCCCGGGTCGGGTGCGGCGTGGGGCTCGGCGGGACTCGCGTCATCGAAGGCGAAGAGCTCCTCGGGCGGATACTCACGTGAGAGCAACGTGGTCCAGAGGACGGCGCCGAGCAGCACGACGGCTCCGATCTCGAAGGAATAGCGCACCGTGTCCGGGATGCCGGGGCCGTCGGCGCCAGGGGCGGCGTTATTGCTGACGCCGCCGCGCCCCAGCAGCCACGGCAGCATGCTCGCCACCACGGCGCCCAGGCCGATGAAGAAACTCTGCATCGAATAGCCGGTGGCCCGCTGACCGGGATTCAGCTGATCGCCGACGAACGCGCGAAACGGCTCCATCGACACGTTGATCGCGCCGTCGAGGAGCCACAACAGCGCCGCCGCGACCCACAGACTCTGCGAGCGCGGCATGAGCACCAGCGCGGCTGCGGCGAGCAGCGCGCCGGCGAGAAAGTAAGGGCGGCGCCGGCCGAGCCGTGTCCAGGTGCGGTCGGAGCAATAGCCGATCAGCGGCTGCACCAGCAGTCCCGTGAACGGCGCGGCGATCCACAGCAGCGGCACCTGCTCGAGTCCGGCGCCGAGCGTCTGAAAGATCCGGCTCACGTTGGCGTTCTGCAGCGCGAAGCCGAACTGCAGGCCGAGGAAGCCGAAGCACATGTTGAAGATCTGCCAGAAGGAGAGGAGTGGTTTCGCGTGTGGCATTTGCGCGTACTATTCGGGCAGACCAGTTGCCAGTGAGGGCGCGGGGATTTGTCAACCCGCGCCGGAGGAACTCCGGCCCGCAGGCCGGAGATATACGGCTCAACCAGGTCGAGTGGTGATCCAGTACTGTATGAATGGTGGCCTAGCTTTTTCCGCGAAATCCCCTAAAAAAGAGCCGTGCAAGGCACCGCCGCGCGCGCCACCAGTCGGCTATATTGCAAGTGATGAGCACCCGTGACAACCAAGCGGCAAGAGAGGACCGCCTCGAGCGTACACTGCACCTGCGCGTGCGTGACCGGCATGCTCGCTTGCTCCTCAAGCAGGCCCGCTTGGTGAACTTCGTCTGGAACTACGATAACGAGCTTTGCGCCAAGGTCCTCGAGCGCGAGGGTCGGTTTCTTTCCGGCTATGACCTGCATGAGTTCACCCATGACCGTGACGTGAACTCCGCTCGCAACCATCTCGCGGCGGGACATCGTCGCCTTGCAGAAGGAATCCTAGCCCATGTGGGCTAAGAAGGACGTCAAGCACACGGTCTCGAGTCGGTCAACGATCCTCTCGCGCGCGGCGGCGTGCGCGCTGCTGTACGTCGCGTCGTGCCTGGCGGCGGGCGCCGGTGCCGCAGCCGTACACGAGTCGCCGCCGGCAGCTGCGGCACCGGTCGCGGCCGCGAAAGCGCCCTGGTGGCACAACGCCGTGATCTACGAGATCTATCCGCGCAGCTTCCAGGATTCCAGCGGCGACGGCATCGGCGACCTGAACGGCATCACGCAGCGGCTCGACTACCTCGAGTCGCTCGGCGTCGATGCCATCTGGATCGCGCCCTGCTATCCCTCGCCGCAGGTGGACTTCGGCTACGACATCTCCGACTACCAGGCGATCGATCCGGTATACGGGACGCTCGCCGATTTCGACCGCCTGCTGGCCGAGGCCGCCCGGCACCACATCCGCGTCATCCTCGACATGGTGCTCAACCACACCTCGGACCAGCACCCGTGGTTCACCGAGGCGGCGGGCTCGCGCACCGCGCCCCGCCACGACTTCTACGTC
>DAHUXE010000038.1 GCA_027307325.1 Gammaproteobacteria bacterium | reverse complement strand
CGCGCTGCTCCGCCGAAACCAGGACGACCGGGGTGTCGGTCGGGACGTCGGTCTCGACTTTGACGCCGTGCGCGCCGAGGGAGCCGACGGTCTCGTCGAGGTCGAGATTGTGCGGCTCGATCTGGAAGCTCGGGTCGGGATCGAGAGTGGCTTCGGTGAGCACCGGCGCTCCGGGGGTCCAGCCGTACTCGTGCAGGTAATTCGCGACGCTCGCGAGGATGTCGTCCCAGTCATTCCACAGATCACGCCGGTTGTCGCCGTCCCCATCCACGGCATAGCGGCGGTACTGCGAGGGCATGAACTGCGGCACGCCGAGGGCGCCGGCATAGGAGCCCTTCACCGCGAGCGGGTCGAGCTTGTTCTCCTTCGTGAGGATCAGGAACTCCTCGAGCTCGCCGCGGAAGAATTTCTGGCGCGGCGGGTAGTCGAACGCCAGCGTCGCCAGCGCATCCAGCGCGCGGTACGGACCGGTGTTGCGTCCGTAGTAGGTCTCGACGCCGATGATCGCCACCAGGTATTCGGGTGGCACCTGGTACCTGGCGGCGACGCTCTCGAGCGCTTGTCCGTGATCGAGCCAGAACTGCGCGCCCTTCTCGATCCGCTCCGGGGTCATGAAGTG
The DNA here is from genome assembly GCA_027307325.1 of Gammaproteobacteria bacterium. Classification (GTDB taxonomy): domain Bacteria; phylum Pseudomonadota; class Gammaproteobacteria; order Steroidobacterales; family Steroidobacteraceae; genus 13-2-20CM-66-19. Next base: position 4,049 of record DAHUXE010000038.1, on the reverse strand, counting down.
CTCGCGGTATTCCCACCACGGCGAGACCTTCTCGATCGGCCGCTTCATTGCCTCGAGGATCTTCGGCTGCGGCTCCGCGTGCGCGAGCAGCGCGACCACCGCCTTGCGGCTCAGGCCGTCGTGGCTCACGACCTCATCGACCCACTGGGCGATCTCCGGCCGATGCACGTCGAAGGGAGCCGCGGTCGCCTCGGCAGGCACAGCGTCGGCGGGCTGGGCGGTGGAGGCGGGCGGCGCGGTCGCTGCCGGCTGCTGCGCGGCGGCGCCCTGCACGACCAGCGCAGCGCAGCCGAGTGCCGCCAGAAGAGCGTAACGCCAGTTGATCAAGATGGATCCCAAGCCCGCTCAGGAGCCGACGAGCTTCCGCCGTGAGTAGAGCGCCATGAGAATACCGAAGCTCGCGAGGAGCGTCACGACCGAGCTGCCGCCGTAGCTCACGAGCGGCAGCGGTACGCCGACCACCGGGAGGAGCCCGGTCACCATGCCGGCGTTGATCAGCACGTAGACGAAGAAGGTGAGCGCAATGCTGCCGCCCAGCAGCCGTGCGAAGGTGTCCTGCGTCTGGGTGGCGAGATAGATCGAGCGCGCGACGACGAACAGGTACAGCAGCAGCAGCAGCAGCAGCCCGAGCAGGCCGAACTCCTCGCCCACCACCGCGAACACGAAGTCGGTGGAGCGCTCGGGCAGGAACTCGAGCTGCGCCTGGCTGCCGTTCATCCAGCCCTTGCCGAAGATGCCGCCCGAGCCGATCGCGATCTGCGACTGGATGATGTGATAGCCCGCGCCGAGCGGGTCGGTCTGCGGGTTGAGGAAGGTGAGCACGCGGCGGCGCTGATAGTCGTGCATGAAGCTCCAGCCGAACCACGCGCACACCACAACGAGCAGCAGCAGCGTCACCATCACCCGCACGCGCAGTCCCGCGAGCACGATCACGAGGGCGCCGGCCACCGCGATCAGTGCCGCGGTGCCGAGGTCGGGCTCGAGAGCCACGAGTCCCACCGGCAGGAGGATCAGCCCCGCGAGCGCGGCCAGCGACAGGAAGGTCGGCGGCAGCGCGCGCTCGTGCAGATACCAGGCGCAGGTCATCGGCAAGGCCAGCTTCATGAGCTCGGAGGGCTGGAAGCGGAACAGTCCGAGATTGAGCCAGCGTTGCGCGCCGAGGCCGGTGTGACCGAACGCAGCCACGATGACCAGCAGAAACACCCCGGCGGCGTACAGCCAGGGCGTGGAGCGGCGCAGGAAGTTCGGATTGATGCGCGCCAGCAGCAGCATCGCCACCGTCCCGAGGATGAGGCGCAGGACGGTGCGTACCACCGTGCCCATATTCTGGCCGGAGGCGCTGTAGAGGACGACCAGGCCGAAGGCCGCGATCAGCCCGAGCCCTACCACCAGAGGACCGTCGATCTTCAGCGCGAACAGCACGCGCGCTGCTCCGGTGAACGTGCGCCGGGTGCGCGAGCCGTAGGGGACCTCCTCGTACATCATGTGTGATTGGCCGCGGTGGTCACGACGGGGCTGGGTGCGGCCGGCACGGCCGGGGCTGCGGGTGCCGGGCGCGGCGGCGCGGGCTTTACCTTGCCGTCGGCGTCGAGCAGGTACGCGTCCATCATCTTGCGCGCGATGGGCGCGGCGTTGCTCGCGCCGAAGCCGGCATTCTCAACGAGCACCGCGACTGCGATGCGCGGCGCGTCCGCCGGCGCGAAGGCGATGAACCAGGCGTGATCGCGCAGCCGCTCCGGGACGGTTTTCGCGTTGTATTTGGCGTTCTGCGCAACCGTGTACACCTGGGCCGTTCCGGTCTTCCCAGCGGCCTGATACGCCGCGCCCTTGAAGGCGACCCAGGCGGTGCCGCAATAGCGAGCGCAGTGCGTCGTGCCGACCATCGCATCGATCACCACCGCCCAATCGCCATTGGACACGCCCTTGATCGGTGCACCCTCGACCGGAGCGAGCCAGGTCACATGGCCGGCCACATCGCGCACACCCTTGACCACGCGTGGACGGAAGCTGCGACCGCGCTCGGCGAGGATTCCCGTGATGTGCGCGAGCTGCAGCGGCGTCACCAGCAGGTAGCCTTGCCCGATCCCCAAGTTGACCGTCTCGCCGGGGAACCAGGTCTTATCCTCCGGCCGCTTGAATGCCTGGCGCTTCCACTCCGGAGTTGGCAGCAGACCCGGCTTCTCGCCGCCGACGTCGATGCCGGTGGCCTGCCCATAGCCAAACGGCTCGAGGAAGGCCGCGATACGCTCGATTCCGAGCGTCGAGGCGAGCCGGTAGAAGTACACGTCGGAGGAGCGGGAGATGGCCTCCGGCATGTCGAGATAGCCGCGCGGCTCGTCCTTGTCCGCGCGCCACACGTGGCGGCTGCCGGGCAGGGAGAACACCGCGTTGCAGAACACCTTGGTACCCGCTTCGATGGTGTGGTCGGTGAGCGCGGCAAGCCCGAGCACCGGCTTGATGGTCGAGCCGGAGGGATAAGTGCCGCGCAGCGCGCGGTTGAACAGCGGGCGGTCGATGTCGTTGGAGAGCGCGGCGTACTCGGCGGTAGTGATGCCGCGGGCGAAGAGGTTGGGATCGAAGCCCGGCAGGCTCACCAGCGCCAGCATGTCGCCGTTGCTCGGATCGAGCGCCACCACAGCGCCGCGGTGTCCGGCGAGCGCCGTCTCCGCCACGCGCTGCAGCTTCAGGTCCAGAGACAGCAGCACGTCATCGCCCGCAGCCGGGGCCTTGGTGCGCAGGTTCGGCAGATATGCGCCCTGGCGCTCGACCGAGCGGCCCTGCGCGTTGACCAGCACCTCGCGGAAGCCGTTCTTGCCGTGCAGCTCATCCTCGAAGGTACTCTCGACCCCGAGCTTGCCGATGAGGGCGGTGCCGGCGTAGGCGGCCTTGTCGATGTGCTTCAGGTCCTGCTCGCTGATCGCGCCCACGTAGCCGAGTGCGTGCACCGCCAGCTCGCCATTCGGGTACCAGCGCGTCTGGCGGGTCTTGATGTCGATGCCCGGGAACTCGAAGCGCCGCACCGCGAAGCGCGCGACGTCGTCGTCCGACATGTGGAGGCGAATCGGCACGCTGTCGAAGCTGCGGCTCGAGGCGATGGTGCGTATCAGCTCGTCGATCTCGTCGGCGCGCAGCAGGCCGAGTGCCACCAGACGTGCGAGCGTGTCGCGCAGCTTCGGCACCTCCTCGGGCACGAGCTCGAGCTGGTAGGCCGGCTGGTTGGCCGCCACCACCTCGCCGTTGCGATCGAGGATCAGGCCGCGCGCGGCCGGGATCGGCTCGGTGCGCACGCGGTTGCCCTGCGAGAGATCGGAGTAATACTCGTGGCGCACCACCTGCAGCAGGATGAGGCGTCCGATAAGCCCGAGGGTCGCGAGCCCCATCACCGCGCCGACGGCCAGCGCGCGCCGGTCGAACATGCGCTGCTCGCGCCAGTGATCCTTGATGCGGACCGCTGGCATGGCTAGGAGCGCGCGCCGCCGCCCGTCATGCGAACCGGCCCTCGGTGTAGGAGAGGATCGCCGCGGCCGGCGGCCAGACGATCGCCCCCGTCAGGCAGTGCAGCCAGCGCAGCGGGCTCGTGACCGGGTGCCCGGTCCAGCCGTCGATCGCGAACACCACGAACTCGTAGAAGACGAGCGCGGCGAACACCAGCAGCGACTGCTGGAATGCCGGCTTGGAGCGGATGCGCTGGTGCTCGCGCACCGCGATGTAGGCGACGAGCGCGAGCGCGAGCGCGTGCTCGCCGAGGACCGGTCCCTGGAAGACATCGAGCAGCAGCCCGCCGAGGAACCCGAGCCCGATGCCGCCGGCGAGCGGTGTGTTGATCGACCAGTAGAGCACGGTGAGCACGAGGAACGCGGGGCGCAGCACGTCGAGCCACATCGGCAGCGGCAGCACGGTGAGGATGAGCGCAATCAGCGCCGTGAGTGCCATGCGAACCCGCGCCTGGCCGACGGTGATCATGCGTACCACCGCTTTCTCATCGCGGCGGCACCTCCGGCTGCCCGGCGGGAGCCTCCGCGGGCGGCGGCGGGGATTCGCCCGGCGTG
>DAHUXE010000100.1 GCA_027307325.1 Gammaproteobacteria bacterium | reverse complement strand
GTACAGCGGCGGCATCGCGACTTGCACGTGCCCGTGCGTCACCAGCGGCCGGAAGTGCCGCAGGAACAGCGCACACAAGAGAGTGGCGATGTGCTGCCCGTCGGAGTCGGCGTCCGCGAGGATGCAGACCTTGTGATAGCGCAGCGAAGACAAGTCGCTCGAGCCCGGATCCACCCCGAGTGCGACCGAGATGTTGTGCACTTCCTCGCTCGCCGCCAGCTGACCCGCATCCACCTCCCAGGTGTTCAGGATCTTGCCCCTGAGCGGCAGGATCGCCTGGAAGTCCTTGTCGCGGGCCTGCTTGGCCGAGCCGCCGGCCGAGTCCCCCTCGACCAGAAACAGCTCGCAGCGCTTCGGTTCCTGGCTCACGCAGTCGGCGAGCTTGCCGGGGAGCGCGGGACCGCCCGCGATGCGCTTGCGCACCACGCGCTGCGCGGCGCGGGCGCGCTCCTGGGCGTTGGCGATCGCGAACTGGGCGATGCGCTCGCCCGCGTCCGGGTGACGGTTGAGCCAGAGCGCGAGCGAGTCGCGGGCGAAACCCTCGACCAGCGGGGCGGCGTCGCGGCTCCCTAAGCGCTCCTTCATCTGGCCGGCGAACTGCGGATCGCGGATCTTCACCGACAGCACGAAGCTCGCCTTGTCCCAGACGTCCTCGGGGGTGAGCTTGATGCCGCGCGGCACGAGGTTCCTGAACTCGCAGAAATCGCGCACCGCCTGGGCGACCCCGGCGCGCAGCCCGTTGACGTGCGTGCCGCCCTCGGGAGTCGGAATGAGGTTCACGTAGCTCTCGCCGGTCGAGACCTCCGCCTCCGGCGCCCAGCACAGCGCGTAGTCGACCGCGTCGTTGTCGTCGGCGCGCGTGCCGGTGATGGGCTCGACCGGGATGCGCTCGAGCTTGCCGAGCTCCTCGACGAGATAGGCGCCGAGGTCGCCGGTATAGAACCACTCGTCCTTCTCGCCGCTCGCCTCGTTCCTGAAGGTGACCTTGAGTCCCGGGCTGAGCACCGCCTTCGCCTTCAGCGTGTGCTTCAGCTGCGGCACCGAGAACTTGTCGGAGTCGAAGAACTTCGGATCAGGCCAGAAGCGGATCGTGGTGCCGGTGTTGCGCTGGCCCACCGTGCCGGTCTCTTCGAGCCGGGTGGCGATCTTCCCGTCCTTGAAGCTGATGTTGTATTCCTTGCCGCCGCGCTTGATCCAGCACTCGAGGTGCTTCGAGAGCGCGTTCACCACCGACACGCCGACCCCGTGCAGGCCGCCGGAGAACTTGTAGGTCTTGTCGGAGAACTTCCCGCCGGCGTGCAGGCGCGTCAGGATGAGCTCCGCGCCGCTCACCTTCTCCTTCGGATGGATGTCGACCGGCATGCCGCGGCCGTCGTCGGCGACCTCGAGGGAGTTGTCCTTGTAGAGCACGACGTCGATCTGCCTGCAGTAGCCGGCGATCGCCTCAGCGACGCTGTTGTCGATCACCTCGTGCGCGAGGTGATTGGGTCGCTGGGTGTGGGTGTACATGCCCGGCCGGCGGCGGACGGGCTCGAGGCCGGAGAGGACCTCGATATCGGAAGCGGTGTACGACTGACTCATCCGCTCGTGTGTGCCATGCGTTTACGTCCTCAAGCGCGCTGCGCGCCGTGCCGCGCGCGGCACAGCTGCGGCTCGCGCGGCGCGAATCTTACCAAAATGCGCTGAGTATCCGGCCCTGTCGCCGCGGGCCGTCAGTCGAGGTCGCAGATGAGCGCCGCGCGCACCGGCTCCGGCACCGGCGCGACCGAGTGCCGGTAGTGCTCGTGGTCGACCCCCAAGGCGAGCGCGGCGCCACCGCGCAGCGCGCCGATCATCGCCGCATCGAGCTCGAGGCGCAGGAAATGCACCGCGGAGGTCTTTTCCTCGTTCTCGCGCGGCAGATCCTCGTCGGCGATCGCAAGGACGCGCGCCTGGCCGGCGATCTGCACCCAGCAGCGCGCCTCGATCCCCCGCAGCGCCGCGAGCGCCGCGCGCCGCTCCGCAGGCTCCGTGAACTCGATGAGCAGCGTCACTTTCCAGTTGTGCCCGTCGGGGATCAGCGGGTTGTAGGAGGCGAGCTCGGCGGCGATTCCTTCGGGCTCGAAGATGCGCTCGACGCGCAGCATCTCCTGGATCTGGTACTGGACGGTCAGGCGGTCTTCGAAGGTCCAGGTGGTATGGGGCCCGACCTGCAGCTGCCGGGCGCGCTTGTGCTCGAGCACCCGGCGGCGGAACTCGCCGCGCTCGCGCGCGTAACGCTCGAGGCTCATGAGATCCGCCGCGGCGAGCTTCACAGGCCGTACGCCATCCTGAGCAGTGTCAGCGGGTGCTCGGGCGCGCGCGGCTCCTTGAGCCCGCTCTCGATCTGCCGTCCCGCCATGGGACAGTCGCTCGAGTAGTGATCGGCGCCTGCCGCTTCGACCCGCTGCATGACGGGGCGCCCGATCTTCATCGCGGCCGCCCGGAAGCGCTGCTTCACCCCGTAGGTGCCGTTGTGCCCGGAGCAGCGCTCGATCGGCTCGACCGTCGTCCCGGGCACGAGCTCGAGCGCCTCGCGGGTCTTGAGACCTAAGTTCTGCACCCGCAGGTGACAGGGCACGTGGTAGCTCACCTTGCCGAGGGAGCGCGGGAAATCGGTACGCAGCAGTCCGGCGCGATGGCGCAGCATCAGGTACTCGAAGGGGTCGAACATGTGCTCGGCCACCTCGCGCACCTGCGCGTCGTGCGGGTACATGAGCGGCAGCTCCTGCTTGAACATGAGGACGCAGGAGGGAATCGGCGCCACCAGATCGAAGCCGGCCGCCACCGCGGCGGCGAGCACCGGGATGTTGTGGTCCTTGAGGCGCTCCACCCCCTCGAGATCGCCGAGCTCGAGACGCGGCATGCCGCAGCAGCGCTCGCTCGGCAGCAGCCTCACTTCGATGCCGTTGTGACGAAAGACCGCGACCAGGTCCTCATCGAGCGCAGGCGCATTGCGGTTGCCGTAGCAGGTGGCGAAGAGCGCCACGCGGCCGGTGGTCTCGTCCGTGGGCCGCGCCTCGGGCGCCTGCGCCCGGGCGGTGTCGCGCGTCGTGCCGAGCGCGGCGAGACGCGCGCGGGCGCTGCGCGCGTGGTACTTGGGGATAGGGGCGCTGCGGTCGACACCGAGCGTCTTCTCGAGCAGCGCGCGGCCTGCGGCGGAGGCATTCACCGCGTTCACGAGCTCCACCACCACCGGAATGCCGGCGAGTCTCCCTACGGCGTCGGTTGCGGCGAGTACGCGCTCGCTCGCCTTGAGAGCCCCGTCGCGGGCGCGCACCGCCTTGGCACGCAGCATGAGATGCGGGAAGTCGACGTTCCAGGGATGCGGCGGCACGTACGGACATTTCGTCATGAAGCACATGTCGCAGAGGTAGCAGTGGTCGACGACCTCCCAGAAGACCTTCTTCCCGACGCCCGCGACCTCCCCGGCTTCTGTTCCGTCGACGGCGTCGAACAGCGTCGGAAAGGCGTTGCAGAGGCTGAAGCAGCGACGGCAGCCGTGACAGATGTCGAATACCCGCTCGAGCTCCTTCTCGAGCGCGGCATGGTCGTAGAACTTCGGATCCCGCCACTCGAGCGGCAGGCGCGTCGGAGCCTCGAGGCTCCCCTCGCGCGCGCCCTCGGGCGGGGTGGGCGTGCTGCTCATGAGATGCGCATCAGGCCCGTGCGCCAGGCCTGGCGCGCACGACCCATCAGATTCCGTCGAGCGCCTTCTGGAAGCGATTG
>DAHUXE010000098.1 GCA_027307325.1 Gammaproteobacteria bacterium | reverse complement strand
TCATCGACATGGTGCCTTCGCGCGGAAACGCGCGAAGTGGACGGGATGAATTCAGGGGAACCTTCGGGGACCAACACCCATGGCAATCCTGAGCCGAGCCGCCGGTACACCGGCGGAAGGTGCAGAGACTACCTGAGGGCTCGAGTGCCCTTGATGACAGGCGTACGAGCATCCCGCACCCACACGCACAGCTCATGTGCACGGGTGAAGAGATAGTCCACTCCCGGAGGAAACTCCGGGGCAAAGTGAATCCCTTGGTCGTAGGTTCGAATCCTACCAGGCCCACTCCACCAACCTTTGGCTTCGTTTGGCGCAAGCGCAGGGGTCGTAGGTTCGAATCCTACCAGGCCCACTCCACCAACCTTGGTTCGTTTGGCGCAAGCGCAGGGGTCGTAGGTTCGAATCCTACCAGGCCCATCGAATCTCTCACGGCCGGATGTCGATCGGTGTGCCGTCCGGCACCAGCGCATACAGCTCGTCCATCTCGGCATCGCTGACGGCGATGCAGCCGTCGGTCCAGTCGGCTGGCCGGCGCAGGCGGCCCAGCCAGCCGAGCCCGTTGCGCGTGCCGTGAATCATGACCTCACCGCCCGGCGAGTGGCCGGCCGCGTGCGCGCGTGCCGCCTCCGCCGCCGAAGGGTAGGAGACGTGCAGTGAGCGATGGAACGCGCTGTGGGGATTGTGCCGATCGATGACGTACCAGCCCTCGGGCGTGCGGTGATCACCCGCACGCCGCTTCGGTCCGAGCGGATTGTCGCCGAGAGCGATCGCGTAGCTGCGCACCACCGACCCGTGCGCGTAGAGCAGCATGCGCCGGGTGGACTTGTGCACCACCAGGAGGTCGGCGCGCGTCCCGGGCGGCAGGGGCACGGGGCTGCGGTGGGCCCAGAGGAGACCCACCGCGACCGCCGATGCCAGAGCCGCAATTGCCGATGCTGAACAACATCCGTTTGGCAATCTGCCTTGTGGAATCGTCAAGGTTCCTTGCCGCGCGGCCATGAGCATCTCTCAGGGTGTTAGCAACGTCGCAACGCCCCTCTCGTAGCCGTATACAAGCGGCTCCGGAGTCACCGTCGCTCCGTAGCCGATGGCGTTGTAGAACGTCGCCGTCCAGTCCCATGTGCCGTAGTAATTGGGCGCGGCGCATTGCGTTGGGTCTGGCGTATAAGTTGCCACTGCAATCGGCTTGAGAGTACCGAGCGCATCAAAGTTCACTGTCCAGGTGAACGTCCCGCACCAGTGGTAGTAGGTGATTCCCCGGCCACCGTAGCGGTTGCCACAGGGAAAGCTCCCATAGGTCTTGGCGAACACCTGAGTGCCGCCCGCAGACCAACCGGTAATGGCCTGGCGCGTGTAGGTCGTCTGAGTGTCGTTGGGCGTGAGGTACGCCGCGCAGAACGCGCCCGAGATCGCGTAGACCGTGGGCTCGGGGAGCGTCTCGGTGCCAGCGAAGACGGCGGTAGAGGAAACAAGCAACGCGAGACCGACCAGAGAAGTCTGAAGAACACAAGCAAGCGTTTTCATCGGCTTCCTTTCCGTAGGTTTATGATTGAGCGAATCGCTTCCTTGCGCCAAAGGCGCGAGATCATGAGGAGGAGGGGTGTGCAGAGTCGCCGGGGGCGGCTACAAAGCGTCCTTGTTCGCGACGAGATTGCTCACGACGACTCCCTTCAGACGCTTCCTTGCGCAGTCCACGCCATTTCGAAGCCGGGCGCCTGAACGGTGCCTTAACTTTTGCAGCGCTTATGCTGACGCCGCGCTGACTTGTGTACCCCCAGCAGGTCGGCGCGCGTTCCCTGCGACAGAGGCGCGGCGGGACGGCCTGCGCACAGGAGCCCCGCGGCCAGCGGCGTCAGCAGCGCCAGAGTCGCGATGCAGGTCCTTCGCGACACGGTGGGGAACGACGCGACTTACGGGAAATCGACCGTGGTCGTCTGGTTCGCCGTCACCGTGATTGCCGTCATGACGGGACTGAACGTGACGGCAGCATCCGCCTGGGTCGGATTGTCCTGGGCGGCCTGGCAGGTGAACGCCACGGTGTAGGTGCCTGGCGCGAGGAACGTGAACTGGTAGTAGAAAGGCGGCATGGAGGTTGCCACGGGTACCTTCGATGCGATGGGCTGATTCGGATCGCCCGCCGCCGCCGTGCTGTTCATGTCCTCGGGCTTGGTCACGTTGCCGGCGTACAGATAGACGCCGGGCGTGCAGCCGGCGGGCACCAGCGTGTTGGCGACCTGCCCCTGAATGTTGCCGACGGTGGTGTTGTCGACCAGCCGCTCGACGGGCTTGAGCAGGCACGCCGGACTCTGTCCCGGCGGGCAGACGATGGCCTGGCGAAGATCGAAGTCGATCGTGTAATCGACCACCCCGCTCATGGGAACCGTGAAACCGGATACCAGCTTCAGACCCGTCTGGGCCCCGCTCGGCACCGTGAGACCGTGCATCGAGCCGTCGGACAGCACGATGTAGGAATGGCTCGGATCGCCGTCGGCCGTGACCAGCAGGCGAATCTGGCCGTAGCTTCCCGGCGGAATCGGCTGACTGAAGAGCAGCGCGGAGGCGGTGCCGCTGTCATTCAACAGATCGATCGTCCGGGGGGCCGCGAAGTTGATCGTGACCGGAGCGCCTGAGCCCGGGGTGAGCTCGACGCCGGTGAACTCGACGACGACCTTCTCCGCACCGTCGACTGGAGCGTCGCCCACCGAGAGGCTCATCATGGTGCCGGCCCCGCCGCCGCCACCCCCGCAGCCCGTCAATCCGAGAGAGACGATCGCGGCTGCACCGGCCACGAGCTTGACGACGGAATGAATCATGGCGACTCCCCTCGGGCGGCTTCCTTCCGGAGATCGCCATTGCCGTACCGGGCGCATGAACAGAGGCTGAACGCGCGCTGCGCTCACGCTGACGCCGGCTGACAGCCGGCCGCCGGGAGGTATGCTTGACGGCAGGGCCTGCAGCTTTCGAGGAAGCTCACACCATGACACGCGCCACCGCTCTCATCACCGCCGCCGCCTTCGCGTGCGCCGCGGCCGCCTGCTCGACGTCTTCGCACGTGCTCATCGGCACGGCACGGCCGCCGCTCTCGCCCGAGAGCGTGCGCGTGTACTACAAGCCGCCGCCGAAATACGAGGAGATCGCCACCCTCAATGCCACCAGCCAGGGCTCCCTCGCGCTCACCAGCCAGCAGAACATGGACAAGGCGATACAGCGGCTGAAAGAGGAAGCCGCGCGGCTCGGCGCAAACGGCATCCTGCTGCAGACCGTGCACGACACGCAGTCCGGCTCGATCGGCGTCGGCGGCGGCGGCGCCAGCTACGGTCCGAACAGCGCGACGGGTGTCGGCGTGGGCGGCTCCTTCGCCCTCACCAGCAAGGTCGTCCAGGGTCTCGCCATCTACGTCGCGCCGCAGTAGCCGCCGCTTACGGTCAGCCCGGCTGGTAGCCCTTGACGCCCGTGCGCCACAGCAGGAACGCGTAGGTGTCGGCGGCCTCTCGATCCTGCTGTGAGCGCGTCGAGCCGATGCCGTGACCGGCGTCGAAGTCGATGCGCAACAGGATCGGCTTGCCGGAGCCCGACGCGGCCTCGAGCCGCGCCGCCATCTTCGCCACGTGAAACGGCGCGACCCGCGGGTCGGTCACGCCGGTCGTGAGCAGCACCGCCGGGTAGGCCACGCCGTCCTGCACCGCCTGATAGCTGTCGATGAGCTTCAGCGCGCGGTAGCCGGACTCCTCGCTGATCGCGCCCCACTCGGGCTCCTCGCCGTAGCCGTTCTGCTCGGCGACGTAGCGCAGCGGATTCGACCAGCCGACGCCGTCGATCACCGCCGCAAAGAGCTCCGGACGCTCGGTGAGCGCGCGCCCCACGGTGATGCCGCCCGCGGAGCGCCCGCCGATGGCGAGACGCTCGGGCGCGGTGTACTTGAGCTTGCACAGCTCCTGGCACACGTCGATGAGGTCGCGCCAGGTGTTGGGCTTGTTCATGAGCTGCCCGGCCTTGTGCCACTCGCGCCCGTAGTCGCCGCCGCCGCGCACGTTGGCGTAGCCGACGATGAACCCCGCGTCGATGAGAGCCAGCGTTCGGGCATTGAAGCTCGGCGCGAAGGCGGTGAGGCCGTAGGAACCGTAGGCCGAGATCCAGGCGGGCGTCCCGCCGTCACGTTTCAGCCCCTTGCGGTAGATGAGCGAATAAGGAACGCGAGTGCCGTCGCGCACCGTGGCAAAGCGCCGCTCGCTCCGGTAGCCGCTCACGTCGATCGGCGGGCGGGGAGTGAGACCGGTTGCGGCGACTTTGCCGGCCGCGTCCACCGACCAGATGTCCGCCGGATTCAGCCAGCCGGCGAAGGAGAACAAGGCGCCCTCCTCGGTCGAGTTGGTGGCGAGCGCGGTCAGCGTGCCGTCGAAGGGCAGCGCGATGTCGGTGATCCGGCCATCGCGGCCCAGGCGCTTCAGGCCCGCGATGCCGCCGTCCATCATCCTCAGGTACACGCCGTCGCGCGCGCGTGCGAGCGCCTCGATGACGGCGCTGCCCTGCGCCACCACCTCCTCGGCACCCGTTACCCGGGGCGCGGCCGCGGTGGTCCTCAAGATGCGGCCGCGCGGATGGCCCTGCTCGGCGAGCAGGTAGATCGTCTCGCCGTCGATCACGGCATCGGTCACCTCGTCCTCGAAGGCGGCAACAGGCAGCCAGCGGGCACGGTTGGCCGCGGCATCCGCGCCCGGCGCGAGCAGCAGGCGCGACTCGCGTCGCACGTCCGAGAGCGTGAGCAGCGCATAGCGCGAGCCATAGAAGGTCTCGATGGCCGGCGCCTGGATCTTCTCGTACTGCACGGCGGGATCGAGCCCGCGCTTCATGAGAATGGGATCGCTCGCGGGGTCGGTGCCGAGCCGGTGGAAGCGCGCCTGGCTGTCGAGATAGCGCTCGGGCGTATCGACCTTGCCGGTGAGCTGGTTGTAGAAGAAGCCGCTGCCGTCGTCGAGCCACGCCGGGTTGGCGGCCTCGGTGTTGGCGATGCGCTCCGGCAGGTCGATCCCATCGGCGGTCCTGAGGACGTGCAGGACCGAATCCTCGCTGCCGTCCTTCGACAGTCCGTAGACGAGGTACGCGCCGTCGGGCGAGGGGTGCCACCAGTCGAGCGACAGGTGGCCGGAGGTGCTCGACAGCGCGGTGGGATCGACGAGCACGCGCCGCACGCCGTGCTCCTCGACGAACAGCCGATAGTTGTCGGCGCCCGCCGGCCGCTGCTCGATGAAGAGGCGCCCGCCGGTGCGCTGCACGCGGCGCGTGAGCGCGAGGTCGCCCGACAGCTGCTGGATGCGCGCCAGCAGCTTGTCCCTGCCTGGTATCGTGTCGAGCACCGCGCGCGTGTGCGCGTTCTGACCCTTGAGATAAGGCAGCCACTCCGGGTCCTGGTCGTTCTCCATCCAGCGGTACGGATCACGCAGCGTCTCGCCGAAATAGCTGTCGGTCACGACCGCGACCCGCGCCACCGGCGCCGGTGGAATGGTGGTTGCGGCTGCGGCCACGGTGGCAGCGGCGGCCGCGGCGGCGGCCTCGCCGCGGCGCGTGAGCACTGCGGCGACCGCGGCGCCCGTGGCGCGCGCGATCAGTTCACGACGATTGATCTTGCTCATGAGACGGCCTCTTCGGATCCCTGGCTTGTTCAGTGCGGCGGCGCGGGTGTGGGCGCCGGCCCGGGCTCCGCCAGCCAGTGAATTTCCCCGCGCAGCTCGCCCGCGAGATCGTCGACCTGGCCCCGCCCGCGCGTCAGCACCGCGATGCTGCCCGCGCCCGCCGGCACGATGACCCCGGTCATGCCGCCCTCGCGGAAGGCGTCGCGCGCCTTGATCTGCTCGTGGCGCAGGATCAGCACCGTGGCCGGCCCGCGCGTGGTCTCGACGACCAGGTGCGGCACGTAGTGCCCGCGGAACCAGCAGCTCTGCGCGTATACGATCCTGTCGGAGGTGAGGTCGAGCCCGACGCCCGCGCCCTGCAGCGCGTGCTCGATCCCGGCGGCGCTCACGTTGTGCGCGCTGAGCCAGCTGCCGGGCTCCCCCTTGACGTGCGCCACCACCTCGCGCGCCAGCGTGTCGCTCGGGCGCAGCAGCCACACGGCGAGCCCCGCCACCATCGCGAGCACCACTCCGGCCGCCAGCGCATATTCTCGCCATTGCGGCGCCGCGCGCCGCGGCGTGCGCACCCGCAGGTCCGGCGGCTCGGCGAGCGCGCGGCGGATGACGGCGTTCACCCGGCGCATCTCCTCGCGGAACGCACTGCAGCCCTGGCAGCCGCGCACGTGCTCCTCGAGCTCGGGCCCGGCGGCGTCCGGGTCCGCGCCGATCGCGAGCCGCGCGTCCTCGCACATCATGCCGGCCGCTCCCCCGCTGTGCATAGGCCGCGCAGCTTCGAGCGCGCACGGAACAGCCGCGTCAGCACCGCGGTGTTGGTCAGCCCGAGCTCACGGGCGATCTCCCCGGTCGAGAACCCGCCGAGCACCTGCAGCACGAGCGGCTCGCGGTACTCGATCGGCAGCCTCATGATTCCCACGCGCAGCGTGAGCAGCTCCGCATCGGCGCTGGCGGCGGCGGCCTTGTCGGAGATTTCGAGGGCGTCATCGAGGGACACGAGCTCCAGTCGCTTGCGTTCATAGAGCCGCGCGTGCTCGCGCCTGACGATCGTAAGCAGCCAGGCACGGGCGGCGGCCGGGTCCTTGAGCGCGTCCCGCGACCGCCAGGCGCGCAGCAGCGCCTCCTGCACGATGTCCTCGGCGATCGACCGGTCACGCGCCAGCCACTGCGCGAAGCGCAGCAGGTCCGGCCGCATCGACTCGAACAGGTCCGTGAGCGGGCTGCGCGGGTGCGCCGCGCGAGACCGCTCACCAATGGAGGAGACCGGAGATTGCACCTGAGGATTGCGCCCGACCGCTGGCGGGAGAGCCGCGGCGATTATAGGTGCGGTGCCCGGCGGCAGTGGCAATATCGCGCCAGTCCGCCCGGTCTGTACGCCCAACACCTCACCATACCCCGAGGAGATGCCGTGAAATATCTCATTGAGTGGCTGATCGACTGGCCCGAGAGCGTCGCCAGGTACCTCGCCTGGCTCGCGCCGCTGTTCGCCCGCATCACCGTCGGGTGGGTGTTCCTGTGGAGCGGCTGGGGAAAGCTCCACGACCTGCCGACGGTCACGCAGAATTTCGTCGGCTGGGGCATCCCCTTCCCGCAGCTGCTCTCGCCGTTCGTCTCGGGCGTCGAGTTCTTCGGCGGCCTGTTCCTGCTCGCCGGGCTCCTGTCCCGCATCTCCGCCGGCGCCCTCGCCATCACGATGATCGTCGCCATCCGCTCGGCCAAGTGGGCCGACGTCGACTCGCTCGAGACGCTGCTCGGCTTCGACGAGTTCGAGTACCTGGCGCTGTTCCTGTGGATCGCGATTGCCGGCGCAGGTCCGCTCGCGGTCGATCACTGGCTGCAACGGCGCTTCAGCCCGCGGGGAGCCCCTTCCGTCGCGAAGATGGGTGCATTCGGCGGCCGGGCGTAACAAAATACGCGCCCCCCCGGTCTGCTCCCGAGACCGGGGCCTTGAGCCCGGTAAGTCGATACGTAGTCACTCACTTCACCCGAGGTCAATTCAAATGCGTAAGAACAGCACCGGCGTAGCCCTCGCGACAGCGGCGGCCATGCTCTTCGGCACGGCTCTGACCACCGCGTCGGCGGCGGACGCCCCCAAGGCTGACGCAGCCAAGGTTCATTGCACGGGGGTCAACTCCTGCAAAGGTCAATCGGCATGTAAGAGCACCAGCAACTCCTGCAAGGGACAGAACTCCTGCAAGGGCAAGGGCTTCCTCGAGATGACCAAGGCCGACTGCGACGCGGCCAAGGCGAAAGCCAAGTAAGGAACCGAAGTCGATCGTACCCCGGTGCGGCGGCCGCTGGCGGTGCCGCACCGGGGTTTTTCATTTTGGCCGGCGAGCAGGGGGACCCATGTCAAAGCTGTATGGCGAGAGTCAACGCCGTCTTCAGCGGCAATTCGACACGGAACGGCTCGCCGATCGAATCGAAGAGCGATTATTCCGCGAGCGGATCACGGACGAGGATCGGGACTTAATACATCGCATGGACATGGCCGGAGCCCGGCGAACCTCGCGGCAGCGCGTGACGCACGGTCACTTCAGGAAAGCTCATGTTTGACCACGTCGTATTCGGCGTCAGCGACTACGCTGCGAGCAAAGCGTTCTTCCTCAAGGCACTCGAGCCGCTCGGCGTAGCTGTTGTCCTGGAGGGGCCGCTCGGTCTCGAGCTCAGCGCGGACGGCAAGTCTTCGTTGTGCATCTGCCATACCAGGGAGAAGCCGGCGCATCTTCACCTGGCGTTCACGGCCGGGAATCGCCAGCAAGTCGAAGCTTTCCATCGCGCGGCTCTGGAAGCGGGTGGCAAGGACAATGGTGCGCCCGGGCTGCGCCCGCACTACCACGCGAACTATTATGCAGCGTTCGTCATTGGTCCGGACGGGCACAACATCGAAGTGGTTTGCCACCAACCCGCGGCCTGACCCTTTGCACGGCGGGTCACGACCCGCTCCATCCCGGCTACGCCGGCACGCCGTCGAAGAAATCCACCACGCCGCTCTCGAGCGAGTACTCGGCGCCCACCACGAGCAGGCCATCCCTCTCGATCGCCTGCTCGAGCGCCTCCGAGCCGTGCCGCAGATGGTCGGCCGACATGCGGATGTTGGCGCGCACCGCCTGCTGCACCAGCGCGTCGCGCCCTAAGCCCGTGCCGCGCTCGATGAGGCCCTCGACGGCCGGACGGATGCGGTTGACGATCGAGCGCAGGTTCGGCGACTGATCCCTGCTCGGACGGGTGAGCTGCTCGAGCGTGGCGTGAATCGCGCCGCAGTTGGAATGGCCCAGCACCACGACCAGGCGCGTGCCGAAAGCGGCGGCGGCGAATTCGACGCTGCCGACCTGGGAGGGCGCCACGATGTTGCCCGCCACGCGGATGACGAACAGGTCGCCGAGCCCCTGGTCGAACACGATCTCCGCGGGCACGCGCGCGTCCGAGCAGCCGAGAATGATCGCGAACGGCTCCTGCCCGGCGGGCAGCTCGCGGCGGCGCGTGCGCACGGGGTGCGGCTCGCGCAACTCTGCGACGAAACGGGCGTTGCCTTCACGGAGCGCGGCGAGCGCGGTCAGTGCGGATTTCATGGCGCCACCGTACCGGGTGCGGCGGTGAAAGCCAACCGCCGCGGCGGCGCCAGGCTCAGCGACGCCGGCGCACGCCGCGGGTCGGCTGCGCGGCGAGCGGGTCCTCGGGCCAGTAGTGCTTCGGATAGCGGCCGCGAAGGTCCTTGCGCACCTCGAGGTAGGCGCCGCGCCAGAAGCTCGCCAGGTCGCGCGTCACCTGCACCGGGCGCTGCGCCGGCGACAGGAGCCGCAGAGTGACCGGCACGCGCCCGCCGTCGATGCGCGGGGTCGCAGCGAGGCCGAACACCTCCTGCAGCCGCACGGCGACCGCCGGCGCATCGTCCGCCTGGTAGTCGACGCGCACGCGCGAGCCGCTCGGCATGGCGAGATATGCGGGAGCGCGCTCGTCGAGGGCGCGCTGCTGCTCGAAGCTGAGGAGCGCGCGCAGCGCCTTCTCGAGCGGCACACGCGCGAGCTGCTCGCGGCGCGTCACCCCCTCGAGCCACGGCGCCAGCCAGCTCTCGAGCGAGCCG
>DAHUXE010000086.1 GCA_027307325.1 Gammaproteobacteria bacterium | reverse complement strand
GATGCCGGCGCGGGCGGCGCGGCGTGCGAGCTCGAGCATCCGCGGGCCGAGCCGCTCGTTGACGCGCTCGCTCTGCAGCAGCGTGTAGCGCGGCTCGAGCGCCGACAGCTTGACCGAGATCCCCGAGCGCGCGTGCACCGTCCCGGGCGGCTGCCCGCCGAGCGCATCGATCGCGTGCGCGTAATCCTCGAAGTAGCGCTGCGCGTCGGGGTCGGTGCGCGCGCCCTCGCCGAGCATGTCGAAGGAGCACAGCGCCAGGTCCGGCTCCCGGCGCGCGCGCGCCAGCGCCGCGTCGATCGTCTCGCCGACGATGAACGCATGCCCGAGCGTCTGCATCGACTGGCGCAGCGCCGCGCGCACGATCGGAGCGACCACGGGCTTGGCGAGACTGGCCGCCGAGACCTCCCCGGAGAGCTCGGCCGAGACCTCGGGCAGGAGCCGGCCGGCGGCGCTGAGCAGCGTGAAGCCGGTGCGCAGCAGAAGATCGGTGTCGCCGCGGACGCCGGCGTCGCGGATCGCAGCGAGCCGCTCGGCGATCAGCTGGTCGGCGCGCCTCGCATCCGGCGTGCGCAGCAGCGCCTCCGCCAGGCTCATGAGCGCCCTGCCCTGCGCGCTGTCGAGCGGAAACTGCTCGAGCATCCGGTCGACGAGCGGGCGTGAGCGCTGGTCGGCGCGCGCCACCTCGACCCAGCGCGCGGCGCGCGTGCGGGCACCGGCGAGCGCCGCCTGCACGGCCGCGAGGTCGGCGATCAGCTCGCCGGAGGCGCCGGCCTCCGCACGCAGCGTCGCCTCGCGCAGCTGCGTCCGCACCGCCGCCAGGTCCGGCGCGCCGCTCGCGCTCATGTCAGCGCGCCGTCCCGCCGGCAAGCACGGCGGCGACCGAGCGCGCGAAGTACTCGAGATTCGTGCGCGAGAGTCCCGCGACGTTCATGCGGCTGTCGTCGACCATGTAGACGTGGTGGCGCGCGCGCAGCTCCCGCACCTGAGCGGTCGTGATCCCGAAGAGCGAGAACATGCCGTTGTGGCGCGCGATGAAGCCGAAGTCGCGGCCCGGGCAGTGCTCGGCGAGCTGCCGCACCACCTCGCGCCGCAGTCCGCGGACCCGCTCGCGCATGGCGTCGACCTCGGCGACCCACTGCGCCTTGAGCGCCGCATCGCTCAAGAGCCCGTGGACGATGGCGGCGCCGTGATCCGGCGGCATCGACCAGAGCCCGCGCGCGAGGCGCACCAGCTGGCTCATGGCGGCATCGGCCTCAGCCGGCGACTCGCACATGACGCCGAGCGCCCCGGCGCGCTCGCGGTACAGGCCGAAATTCTTCGAGCACGAAACGGCGAACATCACCTCGGGGAGCTCGGCGCAGAAGAGCCGCAGCCCGAAGGCGTCCGCGTCCAGACCCTCGCCGAGACCCTGGTAGGCCATGTCGATGAACGGCAGCAGCTGCCGGCGCTTGACGAGCGACAGCAGCTCGCGCCACTCGCCCTGCGACAGGTCGGCGCCGGTCGGGTTGTGGCAGGAGGCGTGCAGCAGCACGACGGCGCGCGGCGGCAGCTGCTCGAACGCCGCCAGCATCCCGGCAAAGGACACCGCGCCGCGCGCCGCGTCGTAGTACGGATAGCGCTCGAGCTTCAGCCCGCTCCCCGAGAGGAGCGGAGTGTGATTGACCCAGGTCGGGGTACTCAGGTGTACCACGGAGTCAGGCGATGCGTGGCGGATGAGCTCCGCTCCGAGGCGCAGCGCGCCGCAGCCGCCCGGCGACTGGATCAGGCGCACGCGGCCCGCGGTCAGGGCCGGATGGTCGCTCCCGAGCACCAGGCGCGCCATCTCCTGGTTGAAGCCGGGATTGCCGGCCGGGCCGACGTAGGTCTTGGTGGTCTGGCGCTCGAGCAGGGTTCGCTCGGCGGCGCGCACCGCGGCCGGTACCGGCGTCTCGCCACGATCGTCGCGGTACACGCCGACGCCGAGATCCACCTTGCGCGGATCGGGATCGGCGCGAAATGCCGCCATGAGGCTGAGGATGCTGTCGGCCGTAATCAGCTCGAGCCGCTCGAACATGTGTGCCCTTACCTCTTGCGCCTCTTCTTGCGCCTCTTCAGTTTCCGCCCACGGCGGCCAGCTCGCGCTTGCGCGCAGCCTCGAACTCATCGCCCGGCTTCCAGCTCGGCATGGCGTCGGCCTGCGCGATGAGCCAGCCGGCCAGAAAATCGAGCTTTGCATCCTCGATCATGCCGTCGAAATTCCACGTGTCGTCGAGCTTGTCCGAGGGCTGGTGATACTTCTTCAGCTCCCACTCGTCGTGCTGCTCCTTGCCCCAGCCCGCCGGCCGCCCGATGACGTCGGTGCCCTCGCTGAAGAACAGCGCCGGCACGCCGATCCTGGCGAACGAGAATTGATCGGAGCGGTAGTAGTAGCCGCGGTCCGGGAACTGATCGGGCACCAGCACCCTGCCCTGGGATCTCGCCACGGCCGCGGCAATGTCATCGAGCGAGGACTTGCCCATGCTGAGGAGCGGCACATCGCGCGTGCGGCCGAAGATACTGCCGCCGTCGATGTTGATGTCCGCGGCGATGCGTCCGGGCGCAAAGCTCGGATGCTGCGCGTAGTACCCCGAGCCGAGGAGCCCGCGCTCCTCGCCGGCGACGAACAGCATCAGCACCGAGCGGCGCGGCCGCTCGGGGAGCGCGGCAAAGGCGCGCGCGATCGCCAGCACCTGCGCGCAGCCCGAAGCGTTGTCGACCGCGCCGTGGTAAATGCGGTCCCCGCTCGCATCCGGCTCGCCGATGCCGAAGTGGTCGTGGTGGGCCGAGTAGATGAGCACCTCGGCGCCGAGCTTGGGATCGCTCCCCGGCAGGAGTCCGCCGACGTTCGCGGTCTGCGAGCGCGCCAGATGATTGGCGAACGCGATCGAAGTGCGCACGCCGAGCGGCACCGGGTGGAAGCTGCGCGAGCGCGCCGCGGTGATCAGCTTGTCGAAGTCTAAGCCACCCGCCTTCATCAGGCGGCGCACCGCGTCCTCGGTTGCCCAGGCCTTGAGACGTATGCGCGCCTCGCCGGCGTCGGGCAGGTCGAACTGCTCCCCGCCCCAAGAGCTCTGCACCACCTGCCACGGATAGCCCGCCGAGGGAGTCGTGTGGATGATGATGGCGCCCGCGGCCCCCTGGCGCGCGGCGCTCTCGTACTTGTAGGTCCAGCGGCCGTAGTACAGGCGCCGCTTGCCGGCGAACAGGTTCGGATCCCAGTCGGGATCGTTGTTCATCATCACCAGGATCTTGCCGGCGAGCTTCGCCCCCTTGAAATCGTCCCACTTGTACTCGGGGGCCTGGATGCCGTAGCCGACGAATACCAGCTCCGCATCCTCGATCGACACGCTGTCGCTCTGCAGTCCGCTGACGCCGATGTAGTCGTCGCGCAAGCTGAGATCCACGCGCGCGTTCTTCCCCTCGAAGCTCCACTTCTGCGGCAGCTGCGAGCGGATGCCGACGATGTCGAGGGGCTGCTGCCACGCGCCGTTGGCGAACGCGCCGCGGTACCCCATGCCCTCGAGGCGCGTCTGCAGGTAGAGCCGCGTCGTCTGGTCGGCGCGGGTCGCGGGTCCGCGGCCCTCGAGGAGGTCCGAGGCCAGGAAGCGGATCGGCGCCTCGAGCGCGGCGCGCGTGATGTAGGTGCCGGCAGCCCGTTCGACAGCGGGCGGCACGGGCGGCGCGTCGGCGAGCGCCGCCGCGGCCAGTGCGAGCCCTGCAACGATGAGCCCGGATCGCCGCAGGACCTGCGCTCCCGCCATGGCCAGCTCCTCGAAACGCCTCAAATCGTGGGGGCGCAACGGTAGCACGCGACTGGCGGCGGGCTATAGTATTTTGTGTTCATGGACCGGCCGCGCATCGCCCGAAGCGTTCTCGGTTGCGCGCTCGCCGTCTCGGCCTGCCTGCAGATCGCCGCGGCCGAAGCACCCCCCTCCCAGCCCCCCCACGCCGCCACCTCCGCGGAGCTGCCGCAGGTCGTGGTGATTGCCAACACGCCGCTCCCGGGACTCGGTCTGCCGCTCAACCAGATACCGGCGAGCGTGCAGACCGCCGAC
This sequence comes from Gammaproteobacteria bacterium, assembly GCA_027307325.1. Lineage (GTDB taxonomy): Bacteria > Pseudomonadota > Gammaproteobacteria > Steroidobacterales > Steroidobacteraceae > 13-2-20CM-66-19. The sequence goes on along the minus strand of DAHUXE010000086.1, from coordinate 4,996 downwards.
AGCAGCGACATGCAGCGGCAACAGACGCTCAATCTCGCCGATTACCTCAACCGCAACTTCAGCGGCGTCACTGTCAGCGAGAGCGCCGACAATCCGTTCCAACTGGACATCTACTACCACGGCTTCACTGCCTCGCCGCTCCTCGGCACGCCCGAGGGCCTGTCGGTGTACGTCGACGGAGTGCGCGTCAACGAGTCCTTCGGGGACACCGTCAACTGGGACCTCATTCCACAGTCGGCCATCTCGACGGTGACCCTGATGTCGGGCTCCAATCCGGTGTTCGGGCTCAATACCCTCGGCGGCGCGCTCTCGGTGCGCACCAAGAGCGGTCACGACGATCCGGGGACCGAGCTCGAAGGGTATCGAGGCTCCTTCGGCCGGCGCTCCTTCGAGGGGCAGACGGGCGGCGCAGCCGGCAATTTCGATTACTTCCTCAGCGGCGGGTACTTCGACGAGAACGGCTGGCGCGATTTCTCACCGAGCCGCGTCGTCCAGGGATTTGGCAAGGTCGGGTGGCAGAACGAGAACACCGATCTCGACCTGAGCTACACGTACGCCGATACCAGCCTCTACGGCGACGGCGCAGTGCCCGAGAACATGCTCGACTTCCGGCGCGAGGTGAGCTACACGCCCGACTACACGCAGAATCGCTTGAGCTTCGCCAACCTCACCGGCACGCAATTCCTCAGCCGCAAGCTCCTGCTCTCCGGGAACGTCTACTACCGGCGCCTCTCGACCGGCGCGGGCAACGGCAATGTCAACGACAGTTACCTGGAGAGCAGCTACAGCGGGCCGCCGCTCGACTGCAGCGCCCCCGCCGCGAGCCTCGCCGCACTCAGCTACTGCCAGCCGGGCCAGAACGCCACCTCGCGCGTCGTGCAGCGCAGCTACGGGATCGGACTGCAGCTCACCGATTCGCGCGACCTCTTCGGCCGCAGCAACCAGGCCATCGTCGGCGCCGATTACAGCGACGCGAACGACACCTTCGTGCAGGCGTACCAGTACGGCGGGCTGACGCCCGAGCGCCTGCTCGTTTACGCAGCGAGCGCGTTCAACGATCCCACGGTGATCTCCCTCACCGGCAGCAACCGCATCTACGGGATCTACGCGACCGACTCTTTCTCGCCCGGGAAGCTCCTGCACTTCACGCTATCGGTGCGCTACAACCGCAACCGCGAGACGCTCGGCGGCTACAGCGTCGACACCGACGTCGCCGACCTCGGCGCGGGCTTCGGCGAGCCGAGCCCCCTGAGCGGCGACCACACCTTCAGCCGCGTGAATCCCGCCTTCGGTTTCACCGTGACGCCAGACGATACGCTCACCTGGTATGCCGACTACAACGAGGCGAGCCGCGCGCCGACGGTGATCGAGCTCGGCTGCGCCAACGCCGCCGCGCCCTGCGGCCTGCCGAATGAGTTCGCCAGCGACCCGGGCCTCGCGCAGGTCGTGGCGCGCACCGCCGAAGCGGGGCTGCGCGGCAGCCTCCCGGGGCGGCGCCTGACCTGGAGCGCCGACCTCTTCCGCACGCTCAACAGCAACGACATCCAGTTCGTCGCTACCGCTGCCAACGCCGGGTACTTCGACAACGTCGGCAGCACCCGCCGCCAGGGGCTCGACCTCGCGCTCGGTGGCGAGCAGGGGGGCTTCAGCTGGCAGGCGGCCTACAGCTTCGTCGATGCGACCTTCCGCTCGAGCTTCGCGGTCAGCGCTGCGGCTAACAGCACCGCCGACGGCAACGGCAACATCCCGGTGCGGCCCGGTGACCGTATTCCGCTCATCCCGCGCCACAGCGGCCGGCTGGTGCTCGACTACCGGGCACCCGGGGGCTGGCAGATCGGCGCCAGCCTGGTTGCGGCCTCCGGCTCCTACCTGCACGGCGATGAGAACAACGCCAACCGGGCGGGAGGCACCAACGGCACCGGCGCCTATATCTCGGGAAGCGGCCGGATCGGCGGCTACGCGGTGGTCAACCTCCACGCCGCCTGGCAGCTCGCGGACCACGCCGAGATCTTCGCCAGCGTCCTCAACCTCCTCGACCGCCAGTACGCCACCGCGGGGTTCCTGACCACCAGCGCGTTCAACCCCAACGGAACGTTCATCCCCAGCCCGGCGAACTGGAGCAACGGCAACGCGATCTCTCCCGCGCCACCCCTCACCTTCTGGGCCGGCGTGCGGCTGCGTTTCCGCTAGCGCCTGCGCAGGGAGTAGCATCAACCGACGCCCATGAGACGCAACATCCGCCACCTTCTTGCTGCACTCGCGTGGCTGCCCATGTCCGTGGCTCTGGGCGCCGGGATATCCCCCTCTCAGGCCCAGTTCGGCGGTCAGTGCACCGAGGGCCTCGCCGAGGGCCGGCACGTCGAGACCGACTGCACCGTGAGCTGGACCGACAAGGACGGCAAGGTCTACTGCTTCGGCAGCGAGGGAGCGAGGAAGACCTTCCTCCAGAACCCACAGGCGAGCCTCGAGAGAGCCCGCGACTTCGTGGCCGCGAGCACGGCGCAGTCGACCGAGCAGGCCATGCAGAACTTCACGAGCGGCGACGCCGAGAGCGTCGTCAGGCAGATGATCGAGGCGAACCTGAAGGCGAATGGCGGCGCGTTCGCGCTCCAGGATGCGCTCGACGGCGCGCAGCTGAGACTTGCGTACGACGGCATCGACTTCACGCGCACGATCGACGGCTATGGCTTCTTTCCGGACGTGAAGTTTCACGACCCCGCGGATGCCAGCAAACGCTGGCTGATCGATTTCTGGGTGGTGCCGGCCGATGGTCTCCTCAAGGTCCAGGAGACCCGCATCTACAAGGCACCGCTGCAGAGCGAGGGCAAATGGGTACTGATGGCGCGCGATCCGATTCCCTGGTGGTGGATCCCGGCCTCCGAGCACCCCGGGCACGTCGCCACCAAGCGCGGCTGGGAAGTGATGTCGGCCGTCGAGCAGAGCGCCCTCGCCGGGCAGGCGAAGAATGGCGGCGTGTTCAAGCTCGAGGACGACAAGACCGGCAAGGTGCTCGACCTGCAGTTCATCGGCACCCACCAGCCGATCCGGCAGCTCGACGATAACGGACACTATTTCGCCTGCACCGATTTCCGTGCCGTCGGCAGCAAGGATCAGATCTACGACATCGATTTCTGGATCGACGACAAGAACGGCGCCATGACCGTCGAGAAGACCCGGGTCCACAAGGTGCCGGAGCTGAAAGACGGGCGGTGGGTCCAGGTGCCGCGCTACGACTGGAAGGAGCTGGGCAGCTCGCACGTCGTGCCGTGACGTGCGGCGCGGCTACGCGACGCCGCCGCTAGGGCGCCGCGGCGGCGGCCACGACACCCCAGGGACTGCCGCCGACCTTGACCCGCGCCTGCACCTGCCCGGACGCGAGATCGATGATCGAGACATCGCCCGAGGGACCGTTGGCGGTGTAAGCCGTGTGACCGTCGGCGCTGACCGCAATTCCCCAGGAACGCTCGCCGACGTCGTCGATGGCGCGGACGATGCGGCCGGATTCGGCGTCGACCTCGAGCAGCTTGCCGTAGCGCCCGGTCGTCACGTACAACCGCCGGCCGCCGTCCGGCGAGGCGAGGCCCATGGGACGCACGACCTTCGGATCCCCGAGCTCGATGGTCTTGACGACCTTGTAGTCGTCCGTGCTGAACTCGGTCAGCGCCGCGCCGAACTCGGCGCTCGCGTAGCCGAGGTGCGCGCGCCGGGAGAGGTAGATCGCACGCGGACGCTTCAGCGTCGGGATCTGCGCCACCACCTTCATCGTGCCGGCATCGACCACGTAAATCGCGTTGGACGTCTCGCAGGCGACGTAGACGACCCGATCGTCGTCACTGACGGCCACACCCTCGGGCTCGGTCCCGACCGCTACCGTGACCCGCAGACTCCCCCGGGTGACGTCGAGGGCCGAGAGCTGACCGCTGTCCTCGTTGGAGACGTACAGCACCTTGCCGTCGTGCGACAGCGCGAAGGTCTCCGGGTCGATGCCACTCGAATAGGTGTGGACGAGGCGCTGTGAGGTGAGGTCGATCACGCCGATGCCGTCGTAGCGGCGATCGGCGGGCGGGAGCTTCGACTCATCGACGCCGGGCCCCGCGGGGGGTGAGCCGGTCAGCGCCACGTACAGCCGCTTCCGGTCCGGCGAGATCGCAAGACCGCGCGGCCGCTTGCCGACCGCGACGCGTCCGAGCACCTGCCGCTGCTGCGGATCGACGATCACGACCGCGCCGCCGCGCTCGTCCGACACGTAGAGCCGCGGTGCGGCGGCTGCGGGGGCAGCCGCGGCCGCGCCCGGCAGGAGCACGCTCAGCAGCAGCGCACCCGCGGCGAGCGGCCGCCGGCCGTCTGCGCAGTCAAAGTCCACTCAGTACCTTACCACGCTGCGGATCGACTCTCCCTTGTGCATGAGGTCGAAGGCGTCGTTGATCTTCTCGAGCGGCATCACGTGAGTGATCAGATCGTCGATGTTGATCTTCCGGTCCATGTACCAGTCGACGATCCTCGGCACATCGGTGCGCCCGCGCGCCCCGCCGAAGGCGGTGCCCTTCCACACCCGCCCGGTGACCAGCTGGAACGGCCGCGTCTTGATCTCCTGGCCGGCGCCGGCCACCCCGATGATTACCGACACGCCCCAGCCGCGATGACAGCACTCGAGCGCCTGGCGCATGAGGTCGACGTTGCCGACGCACTCGAAGCTGTAGTCCGCGCCGCCGTCCGTGAGGCTCACCAGGTGCTGCACCAGCTCTCCGCCCGCCTCCTTCGGGTTCACGAAGTGCGTCATGCCGAAGGCTTCCGCGAGCGCCTTGCGGCGCGGATTGATGTCGACGCCGATGATCTTGTTGGCGCCCGCGAGGCGCGCGCCCTGAATCACGTTGAGCCCGATTCCGCCGAGGCCGAACACCACCACGTTCGCCCCCGGCTCGACCTTCGCCGTGTTGATCACCGCCCCGATTCCGGTCGTCACCCCGCAGCCGATGTAGCAGACCTTCTCGAACGG
>DAHUXE010000081.1 GCA_027307325.1 Gammaproteobacteria bacterium | reverse complement strand
CTCGATGTCGAGCAGCGCGACGTCGGGCTCCGACGCCCGCGCCGCGGTCGTCACCTCGTCGCCCCGGCCCACCTGGGCGACCACCTCGATGTCGTCCTCGAACGACAGCAGCGCCGCGAGGGCCTCGCGGATCATCGCCTGGTCCTCGGCGAGCAGCACCCGGATCATGGGGTGAGCGGCAGCGACGCCCGCAGCACGGTGCCGGCGCCGGGCGGGGAGTCGATCTCGAGCGTGCCGCCGAGCGAGCGCACCCGCTCGCCGATGCCGGCGAGCCCGTTGCCGCGCCCGGCGATGCCGCCGCGGCCATTGTCGCTCACGCGCAGCGCTACCGCGGCGGCGCGCCCGGCATCGCCGCCGGTGCTGATCTCGATGTCGGCCTGCGTAGCGCCGGCATGGCGCTGGATGTTGGTGGCGGCCTCGCGCACGATCATCGCGAGCGCGGTCTCGACGCCCGGCGGCAGCTCGCGCGCCTTTGTGCCCCCCAGCACTTCGACCGCACCGCTTTGCGGCGCGGCGAGCCCGAGCAGCAGCGAGATTGCGCTCGTCTTGCCGGCGCCGTTGGGACCTAAGAGCGCGGTGACCTTGCCCGGCTCGATGGCGAGCGAGACGCCATCGAGCGCAATCTTTTCGCCGTAGCGCTTGACGACCCCATTGAGCCTCGCCGCTGCTGACATGCCGGACCCTCCTGTGTTGCGGACAGGTTAGGATCGTGCCGGGAAGAGCGGTAGTCGCGGGCGTCAGCACCTCGAGGTGACAAACGTCATCGCGCGTCGCCTTGGGCTACGGGCAGACGAAATCGGTGCTGCCGAGCGGCTTGCACTGCGGTGGAAAGCCGTGTGCGCGCCAGTACTCCGCCATGCGCCAGCGTTGCATCAGGCTCTTGCGCGCCGGGGACCCGAGCCACTCGGGATCGGTGCGCGCCCAGATGACGACCGGAGAATCCGTCACGACCCCGAGCATCCGGTCATAGGACTTCAGCAGCCAGTACCCGCCGATCGCGGCCTCCGGGTCGTCGCGCGCACTGTCGAGCAGCGGCACTGCCTCGCGCCGCTCCGCGGGGCCGAAGTTGGGATCGGTGAGCGCGCGGTACAACGCCTGCAGCAGCTGCGGCCTGGCGCGGTACTGCTGCAGCAGGATGCCGAGGACACCCAGCCGGTCGCCGCGCGCCGCGGCTGCCGGGCCAAAGTAGACATCCGCGTTCACATAGCCCCGCGCCATGCCGGTCTCGTAAAGGCGCAGCGCTGCGTCGGTGTGCCCGAAGTAGAGCTCGAGCAAAGCGAGGTTGCGGCGGCAGAGCTCGTAGGCCGGATCGAGGTCGAGGCATCGCTGAAAATCCGGACGCGCACGATCCGGGTAGCCGAGGTTGAAGTAGCTCCCGCCGCGCCACATGTACACGGTCGCGTTCTGCGGATCGCGCGTCAGCGCATCGTTCAGTCCCGCGAGCGCTGCCTCCCAGCTGCCCGGCTGACCGAGCGCGATCATGTTCGCCTGCGCCAGCCCGCGAACCGCCTGCGCCAGCGCCAGGCCGGGATCGAGCCGCAGTGCCTCATCGGCAGCCTGAATGGCGGCCCGCTGGTAGTCCTGCTCCTCGGTGAGTCCCCAGAACTGCGAGATCGCGAATACCGCCGCCAGCGACTCCCAGGCGCGGGCGAATTTCGGGTCCTGCTCCACCGCCTGCCTGAGAAGTCGCGCCGCCTCGCTCAGGTTGGGCCTGGTGCGCGCGAGGAACAGCGCATGGCCCCTCAGGTACAGGTCGTACACATCGACACTCGCGGTTCCGGCCTGCGGCAACGTCGGTTTGCCGACGCTCGCCGCAGGGCCGATGGTGGCGGCGAGCCGCTCGACGATGTCCGCGGCGATTTCGTCCTGGATGCCGAAGAGATTCGCCGTTGTAAGGGGCCGGTCGAAGTCCTGCGACCACAGGTGCTTGTCCGTGACCGCATCGACCAGCTGCGCCGTGATGCGCACGGTGTCGCCGGCCTTGCGCACGCTCCCCTCGAGGATGTTGCGCACCCCGAGCTTGCGGGCGATCTCGGGGATGCCGACCCCGGCGTTGCGGAACTGGAACGAGGAGGTGCGCGAGGCGACCTTGAGCCCGCTCACGTGCGCCAGTACGTTGAGGATCTCCTCGGTCACGCCGTCCGAGAAGTAGCCCTGGTCGCCCGCGGGAGAGAGATCGGCAAAAGGCAGCACGGCGATCGAGGCCGCGGACGCCTGCGGCGCCGCTGCCGGCGCTTGCGCGGCCGCGGCCTGCCCGGCCGCATGCCGGGTCGTCGTATCGCGCCACACCAGCGCACCGCCGACCGCCAGCAGGATGGCGACGATCATGACCTCGGTGGCGCTGACGCGCTGGCGCGCATAGGTGCCGTGGTACCAGGAGAGCGTGATGACCACCGGAACGCCGAGGATCAGCAGCAGCGCGAACACGCGCAGCGCCGCGTGCGGCCAGGTGAGGGAGTTGGCCAGCATCTCGGCGCCGTGCAGCAGGGTATAGGCGACCGCGAGATAGGCGAGCGTCCACTGCACCACCTTGTGGGCCTTGATGCGCTCCCAGATGCGCTCGAGGAAACCGGCGCGGCCCTCGGGCGTGGCTGCGCTCTTCGGGGTACGTGCCGCGCTCATGTGGTGGGCGGAGAGCCAGGCTCACCTAAGCGCGCAGGCCGCCGGTGAGCGAGCCGTTCGCATCGATCACGCCGTGCCGCTCGAGCCAGCCGCGCGCATCCGCGGCGTCGCCCTCGAACCAGGCGCGCGTGCTCCCGAGACGGAAGCTGTATCCCCAGGAGTCCATGTCGGCGAGCATGCGCGCGCGGCCGAGCGCGGCGAGCTCCGCCGCGAGCAGCACCTGCAGGTAGCACACCGCCGCCTCTTCGAGGTCGTCGCCGCCCGCGTCGGTATCGAGCCCCGCGCGCCGCTCGGGGCTCATGCAGATGTAGTGGCCCACCTCGTGCAGGATCGAATGCAGCGGCGTGTCGAGCCGCGCGTAGAGCCCCTCATCCTTCAGGCCCGCCTCGCTGTCGCCCCAGTACGATCCCGGGATCTGCCCGCCGTGCGCGACCAGCGTCAGCTCGAGCCCGAAGCGCGCGAGGAGCAGTGCCACCGGCACCCGGTCGACGCTGCGCAGCAGCAGCACCGCAGGGCTGCCCAACTCGGGCAGCGCGGTCAGCGCCGCCGCGTCCGACGCCGGCACCGCGCGCGGCGCGCCCGCTGCCGGTACGCCGGCCACGGCCCTAGAGCCTCGCCAGGCGCCGCATGACCATGTCGGCGAGGTCGCGGGCCATCGCGCCACGCAGGATGTCCGCCTCGTGTCCCTTGGCGAGCAGCAGGCGCGCATCGAAGCTGTAGTCGCGCGTGGTGGAGATCTCCTGCGGAGGCAGCAGCTCGCGGTCGCCGGCGGTCACCGAGAAGCTCACCGTATAGGTGAGCTCGTACTCGTTCGGCTGATTGAGGTTCGACACCGACAGCACGCGCTGCTTGAGGTTGTCCTTGAGGATGGTGACGACCGCCGAGGCCTTGTCTCTCTCGGGCGCGAGCTCGGCGCCGTTCGCGAGCAGCGCCCGCTCGAGGCTCTGGACGAAGTCGCTCTGCCGGTCGGTGGCCTCGAGATACGGTGTCTTCACCGTCGGCGGCAGCGGCGCGCGTCCCTCGAGATGGAAACCGCAGCCGCCGATCGCGAGCAGTGCGCTCGAGGCGAGCGTGGCGGCGGCACGCACGCTGCCCTTCATACCACCACGTTGACGAGCTTGCCGGGCACGAAGATCACGCGCCGCACCGGCTTCCCGGCCACGAACTTCCTCACCTGCTCGTCGGCGAGCGCGGCGGCGCGCACCGCCGCCTCGTCGGCCTGCACCGCGACGGTGATGTGGCCGCGCAGCTTGCCGTTGACCTGCACGACCAGCTGCTGCGTGTCCTGGGTGAGGGCGGCCGGGTCGGGCTTCGGCCAGCGCTCGTCCACCAGGGCAGTCTCGTGGCCGAGCGCCTGCCACAGCGCGTGACACACGTGCGGGGTGATGGGCGCGAGCACCAGCACGGCGATGCCGAGCGCCTCCTGGCGCACCGCCCGGCCCTGGGGGCTTGCGTCCGTGAAGCGCCCGATCGCGTTCAGGAGCTCCATGATTGCGGCGATCGCGGTGTTGAAGTTGCGCCGGCGGCCGATGTCGTCGGTAGCCTTGGCGAGCGCCTGGTGCGCCGCGCGCCGCAGCCCGTGCTGCTCGGCGCCGAGCGCTTCGGTCCCGAGCGGCGGCGCCTTGCCGGCCGCGACGTGCTCGTACACCGCGTTCCACAGCCGCCGGATGAAGCGCGCGGCGCCCTGCACCCCCTCGTCCGACCACTCGAGCGTCTGCTCGGGCGGGGAAGCGAACATGGTAAAGAGCCGCGCGGTGTCGGCGCCGAAACGCTCGATGAGCCCCTCCGGGTCGACGCCGTTGCCCTCGGACTTCGACATCTTGCCGATGCCCTCGTGCTCGACCTTGAGCGTGCCGAGGTCGGGGGTCGCCACTTCGTAAACTGCACCGCCGCCGGGCGCGGGGGTCGTCTCGACGTCGGCGGGGTTGAAGTAGCGCTTGCGTCCCCCGGGCGGCTGATAAGAGAAGATGTGGTTCAGCACCATGCCCTGGGTCAGGAGGCGCGTGAAGGGCTCGCCGAACCTCACGAGCTTCAGGTCGCGCATCACCTTGGTCCAGAAACGCGCATAGAGCAGGTGCAGGATCGCGTGCTCGATGCCGCCGATGTACTGGTCCACCGGCAGCCAGTAGTCGACGCGCTCATCGACCATCGAGCGCCGGTCATCGGGGCAGGCGTAGCGCATGAAGTACCAGGACGAGTCGACGAAGGTGTCCATGGTGTCGGTCTCGCGCCGCGCAACGCCGCCGCACTGCGGACACTTGCACTGATAGAAGGCCGGAGATTTCGCGAGCGGGTTGCCGCTGCCATCGGGCACCAGGTCCTCGGGCAGCACCACCGGCAGCTGCTCGTCCGGCACCGGCACCTCGCCGCAGGCGCCGCAGTGAATGATCGGGATCGGGCAGCCCCAGTAGCGCTGGCGCGAGATGCCCCAGTCGCGCAGGCGAAACTGCACGCGCCTGGCTCCGAGGCCCTGCTGCTCGAGGGCCGCGGCGATCGCGTCCACCGCCTGCTCAAACGTGAGCCCGGAGAACTCGCCCGAGTTGACCGTGACGCCGTACTCGGAATACGCCGGGATCCAGGGTGCGCGCACCTCCTCGTAGGCGCCGCTCGTCGAGCGCACCACGGTGACTACCGGCAGATGATTCTTGACGGCGAACTCGAAGTCGCGCTCGTCGTGGGCCGGCACGCCCATGACGGCGCCCTCGCCATAGGCCATGACGACGTAGTTCGCGACCCACACCTCGAGCGGCTTGCCCGTAAAGGGATGCAGCACGTGCAGCCCGGTCGGCATGCCCTTCTTCTCCTGCGTCGCGAGCACGGCCTCGATGACGCTGCCGCGGCGGCACTCCTCGATGAAGGCGGCGAGCGCGGGATTGCCGCGCGCCGCGGCGAGCGCCACCGGGTGCTCGGCGGCCACCGCCATGAAGGTGGCGCCGAACAGCGTGTCGGCGCGCGTAGTGAACACCTTGACCGCGCCCGCGCCGTCCAGCGCGCGCGCGGTGTCGGCGGCGTATGGGAAGGAGATGTCGCAGCCGACGCTCTTGCCGATCCAGTTGGCCTGCATGACGCGCACGCGCTCCGGCCACTCGGGCAGCTCCCCGAGCGCCGCCAGCAGCTCCTCCGCGTAGCGCGTGATCGCGAGGTAGTACATCGGGATCTCGCGCTTCTCGACCGGCGCGCCGGTGCGCCAGCCGCGCCCGTCGATCACCTGCTCGTTGGCGAGCACCGTCTGATCGACCGGGTCCCAGTTGACCACCCCGCTCTTGCGGTACGCGAGCCCCTGCTCGCGCATGCGCAGGAACAGCCACTGGTTCCAGCGGTAATAGTCCGGATCACAGGTTGCCACCTCGCGCCGCCAGTCGATGGCGAAGCCGAGCGACTGAAGCTGCGAGCGCATGTGCGCGATGTTGTCGCGCGTCCATTTCGCCGGCGGTACGCCGTTGCTGATGGCGGCGTTCTCGGCCGGCAGTCCGAAGGCGTCCCAGCCCATCGGCTGCAGCACGTTGTAGCCCTGCATCGCGAGGTAGCGCGCCAGCACGTCGCCGATCGTGTAGTTGCGCACGTGGCCCATGTGCAGCCGGCCCGAGGGGTACGGCAGCATCGACAGGCAGTAGAACTTGGGTCTGGCGGGATCCTCGCGCACCTCGAAGACGCGCCGCTCGCGCCAATATGCCTGCGCGGCGCGCTCGACGGCTGAGGGATCGTAGGTTTCCTGCATCGTGGTTATTTTATGGGCGGAAATCGCAGGAAGCGATTTCCGCGGACATTACTCCGGCGGCCGCGGGCAAAAGACGCGACTTTTGCCCGCTGCGCATCAGGGAGCAACTTCGGCGAACATCACCCGTGCTAAGGCAGGCGCAACGGTACGAAGATCTGGGCGTCCTCGCGTTGAATGAGGAGCGCCACGCTCTTGCCGGCGGACTTGGCCGCCTCCTCGAGCTCGGCCACCGTGTGCACGCGCTTGCCGTTCACGCCGAGGATGATGTCGCCGGGCTGGACCTCGGCGGCGGCCGCGGGACCCGAGACCTCCTCGACGACCAGGCTCCCCTGCGTGCCGGCCTGCTGCTTCTCCTGCGGGTTGAGCGGGCGCACGGTGAGCCCGAACGCCCCCGGCACCCTCGCGCCGCCGCCCGGTGAGCGGCCGCGGGCGGACGCCACCTGCTGCTGCTCGTGGAGCTCCGCGACCGCCACGCTCACGTTCAGCTGCTTGCCGCCGCGCCACACCGCGAGCGTCGTATCGCTGCCGGGCTTCATCGCCGCGATCGCGCCCGACAGCTCGCCGTAATGCTCGATCGGGCGTCCGGCGACGGCCAGGATCACATCGCCCGGCTGGATGCCGGCGTGGGCCGCCGGGCCGTCCTTCTCCACCGAGGAGACGAGCGCGCCGCGCGGGCGGTCGAGCCCGAAGGACTCCGCGAGCTGCGCATTGAGATCCTGGATCGTGACGCCGATGCGCCCGCGCACCACGCGGCCGGTCCTGATCAGCTGCTCCTCGACGTTGCGGGCGACGTCGATCGGGATCGCGAACGAGAGGCCCATGAAGCCGCCCGTGCGGCTGAAGATCTGCGAGTTGATGCCGATCACCTCGCCCGCCATGTTGAAGAGCGGTCCGCCGGAATTGCCCGGGTTCACCGCGACGTCCGTCTGGATGAAGGGCACGTAGTTGTCGCTCGGCAGCGCGCGCGAGGTGGCGCTGATGATGCCGGCGGTCACCGTGTTCTCGAAGCCGAACGGCGAGCCGATGGCGAGCACCCACTGCCCCGGCTTGATGCGCGAGGGATCGCCGAGCCTGACGATCGGCAGATTGACGGCGCTGATCTTGATCACCGCCACGTCGGTGCGCTCGTCGGCGCCGACCACCTTGGCCTGGAACTCGCGCCGGTCCGTGAGCCGCACGGTCACGGCCTCGGCGTCCGCCACCACGTGGGCGTTGGTGAGGATGTAGCCGTCCGGGCTCACGATGAAGCCCGAGCCCGCGCCCTTCACCGGCGGTTGATTCGGGCGCTGCCCCTCCCCGGGCGCGGGGATGCCGAAGCGGCGGAAGAAATCATAGAAGGGATCGTTGGGCGAGAGGCCCTGGCCGCCCGGCTGCGGCTGCACCTTCTCGACCACCTCGACGTTGACGACCGCGGGCCCGTACTTCTCGACCAGCGGCGTAAAGTCGGGGAGGCCGCGCAGCGTGAGCTCCGACGCCCCCGCTTCGGCGGCGGCCACCACCGCGACGGGCGCGGCGGGAGCGGCGGCCGCGACACTGGCCTGGCCGGGCGCCGGGTGGGTCTGCTGGGCGCTGGTGTCGCGCGAGCAGGCTGCGAGCGCTACCGCGAGCGCCAGCACCGCGAGTGCCCGGCGCAGCGGCGGAATGAGGATCGATTCGGCTTTCACGTACATGTCCTTCAGCTACCCGCGCCGGCCGACCCGGAACGGGTCCGCCACAGCCTATCATTTCGCACCGTGAGCCCGCATGCCAGTGCCAGTGCCAGTGCCGCGAGCGACACGATCAGCCAGTTTCCAACATGCGCGTAGGGGGTAAGGCCGGCCAGCGGGATCACTCTTGAGACCAGTACCACCGGGCGGAATTCCGGGCCGCGGGCCACGACTTCGCCGTGCGGGCCGATGACCGCGGAAATGCCGTCATTCGCCGCCCGGATCAGGTAGCGGCCCTCCTCGAGGGCGCGCATGCGCGCGATCTGGAAGTGCTGGTGCCGGGCGCTCGAATGGCCGAACCAGGCATCATTGGTGACGTTCACCAGCGCATCGGCGCCCCCGCGCCGCAGCTCCGCGAGCATGGCGCTGCCGTAGCCATCCTCATAGCACACCGTGGTGCCGAGCTTCAGGTGCGCCGCCTCGAGCGGCGGCTGGTAGGCGGCGCCCCGGGTGAAGTCCGAGTATGGCAGGCTCGCGAGCCGCATCCAGGAGCGCACGAACTGCGGCACCGGGAAGAACTCGGCGAACGGCACCAGGTGGCGCTTGTCGTACCAGCTCACTTTGGCATCGAGCGCCAGCACCGAGTTGTAGTATCGCACCGGGTCGGAGTCCGAGATGCCGCCTTCGGCGCGCAGAATCCCCATCACGAGCGCCGAGCCGTGCGCCTGCGCGTCGCGGTAGATGTGCGTCAGGTAGGGCACCAGATCGTTGGCGGTATCGGCCGGCGCCGATTCGGGCCAGACGATGAGCGCATTGCCGAACGCCTGGCTCGTGAGCTTCTGGTAGAGATCGAGCGTCGCCTCCTTGTTGTTCTCGAGCCATTTCTCATCCTGGGGGACGGCGCCCTGTGCGATCGCCACCGACACCGGGCTGCCTGCGGGGTGCGTCCAGGACACCCCGCGCAGCGCCGCCCCCGCGGCCCAGGGAACGAGCAGCAGCACCGCCGCGCTCGCCCGCGCCCAACGGGTGCCGTCCGCCAGGGTGATAAGCGCCCCGGCCGAGAGCAGCAGGGCCGCGCTCACGCCGTAGACGCCCACGACGGGCGCGAGCCCCGCCAGCGGGCTGTCGGTCTGCGAATACCCGAGCGACAGCCACGAGAAGCCCGACAGAAACCATCCGCGCCACCACTCGACCAGCAGCCACGCCGCCGGCAGCGCGACGAGAGAGCGCAGCGCGCCGGCGCGCGGCAGCCAGCGCGCGCAGCCGTAGCCGAGCGCCGCGTGATAGAGCGCCATGATGCCGGTGAGTCCCAGCATCAGGAACAGCGCCAGCCAGATGGGCGCGCCGCCTATGGGTAAGCTGATGAGCAGCCAGTAGGTGCCGGCGCCGAAGGTGCCGGCGTTGAAGAGGAAACCGAGCCAGGCGGACTCGCGCGGCGTCGCGTTCTGCCACAGCCACATGAGCACCGCGGGGCACAGGACCGCGAGCGGCCAGAGCGCCAGCGGCGCGAACGCGGTAGTGAGTGCGGCCCCGGCCGCGAGCGCGAGCAGGGCCCGCAGCCGTGCCGAGGACGGCCGCGGCAGGACGCCGAACGCCATCTACTTGCCTATGGGCCTTGCGGCCCACCCCGAGGCGTCAATTCGCCGTGAAGGCACATGGGCGAGGCGCAAAGCGCCGAGCGGGTGGCCAGGATGGCCGCCCAGGGCTTGCGCGGAGCAGGGACTGCGCAGCGCAATGTGCCCGCCGCCGCAGGCGGCGCAGGGACGTGCCGATCCCGAGCAATTCATGCTAGGGCCCGCCGCCGCCCGCGGCGCGCTCTTCCGGCGGCAGCACGTCGCGCGGCGCCACCACCCGCAGGGCCTCGATGCGGCGGCGATCGGCGCGCAGCACGCGGAATTCGAAGCCGTCGATCGTCGCGCTCTCGCCGCGCCGCGGCAGGTGCCCGAGCTGCTTCATGAGCAGGCCGGCCACCGTGTCGAAGCCCTCCTCCTCGGAAAGGCGCGCGCCGAAGTACTCGTTGAACTCGGCGATACGGGTCACGCCGCGCACCGTGAACTGGCGCTCCGCATCGCGGCGGATGTTCAGATCGTCCTCGACGTCGAACTCGTCGTCGATCTCCCCGACGATCTGCTCGATCACGTCCTCGATGGTCACCAGGCCCGAGACGCCGCCGTATTCGTCGACCACGATCGCCATGTGGTTGCGGTTGCGGCGGAACTCGCGCAGCAGCACGTTGAGGCGCTTCGACTCCGGCACGAACAGCGCCGGGCGCATGAACTCGCGGATGTCGAAGCGCTCGCGCTTCTCCACCGTGAGGCGCAGCAGGTCCTTGGCGAGCAGGATCCCGACGATGTCGTCGCGATCCTCGTCCATCACCGGGAAGCGCGAGTGGCCGGACTCGACCACCTTGGGCAGGATGGCAGCGGCACGCTCGTCGCGCCGCACGAACACCATCTGGGCGCGCGGCACCATGATGTCGCGCACCTGCAGGTCCGAGACCTCGAGCACGCCATCGATCATCGACAGCGCGTCGCCGTCGACGAGCCCGCGCTCGCCGGCATCGCGCAGCACCGCGAGCAGCTCCTGGCGGTCCTGCGGCTCGGGGGCGAGTCCCTGGGTGAGGCGCTTCAGCCACCGTCCGGTCGCGTTCAGGTCCTTGCTCATGGCCGTCACCGATAGGGGTTGGCGAAGCCGAGACGGCGCAGCACGGCGATCTCGCGCCGCTCCATGCGGCGCGCGCCGGCGGCGTGGCTGTGGTCGTAGCCGATCAGGTGCAGCGTGCCGTGCACGACGAGATGCGCCCAGTGGGCCTGCAGCGTCTTGGCCTGCGCACGCGCCTCGCCGCGCAGCACGCGCGGGCAGATCACCAGGTCGCCGAGCGCGCGCGCGCCGCGCCGCGCACCCGCGGGCATGGCGGGCGGCGGAAAGGACAGGACGTTGGTGGGCCGATCGCGCCCGCGATAGCGCGCGTTCAGCCGCCGGCTCTCCGCGGCACTCACCATGCGCACGCCGAGCTCGGCGCCGAGCGCGTGCTTACCCAACGCCGCGCGCGCCCAGCGTGCGAGATCCGCGCGCCGCGGCGACCAGGCGCGTACCCGCCGCTGCAGCGCGACGTGGAGTGCGCGCGCGCTCACGACGAGCCGCCGTGGGACTCGTAGGCCTGCACGATCCGCTGCACCAGCGGGTGGCGTACCACGTCCTGGGCGTCGAAGAAGGTGAAGGCGACGCCCGGCACGTTGCGCAGTACCTCGACGACGTGCGACAGGCCCGACTGCCTGCCGGCCGGCAGGTCGGTCTGCGTGACATCCCCCGTGACCACCGCGCGCGAGCCGAAGCCGATGCGGGTGAGGAACATCTTCATCTGCTCGATGGTGGTGTTCTGCGCCTCGTCCAGGATGATGAAGGAGTCGTTGAGCGAGCGGCCGCGCATGAAGGCCAGCGGGGCGACCTCGATGACGTTGCGCTCGATGAAGCGCGCCACCCGGTCGAAGCCCATCATCTCGTAGAGCGCGTCGTACATGGGACGCAGGTACGGGTCGACCTTCTGGGTGAGATCGCCCGGGAGGAAGCCGAGCCGCTCGCCGGCCTCGACCGCGGGGCGCACCAGCACGATGCGCCGCACCCGGTCGGCTTGCAGCGCCTCGACCGCGCACGCGACCGCGAGGTAGGTCTTGCCGGTGCCGGCGGGTCCGATGCCGAGGGTGAGATCGCCGCCGCGGATGTGCGCGAGGTAGTCGCGCTGGTGCCGGCCGCGCGCGCGGATGCCGCCGCGTGGTACGTGCACTCCCTGCTCGCTCGGGTCCGCGTCCGCGGGCGGCGCGCCCGCTTCGCGATCGCGCAGCGCGAGATGCACCCGCTCCGGAGTCACGTCCTCGGTGCGGGTGAGCTCGAAGAGCTCGCGCAGCGTGTCCTCGGCGCTGGCCGCGAGCGCGCCGCTCACGCGAAACGTCTCGCCGCGGCGGCGGATGCGCACCTCGAGCCGCTGCTCGAGGAGCCGCAGGTTCTCATCCAGCGGTCCGCAGAGGTTGGCGAGCCGCGTGTTGTCGCCGCCGCCGAGATCGAATTCCCGTTGCTGCTCGTGCGGCGATGAGGCGGCCACGGCGATTCAGCCGCAGGCCGCGAGCGGCGCCGCTTGCTCAAGCCGGCCGCGCAGGCAGTGCGCGAGCGCCGCGGTCACCTCGACGTCGGCGAAGCGGTCGATGAGCGAGGCGGGGCCGGCAAAATTCACCCAGCGGTTGTTGGCGGTGCGGCCGGCGAGCTCGCGGGCATTCTTCTTCGCGGGCCGCTAGACGAGCACCCGCTGCCGCGTGCCGACCATCGCCTCGCTGATGGCGTGCGCCTGGGCCTCGAGCTGCGCCTGCAGCCGCGCCAGCCGCTGCTGCTTGACCTCGTGGCTTACCTCGTCGGGGAGCGAGGCGGCCGGGGTGCCGGGGCGGCGGCTGTAGATGAAGCTGAACGACTGGTCGAAGCCCACCGCGCGCACCAGCGCGAGCGTCGCCTCGAAGTCGCGCTCCGTCTCCCCGGGAAAGCCTACGATGAAATCCGAGGAGAGCGAGATACCGGGCCGCGCCGCGCGCAGGCGCCGCACCTTGTCCTTGAACTCGAGGCTGGTGTAGCCGCGCTTCATGAGCGCGAGCACCCGGTCCGAGCCGCTCTGCACCGGCAGGTGCAGGTGATCGGCGAGCTGCGGCACGCTGGCGAACGCCTCGATCAGGCTGTCGTTGAACTCGAGCGGATGCGAGGTGGTGAAGCGGATGCGCTCGATGCCGGGCACGCGCGCGACGTGATGGATGAGAGTGGCGAGATCCACCCGTGCGCCGTCGGCCATCGGGCCTGAGTAGGCATTGACGTTCTGTCCGAGGAGCGTCACCTCGGCGACTCCCTGGCCGGCAAGCGCGCGCACTTCCCCGAGCACGGAATCGAAGCCGCGGCTCATCTCCTCGCCGCGCGTGTACGGCACGATGCAGAAGCTGCAGTACTTGCTGCAGCCCTCCATGACGGACACGAAGGCGCGCGCTCCTGCGGCGCGCGGTGCGGGGAGCGAGTCGAATTTCTCGATCTCCGGGAAGCTGACGTCGACCTGCGCGCGGCCGGTGCGCTCGAGCTCCGCGAGCATCTGCGGCAGGCGATGCAGCGTCTGCGGTCCGAACACGAGATCGACGAACGGCGCGCGCGCGGTGATGGCTTCGCCCTCCTGGCTCGCGACGCAGCCGCCGACGCCGATGATCACCTCGGGGCGGCGGCTCTTGAGAAGCCGCCACACGCCGAGGAGCGAGAACACCTTTTCCTGCGCCTTCTCGCGCACCGAGCAGGTGTTCATGAGAAGCACGTCCGCCTCGTGCGGGTCCTCGGTGGCGGTCAGGCCGGCGCCGGCGGCGAGCACGTCCGCCATGCGCGCGGAGTCGTACTCGTTCATCTGGCAGCCGAAGGTCTTGATGAAATAGCGGCGGGGCATGAGGCTAATCATGGAATTTTAAGGGCTCGGATACGGGGGTGCACACGCGGGGCGAAAATATAAAAAACTCAAGCTGTATCAGGGCCTTATGGGCGCGCAATGCACCAGCCCCACCAACGGCCCGATTGCAGGGATTGCCGAGCGGCCGGCGCCTCAGAACGGGATATCGTCGTCGAATTCCTCGCCGCCGCCGCCTGCGCCGCTGCCCGAGCCGCGGCCCGCTGCGCCGCCACCGCCGGCGCCGCCGCCGGTCTCGTCGA
>DAHUXE010000065.1 GCA_027307325.1 Gammaproteobacteria bacterium | reverse complement strand
ACCGCGGCCGTCCGGCACAGCGACTCGACCGTGATGGCGGCGCTCACCGCGGCGAGCGGCAGGTGCGTGGTCGCGAGCGCCACGCGCAGCGCGCCGGTGGTGCGCATCATGACCGGGTGCGCGGCGTGGGCGCGCTGCGCGAAATATTCGGTGGGGCCGAGGAAGGCGACGCCGGCATCGTTAATCACACCCTTGTGGACCGGGGCGGTGACCACGGCGTCGAACTCGCCGGCGAGGGCGCCGTCGATGGCGCGGTCGAGCAGTGCGAGCACGTAGGGGGAGTTGCGCTTGTCGAGCCTCCCGGGCGCGCTCGCCGTCCGGAGCCGCTCCGGCTCGATGAGCAGCGTCCCCGGCGCATGGCGCTGCCGCGCGCGTGGCGTGTGCGCCGCGTAGGGCCGCAGCTCGACCTCTGTCTGCGTGAGGCGGGCGCGCTCGGCGAGCAGGCCGACGTCCCCTAAGCACACCAGCTCGCAGTCGAGCTCGCGCCTCGCGAGCGCGAGGCACAGTTCCGGGCCGATTCCCGCCGGCTCTCCCGATGTCACGGCGATCCGGGGAATCATGCCGCCTTTCGGTCCCCGGCTAGGACTTGAATTCCACGTACGCCTCATCCCGCAGGCGCCGCACCCAGATCTCCGTCTCCTCGTCCGCCTTGCTCGCGCGGATCGCCTCCATGGCCTTGCGCCGCTTGACCTCGTCGGTGGCGTCGAACTGGCGATGGCCGAGCATCTGCACGATGTGCCAGCCGTACTGCGTCTTGAACGGCTCGCTGATCTCGCCGTCTTTGAGCGCAGAGAGCTGCTGCTCGAACTCGGGCACGAAAGTGCCGGGGCCGCTCCAGCCGAGATCGCCCCCCTGGGCGGCCGAGCCCGGATCCTCGGAGTTGGTCTGTGCCAGGCCGGCGAAGTCCTCGCCCTTCACGACGCGCTCGCGCAGGGTGTTGAGCTTCTGCTTCACGGTGGCGTCGTCGGCGAGCTCGGTGGTCTTCATGAGAATATGGCGCGCGTGGACCTGGTTCTCGATGGCCTTGGCCTCGGAGCCGCGCACCTCGTTGAGCTTCACGATGTGGAAACCGGTGGGCGTGCGCAGCGGCTGGCTCACCTCGCCGGGCTTGAGTTTCGCGACCACTTCGGTGAGGAAGGTCGGCAGCTCGGTCTCCTTGCGCCAGCCGAGCGAGCCGCCCTCGAGGGCGGTCTGGCTGCTCGAGTAGGCGACCGCGAGGCGCGCGAAGTCCTCGCCGCCGCTCGCCTTCTGGTAGACCTCGCTGGCGCGCCGGGCGGCGTCGTCGAGCTGCGCCTGGCTCGCCTGCTGCGGAACCGCGATCAGGATGTGGGAGACGTTGTACTCGTGGTTGCCGGAAGGCTTCTTCGCCTGCTTGTCGAGATACTGGTCGATTTCCTTGGGCGTGACCACGATGCGGTCGAGGACGTCGCGCTGGCGCAGCATCGAGAGCGTGATCTCCTTGCGCATGTCGTCGCGGTAGGCGGCGTACTCGACCCCCTGCTCGGCGAGCGCCTGAGGCAGCTGCGACAGCGTGAGGTTGTTGCGCCGCGCGACATCCGAGAGGGCGGCGTTCAGCGTCTCGTCCGTGACCTTGATGCCGTCGTGCTGGGCGCGCTGCAGCTGGATCTCCTGCACCACGAGCCGCTCGAGCACCTGCTGCCGCAGCACGTTCTGTGCCGGCAGCTCCAGCTTCTGCTGCCGCAGCCGCTCGCTCACCGCCTCGATCTGCGTGTCGAGGTCGCTGTTGAGCACCACGCCGTCGTTCACGATGGCGGCGATCCGGTCGAGCATCACGCCCCGGGTGTCGAGCTCGCGGGTCTGCGCCGCGGCGGGTCCGCACACGGCGAGCGCCGCCACGCTCATGGCGACGAGGGAGAGGGCCGGGGTCATGATCCGCCGCATCGTTTTCAGTTCCTGATTTTACGGGCGCTGCTATCCGCGGGAGTGTAGCCCCGGATCTCCTCGCTGAGCGAGGTGTCCGAAGCCGATCCGACACCGGCCAGTCCCGCAAGTTCCAGCTGCAGCCACACCCCGGTATCCCGGGAGCCGGTGAAGCTGCTGACGTAGCGCCGGGCGCCGAGCCGCAGCCGCCAGCAGCAGGCACGGTACTCGAAGCCGGCGAATCGCTCCAGCTCCTCGTGGTTGCGCAGGTCGAATACCTCGCGGACGAACACGTTCCAGGAGCGGCGGATGGGGAAGGCGGCCGAGCCGTCGACCTGATCGAAGCCCTGGATGTCGCAGCCGGTCGCGATACCCGGCTGGATCGGTAGTGTCGGGGTGCACGGCAGCTGCACTCCCTGGACGAACTCCGGCAGCTGCGCGAAGCGCTGGTAGCGGTAGCTCACGTTGACCACCGTGTCGGGCGCCGGGTGGTACTGGAGGTTCAGCTGGGTGCGCTCGCTGCGCTGATTGTCGGGGTCCCATTGCACCCCGGCGTCCACGTTCCAGTCGGCGAAGGCGGTGAGGGCGAGCTGCGCGGCGAAGTCCGAATGTGGCGCGGCGAACGGCGTCTCGCCGGGCAGAGCCACGCGCGGGGTCGTGAAGTAATAACTCTGACCGATGGTCGCGGCGAGGAACTGCTTGCCCGTCTGCGCATCGAGCAACCGGCTGGTGAGCCCGGTGGTCAGCTGGTTGGCATCGCTCACGCGGTCGGCGCCCACGTAGCGGTTGGTGCGGAACAGCTCCACCGTGTTCAGGTCGGGGAGCCCGGTATCGAAAACCGGCAGCGCGCTCTGCTCGCGGTACGGGACGTAGAGGTACTGAATGCGCGGCTCGAGCGTCAGCGTGCGCGTGGCCTGCGCGCCCGATTCGCGCTCGAACACCAGGCCCGAGTCGACGCTCGCGAGCGGCAGGGTGCGCGACAGCGAGGTCGGAGCTCCGGGGAGCGTGTCCGCGAGCTGATAGTAGGTGGCGCGCCAGGCGAGTGCCGGCCGGAAGAAATAGCCCGGGCCGGCGAGCGCCAGCGACACGGCAGGCTGGACGTCCTCGCGCCAGCCGGAGGGCAGCGGCGGGAGTGAGGGCAGCGGCGGGAGCCCCGCGCCGCCCGGCGCGTGCTGGAAATCTACGATCTCCGACTCGAAGCCGTAGTGCACAACGCCGAACAGCGTGTAGTCGCTGTCGACCGCAAGCCGCGGCACGCGCGCATAGGGGCGCTCGTCCACCAGCAGTGTCGTGTCGATCGTCTGATACTGCTGCGCCTGGCCGTCCACGGTCCAGTGCGCGTCGCGGTAGGAGAGGGTGGCGCTGCGGTTGAGGAACGAGGTGCTGGTGCCGGCCGGCGTCTGCGAGAAATCCTGGAAGTAGAGGACGTCGCTCACCGTCTGCGCATCGACCGTGAGGCGCACGTCCCCCGGCAGCTCGGCGACGTCGTTGAGCTGCACGCGGCTGCGGCTGCCCTTGTACAGGGTGTCGTTCGGCAGATAGTTCCACTGCAGCTCGCCGCTCTGGCCGGCGGTGAGGAAGCGCAGATCGCCTCCCAGGTCGGGCCCGCGCGTGGTGTACTCGACGGGCTGAAAGGTGAAGTCGGCGTTGGGCGCGATGTTCCAGTAGTAGGGAACCGCGAGCTGGAAGCCGCTGTTCGAGGTGCTGCCGACGCTCGGGAACAGGAAGCCGCTCTTGCGCTCGCTGCCGAGCGGGAACGACACCCACGGCAGGTAGAGGAGCGGCAGGCCGAGGAAATCGACACGCGCACCGCGGCCGGTGCCGATCTGGTTGCGGGTGTCGAGCGTAATGCTGGTGGCCCTGAGGTCCCACGCCTCGTGCGCCGCCGGGCAGGTGGTGAAGGTGACGCCCTTGAGGCGCAGCACGCCGTCGGGGGTGAGCGCCAGGCTGTCGGAGGCGCCGCGCGCGCCGCGCCCGCGCAGATCGAAGTGCGCGTCATGGAACTCGGCACCGGTGGCCGCCGAGTAGCTGCCGCCCGCGCCCATCACGTGCACCAGCGGGTCGCTGTACTCGATGCGCCCGTCGCTCTTCACGTATTCCCTGGGCTTGTCGATCTGCATCTCGCCGGCGCGCAGCTCGACATCGCCCTGGCGCACCACGACATCGCCCTTGAGGGACCCCTTGCCGTCGACGCTCACGTCGGCGCTGTCGGCCTTGATCTCGATCTTGCCGGTGCCGCGCGGTTTGCGCGCCGGCGCAC
This sequence comes from Gammaproteobacteria bacterium, assembly GCA_027307325.1. GTDB lineage: Bacteria > Pseudomonadota > Gammaproteobacteria > Steroidobacterales > Steroidobacteraceae > 13-2-20CM-66-19. The sequence goes on along the minus strand of DAHUXE010000065.1, from coordinate 3,689 downwards.
TCGCCGGCGTGGTGGGCGCGCCGGCGGCGGCCGCGGGGGTGGCCGGCGGCTCGCTCTGTGACGGGCAGGGCGGCTCCTCGGCCCGGGCCGCGGGCATGATGCCCCCGAGCGCGATGACGGCAAGGACGAGTGTGCCCGGACGCAGCATTGAGAGCGGCATTATAATGGGGCGCCGCAGCCACGCGGATTTCCATCATGCCCCAAACGGACGCGCGCCTGGCGCTGATCGCTGAGTGGTTGTCGCGCGAGCTGCGGCTGCCGGTGACGCGCATCGAGCCGGCCTCGAGCGATGCGAGCTTCCGGCGTTACTTCCGCGTGTTCGCCGGAGAGGCGACCTATATCGTGATGGACGCCCCGCCGCAGCGCGAGAACGTGCGGCCCTACCTCGAGGTGTCGCGCCTGCTCGAGTCGCTCGGCACTCACGTCCCGCACGTACACGAGAGCGACGCGGGGCGCGGGCTGCTGCTGCTCGAGGATCTCGGCACCACGCTCTACCTCGAGCGCCTCAGCGCCGGCGACGACCCGGAGCCGCTGTATCGCGACGCGCTCGGCGCGCTCGCCGCAATCCAGGTGCGCGGGCGCGAGGCGAGTCACGAGCTCCCCCCCTACGACCGCGCGGCGCTCGGGCAGGAGCTCGCGCTCATGCCCGAGTGGCTGCTGACGCGGCACCTCGCGCACGCGCCCGCCGCGGAGGAAGCCGCGACTGTCGCCGACAGCTTCGCGTTCCTCATTCGCGAAGCGCTGGCGCAGCCTCACGTTTTCGTGCATCGCGACTATCACTCGCGCAACCTCATGGTGGTGGGCGAGCGCAACCCCGGAGTGATCGACTTCCAGGACGCGCTGCGCGGGCCGGTCGGCTACGACCTGGTGTCGCTCCTCAAGGACTGTTATATCGCCTGGCCGCGTGCGCGCGTCATCGGCTGGGTGAACGGCTACCGCGCGCGGCTCGCGCACCAGGGCGGCCCGGCGGGGGCGAGCGAGGCGGAGTTCCTGCGCTGGTTCGATCTGATCGGCGTGCAGCGGCATATCAAGGTGCTCGGCATCTTCTGCCGCCTGTGGTATCGCGACGGCAAGCCCGGGTATCTCGCGGACCTGCCGCGCGTGCTGGCGTACGTGCGCGAGACCTGCGCTGAGTACGCCGAGCTATCCGCCCTCGGGCGCTTTCTCGAGGCGCGCGTCGCGCCGGCCTTGCCGCGCGCCAACGCGCGCGTCCTCGGCGCGCCGCCCGGCGCGGGGGTGCGCGCATGAAAGCCATGCTGCTCGCGGCCGGCCGGGGCGAGCGCATGCGCCCGATCACCGACTCTGTGCCCAAGCCGCTGGTGCCGGTGGCCGGCCAGCCGCTCATCGTCTGGCACCTCGCCGCGCTCGCGCGCGCGGGCTTCCGCGAAGTCGTAGTCAACACCTCGTGGCTCGCCGCGCAGCTGCATGCCGCGCTCGGCGACGGCAGCAGCTGGGGCGTGTCGATCACCTGGAGCGACGAAGGCCCGGTGCCGCTCGAGACCGGCGGCGGCATCTTCCGGGCCGCGCCGCTGCTAGGCCCTGAGCCGTTCCTGGTGGTGAACGCCGACATCTGGACCGACATCGATTTCGCCGCGCTGTCGCTCGAGGACGGCGCGCATGCGCACCTGGTGCTGGTGCCCAACCCGCCGCACAACGTGCGCGGCGATTTCGGGCTCGACGCCGACCTCGTGGTGAGCCGCGACAGCGACCGCTTCACCTATTCGGGTGTCGGCATGTTCCGGCGCGAGTTCTTCGACGGCGCGAGCGGCGAGCGCTTTCCGCTGCTGCCGCTCCTCAACCGTGCGATCGCCGCGCGGCGCGTGCGCGGCGAGCTGCACCGCGGCGCCTGGAGCGACGTGGGGACTCCCGAGCGGCTTGCGGCGCTGGATGCGCGGGTCCGTGCGCTACAATGAAGGCATGCCGCAGCTCAAAGGGATTGGGATCGTAACGGTCGACGCGGCGGTGCCCCGCAGCGGCGAGAAATACGTTACGCCTCAGGGATTTACCGCCATTCGCGATGGCGTCAAGGCGCTCAAGGCCTTGCCCGCGGCTGCGCCTTCGAGAAAGCCCCCGTGGCTTCGGGCGCGCGCCCCCACGGGCAGCGGCTTCGAGGGTGTCAGGGCCGTGGTACGCGAGCACCGGCTGACCACGGTGTGCGAGGAGGCCAAGTGCCCCAACATCGGCGAGTGCTGGAACGCGGGCACCGCGACGCTGATGCTGATGGGCGCGGTATGCACGCGCGCCTGCCGCTTCTGCTCGGTCGACACGGGCAACCCTCGCGGCTGGCTCGACGCCGAGGAGCCGGAGAACGCCGCCCGCACCGTCGAGCTGATGAAGCTCGGCTACGTCGTGCTCACCTCCGTCGACCGCGACGATCTTCCCGACGGTGGCGCCGCGCACTACGCCGCCTGCGTGCGCGCCATCCTGCGCCGCAATCCGCATACCGCGGTCGAGGCGCTGACGCCCGATTTCCGCGGAGTGCTGGCCGACGTCGCCACCGTGGTCGACTCAGGGATAGCGGTGTTCGCGCAGAACATCGAGACCGTGCGGCGCCTGACGCATCCGGTGCGCGACCCGCGCGCCGGCTACCAGCAGACGCTCGGCGTGCTGGCGCACGCCAAGCACCACCGGCCGTCGGTCCTCACCAAGAGCAGCCTGATGCTCGGCCTCGGCGAGAGCGACGCGGAGATCGCCGCGACGCTCAGCGATCTGCGCGCCGCGCGGGTGGACATCGTGACCCTCGGGCAGTATCTGCGCCCGACGCTCAACCATCTCCCGGTCGAGCGCTTCGTCACGCCCGCCGAGTTCGATCGCTACCGGGAGGAGGCGCTGGCGCTCGGCTTCCTCGAGTGCGTGTCGGGACCGCTGGTGCGCTCGAGCTACCGCGCCGAGCAGGCGCTCGACCGCAACAACGCCGGCCTCGATAACCGGAGCCTTGCGCAATGAGCGCCGCGGGGGCGCTTGCGGCGGTGGCCTCGCTCCCGGCGGCGGGGCTCCCTGTGGCGGCGGGGCTCCCTGCGGCGGCGCGCCGCGAGATCCCCCCGGTGTCGATACGCCGCTTAGGTAAAGTCGAGTACGAGCCCACCTGGCGCGCGATGCAGCGCTTCACCGAGGAGCGCGGCGCAGCGACGCCGGATGAGATCTGGCTCCTGGAGCACCCGCCGGTGTTCACGCTCGGCGCCAACGCGAGCCGCGCGCACCTGATCGCGCCCGGCGACATCCCGGTGGTGCAGATCGACCGCGGCGGACAGGTGACCTATCACGGTCCGGGGCAGCTGGTGGTGTACCCGCTCATCGACCTCAGGCGCGCCGGAATCGGCATCCGCGACTTCGTCTGCGCGCTCGAGCGCGCCGTGATCGATCTAGCGGGGCAGTTCGGCATCGCCGCCGAGGGCCGCCGCAGCGCGCCCGGCGTCTATGTCGCCGGCGAGAAGCTCGCGAGCGTCGGCGTGCGCGTGCGGCGCCAGGGGAGCTATCACGGCCTCGCGCTCAACGTGGCGCTCGATCTCGAGCCCTTCTCGCGCATCAATCCCTGCGGCTACCAGGGGCTGAAGATGACGCAGCTCGCCGCGCTCGGCGGGCCGCGCTCGGTGTGGGAATGCGCCGCTCTCCTCGAGCCGCACCTCAAGCGCGCGCTCGGGCTGCCGGCGGCCGGCGATTGACGGCGCCGCGCGCACGCAGCCACGATG
>DAHUXE010000061.1 GCA_027307325.1 Gammaproteobacteria bacterium | reverse complement strand
CGCGGGCTGGGGTTGCCGACGCGGGAAGAGGCCGACGCCATGCAGCGCGAGATCCAGGAGCTGCGGCGCGAGCTCAAGGAGCGCACCCGTCCCGCCGCGCGCAGTACCGCGCGGCGCGCCGCGGCGCTGCGCCGGACGAAGCCGCAGCCGCCGAAGCGTCCTGCCGCAGCGGGCGGGCGCAGCCGGCGGGGCGGCGGGCGCAGAGGTCGCCGTTGAGCGATCCCGGGGCCGATGCAGGGCGCCTGTTTTTCGAGCTCGGCAGCCGCGTGGCGGAGACGCTCGCGCGACTGCGCCTCGCGCGCGTAGTCCGGGTCGGATGCTCGGCCCGCCGCGCCGTGTGGAGCGATCACAGGACGACTCTCTACGAGTACCTGCCGGATGCGCCCTACGGCGGCGCCGCTCGGCGCGCCGGCGGCGGCCCGACAGCCGCCGCGCGCCGCGAGACCCGGCCGCTCCTCGTCTGCTTCGCGCTCGTCACTCGGCCCTACATCCTCGACCTGCAGCCGGACGCCTCGCTGGTGCGCCGCCTGCTGGATGCGGGCCGCAGCGTCTATCTCATCGAGTGGGCGGATCCGGACGACGGCGATCGCCTGCGCGACCTGAACGACTACCTCGAGCAGGGGCTCGGAGGCTGCGTGCGCCACCTGCTGGAGGCGCATCGCGTGGCGGCGCTCGATCTCCTCGGCGTATGCCAGGGCGGGGTCTTGAGCCTCTGTTACACGGCGCTGCACCCGAAGCAGATCGCGAATCTCATTACGCTCACCACCGCGGTCGATTTCCAGACGCCCGAGGACCTCCTCTCCAAATGGGTGCGCGGGCTCGACACGCAGCTGCTCGAGCGCATCGGCAACGTGCCGGGGGAGCTGCTGAACTCGCTATTCCTGTCGCTCATGCCCTTCCGTCTGACGCAGCAGAAGTATGTGCGGCTCCTCACCGGCCGCGCGGATCAGCGCGCCGTGGAGGACTTCGTGCGCATGGAGCGCTGGATCTTCGACAGCCCACCGCAGGCCGGGGTGGCGCTCGCGCAGTTCGTGCGCTGGTTCTACCAGGAGAACCGTCTGCTGCGCGGCACGCTCGAGCTCGGTGGGCGCGCCGTCGACCTGAGAAACGTGCGCGCGCCGCTCCTCAATCTCTACGCCAGCGCCGATCACCTCGTGCCCCCGGCGGCCTCCGCCGTCATGGGCCGTTATGTCGGCAGCACGGACTACACCGCCTGCGCCATCGACACCGGGCACATCGGCATGTACGTGAGCCGCAAGGCGCGCGCGGAGATTCCGCAGCGGATCATCTCCTGGCTCAAGGCGCGGGGCGGGAACCGCTCCTGATCAATAGCCCCTGGTGATGTCGACCACCGACAGCATGGGCTCGCCGGCCACGTAGCGGCGCAGATTCTCCAGCAGCACGGCATCGCGTGTCCGGTCGGCGACCGCAGTGTTGGCCGAGATGTGCGGCGTGATGAGCAGGTGGGGCGCGCGCCACAGGGGATTGTCGGCGGGCAGCGGCTCGGGATCGACGACGTCGAGGCCGGCGCCCGCGATGGTGCCGTCGTTGAGCGCCGCGGTGAGGTCCGCGGTCACGGTGCTGCGTCCCCGCCCGATGCTGATGAAGTAGGCGGAGGGCTTCATGGTCGCGAAGAATTGCCTGTTGAAGATGCCGGTCGTCTCGGGCGTGAGCGGCAGGCAGTTGACGATGAAGTCCGCGTCCTTCGCGAGCTTCGGCAACTCATCGGGCAGCCCCACGTAGCTCACGAAGTCGGGTCCCTCGCGGCCGCTGGCGCGTGTCGCGACGACGCGCATACCGAGCGCGTGCGCGCGCCGCGCCACCTCGGTGCCGATGCCGCCGAGGCCCGCGATCAGCACGGTCTTGCCTGCGACATCCTCGAGCTCCGGAGCCGAGTCTTCGGACTTCCAGTGGCCTGAGGTCTGCTCGCGGTAGAAGTCCTCGAAGTGGCGGCTGAGCGCCAGCATCATGGCGATCACGTGCTCGGCGATGCTCGGTCCCATGGTGCGCTGCAGGTTGGTGACGAGCGGCGCCCGCTCGCGCAGCAGCGGCTGCTGCACGCAGCGCTCGACGCCCGCGGCCGGCCACTGGATCCATTCGAGATGCTGCGCCGCCTTCAGCACCTCGGCGGAACAAACGCCGAAAGTTGCATCCGCCGCGGCTATGTCGCGCGGCGTGGCCTGGTCGATCTCGACGAAGCGCGCCGCGGGCGCGGCCTGCTCGAGCTGCGGCAGGAGCTTGTGCAGGGAGCTGTTGACGAGGACGACGCGCGGCGGGTGCCAGCCGCGCCGCTCGCGCACCGGATTCGGCGCTACGTGCAGGCCGAGGCTCTCGATAAGCTGCGCCGACGGGTCCGGCGCCGCGACCGGGGGCGAGGCGGAGTCGGCGGCGGTGGAGGGCGCCGCGCCCGCTGACCCCGCGAGCACGCCAGGCAATACAAACAGAACGACGATGGCACGCGCTCGCATGAGATCCCCCCAACTGATGCGTGAGTCTGCGGACGACCGGGAGTCTACAGCACGGCGCGCGTCACCCCGTGCGTTCGGCAGCCGGCGCGTGCTCAGGCTCGCGCCGGATTCTGGCCGGCCTGCCCCAGGAGCTTCAGGATCCGGCCGAAGCCGTGGCGCCGGGCGGTGATCTCGATGTCGCGGCGCAACGCCTGCGCGCCGTCCGCATGCCCGGCGCGCAGCAGTTGCCAGGCCGCGAGTCTCGCCTCGAGCGCCCAGCCGAGCCAATGGCGTTGCTCGGCGTCCGCGGCGAGCGCCAGCAGCCGCTCGGCGGCCTTCGGGTCGGCGCGCGACGCTCCGCCGAGGCGCGCCAGCGCGATGTCGACCACGTAGACCTCCTGGCGGGACGTCATGGACTGCCGCAGGCTGCGCGCGCGCTCCAGGGCCTGGTCGCGGGCTGCGGCATCGCCGAGCGCCTGCGCACAGAGCGCCAGCATCGCTTCGCCGTCCGCCTCGCCGGTGCGCTCCTCGGCTGCGGCGAACCCGCGACTCGCCTGCAGCAGGCGCTCGCGCGCGGCGCTCCAGCGCCCCTCGTCCATGTCGAGCTGCGCCAGCATCATGAGCGAGTTGTTGCGATAGCTGTTGTCGCCGCCGCTGCCGACCCGGCGGATGACCTCCTCGAAACCGGCGCGAGCTCCTCCCGCGTTGCCGCGGTCGCTCTCGATCAGCGCGCAGGTGAACCCGGCGAACACGGCGAACTGGGAATCGCTGAGCGGCGCCGCCTCCGCCATCGCGCGCGCGCAGGTCGCGCGCGCCGCGTCGAGCTCGCCGCGCATTCTTTGTACGTCGGCAATGTTGGCGAGCGGCCAGGCGGTCTGATGCCCGGC
>DAHUXE010000059.1 GCA_027307325.1 Gammaproteobacteria bacterium | reverse complement strand
CGCCGCCGCGGCACCCTCGGCGCTGCTCCAGGCGCTGAAGCGCGCGGGCCCGCTCAGCATCCGCGAGCTCGCCGCAAGCCTCGGCATCACCTACGAGGCCGTGCGCCAGCAGATCGCCGAGTTCGTGCGAGCCGGCTGGGTGACCACCGGCCGCGCGCCGGGGGCAGCCGGTGCGGCGACCGCCGGCGCCACGGAGGCGAGGCCGGGTCCCGCCTCGCGGCAGTATCGGCTGAGCTCCGCCGCGGAGCACCTCTTTCCCAAGCACTACGACGAGCTCTCGGCCGAGCTTCTCCAGCATCTGCTCGAGCGCTTCGGCGGCGCGGGCCTCGTCGGCATCCTTGCGCGCATGACCGACGCGCGCGTCGCTCGCTGGGCGCCGCTCGTCGAGGGACTGCCGCTCGCCGGGAAGCTCAAAGTCCTGTGCTCGCTCTACGAGGACAAGGATGCCTACATGGAGGTCGAGTGGAAGGAGGGCGCGCCGGCCCTGATTGAGCGCAACTGCCCCTTCTACAGCGTGGCGCAGCAGCACCCCGCGATCTGCAGCGTCTCGGTGAACACGCTCGAGCGGTTGCTCGGCTTCAAGGTGGTGCGCGAGCAGCGCTTCCAGGCGGGCCACGGCCGCTGCGTGTTCCGCGTGCGGCCCGACGAGCCGCTGCCGGAGCGCAGCACGTTCTCCCTCGAGCGCAAGTAATTTCAATAAATTTCCGTGACTTAGCCTGAATCCGGCGCTTTGCGGCGGCGCCCCGGTCGATATTCGGCCCCCTCGTTCGTCATAGGTACAGGAACCAGAGCGAAGGAGACCCGACATGCGAGTCATGGTGATCGTCAAGGCCAACCGGGATTCGGAAGCCGGCGTGCTGCCGAGCGAGGCGCTCCTCACCGAGATGGGCAAGTTCAACGAGCAGCTGGTGAAGTCCGGCGTGCTGCTGGCCGCCGAAGGGCTGCAGGCGAGCGCCAAGGGCGTCCGCGTCCAGTTCGGCGGCGGCAAGAGCACGGTGATCGACGGCCCCTTCACGGAGACCAAGGAGCTGATCGCCGGATTCTGGCTCTGGCAGGTGCGCTCCATCGACGAGGCGGTCGAGTGGATCCGCCGCTCGCCCTTCCGGCACTCGAACGAGCAGATCGAGATCCGCCGCGTGTTCGAGGCCGAGGATTTCGGGCCTGCGCTCACCCCGGAGCTGCGCGCGCAGCAGCAGAACCGCGCCGAGCGCATCTCGGGAAACTGACGGAACGGAGACTTCCATGCCAACCACGCTCACGCATCTTCACTTCAGGGGCAACTGCAGCGAGGCCTTCAGGTTCTACGCCGCGACCTTCGGCGGCCGCATCGTCTTCTCGATGACTTACGGGGAGGCGCCGGGAGCCATGCAGGGCACGCCCGAGGTGCGCGACCAGATCATCCACGCGCGCGTCGACCTCGGTGACGATGCGCTGCTCGGCTGCGACGTGCCGCCCGGCCGCTACGAGAAGCCGCAGGGCTTCAACGTCATGGCGAGCGCCGAGAGTCCCGAGCACGCCGAACGGCTGTTCCGCAGCCTCTCCGAGGGCGGCACGGTGTGCATGCCGATCCAGGAGACCTTCTGGGCTCACCGCTTCGGCATGTGCACCGACCGCTTCGGCACTCCCTGGATGGTCAACTGCGCCAAGCCCCCCGAGGCGCTCGCCGGCGGCGCGCCAAAAAGTGCCTGAGTGCACCTCGCTTGCGCAGTGCAACTGGCGGTGATGTCATCCGTGGCCATGAAGGCCACGGATGTCGAGCGCACGGTCGATGCGGTGTGGAGGATCGAGTCGGCGAAGCTGATCGCCGCGCTCGCCCGCCTGACGCGCGACGTGGGTGTCGCCGAGGAGCTCGCGCAGGATGCGCTGGTTACCGCGCTCGAGCAGTGGCCGCGCACCGGCATCCCGGACAACCCCGCTGCCTGGCTCATGACCACCGCCCGCAACCGCGCCCTCGACCGGCTGCGCCACCGGCGCATGCAGACGGCTAAGCACGAAGCGCTCAGCGCCGAGCTCGAGATGGACCGGGAGCGCAGCGACAGCGTCGAGACGGCCGCCGATGACGAGATCGGCGACGATCTGCTGCGCCTCATCTTCACCGCCTGCCACCCGCTGCTGCCGACCGAGGCGCGTACCGCGCTCACGCTGCGGCTGCTCGGAGGTCTCACCACCGCGGAGATCGCCCGCGCCTTTCTCGTGCCCGAGCCCACCATCGCGCAGCGCATCGTGCGCGCCAAGCGCGCGCTCAGCGAGGCGGGCGTGGCGTTCGAGATTCCGCGCGGCGCGGAGCTGCGGCGACGGCTCTCATCGGTCCTCGAGGTCATCTACCTGGTCTTCAACGAGGGCTACTCGGCGACGGCGGGCTCGGACTGGATGCGGCCGGCGCTGTGCGAGGAGGCGCTGCGCATTGGGCGCATTCTCGCCGCGCTCGCGCCCGCGGAGAGCGAGGCTCACGGCCTGGTCGCCCTGCTGGAGATCCAGGCCTCGCGCATCCGCGCGCGCACCCGCGCGGACGGCGAGCCGGTGCTGCTCCTCGACCAGAACCGCGCGCTCTGGGACCGCGTGCTGATCCACCGCGGCCTGATGGCGCTCGCGCGTGGCGAGGCGCTGGGGGAGACCCGCGGGCCGTATCTGCTGCAGGCGGCGATCGCGGCCTGCCACGCGCGGGCGGCGACCGCACAGGAAACCGACTGGGTTCACATCACCGCGCTGTACGATGAGCTCGCGCGCCTCACGCCGACGCCGGTCGTCGAGCTAAACCGCGCGGTCGCGGTGGCGATGGCCTACGGTCCGGCCGCCGGACTCGAGCTCGCCGACCGCATAGAGGCCGAAGGCCGGCTGAAGTCCTATCATCTGCTGCCGAGCGTGCGCGGCGATCTGCTGGCGAAGCTCGGCCGCTACCGCGAAGCGCGCGGGGAGTTCGAGCGCGCCGCGCGGCTCACGCACAATGCGCGCGAGAGCCGCCTGCTGCTCGACCGCGCCGCCGCCTGTGCGAAGTGATGAGCTAATTCCGCTGAAATTGCCGAAGGCAAGTTCAGCCAATCGAGGGCGAACGCATGTCCTACCTGTTGTTGATCGTCGAGCCGACCGGGCAGCGGCACGAGCGCGGCCGCGAGGCCGGAGAGGCCGCATACGACAGCATGATCGAGTACGCCCGGAGTCTGAAGGCACGCGGCATTCTGGCCGGCACCAACTCGCTGAAGGCCGCGGGCGCGCGCCTCAGGATCCGCGGCGGGCAGCGCAGCGTGGTCGACGGACCGTTCACCGAGGCGAAGGAGCTCGTCGGCGGATACTTCCTCCTCGATGTCGCGACCCGTGACGAGGCCCTGGCCCTCGCCGGCGAGTGCCCGGCGGCGCAGTGGGCCACGGTCGAGGTGCGCGAGATCGGCCCGTGCTACGAGTAAGGCGCCTGCGCGCGCCGGCAGGCTGCGCGTGATGGTCCCCCCGTGAAATGTTCGATGCTCATCGAACTTTGCCTCCGGGAGGCCCCGCAGAGGGGTTCAACGGGCTGAAGTTCGACCCTCATCGAACTTTGCCCAATCGGCACCAACTGCACTGCCTGCCCGAAGGCGTCAGCCTGGCCCGGAAGGCCCCGGATACGCCGCGTCCAGGGTTTTCAGGTCCTGCGGCGTGAGCTGCGTCGCGAGCGCGGCGGCGTTCTCCCTCACATGTGCCGGCGAGCCGGACTCGGGAATCGCGATGACGTTGCCGCCGCGCATGACCCAGGCGAGCGCCACCGCGGCGGCCGTGCAGCCGTGCGCGGCGCCGATCTGCGCCAGCGTGCGGTCGCCGACCACCAGGTGCTTGTCGCCGCCGAGCGGCGAATACGCCATCACCGGCACATCGTGCTGCCGGCACCAGGGCAGAACGTCGGCCTCGATGTCACGGTGCGCGAGGCTGTAGGAGATCTGGTTGGTGGCGCAGCGGTGGCCATCGGCAACCCGGAACAGGTCCTCCATCTGACGGACGTCGAAGTTGGATACGCCCCAGGCGCGGATCCTGCCCGCCGCGCGCAGTTGCTCGAATGCGGCCACCACACCGGGGAACAGCGCGCTCGCGACCGGCCAGTGCAGCAGATACAGATCGAGATAGCCGGTGCCGAGACGCGCGAGGCTCGCGGCGCAGGCGCGTGCGATGCCGTCGCCGGCGACTTCGTCGCCCTCGACCTTGGAGACGAGGAAGATGCGCTCGCGCTCGCCGGCGAGCACGTGACTCAACAGCTCCTCCGAGCGGCCCCTGCCGTAGTTACCGGACGTATCGAGCAGGTTCATGCCGAGCGCGATGCCGGTGCGCAGCGCCTCCTCCTCGACGGCGGCGGGATGCCGGTCCTGACCCAGGTGCCAGCACCCCTGGCCGAGTGCCGTGACGACGGTGCCGTCCGGAAGCCTGACGGTGCGCGCCGGCGGCCTGGCCGCCGCGCCCGCGGCGCGAGCCTGCGCGCTCGCCCGCGCCGCGCGCGTCGCTCCCAACAGCGGCAGCGATAAGCCGAGAGCCGCACAACGCGCGGCGAATTGACGTCGGGTGAGCAGATGCTTGTTCATGGCGCGTGAGCTCCTTGGCTCGCTCGATTGCAATTAAGGTCCGTTACATCTGCGGCGCCCAGGAAGCGCACCAGCCGGCGGCCTTGACTTCCTTGCCGGGGAAGATCTGGCACGGACCCTGCTGCGAGCCGTCGGCTCCCTGGTAGAGCGCGCAGTTCGCGCAGGTGCTGCCGCGCGCCGCGCCGCTCGCGCCGGCGGCATCCTCCACGTACCCGACGGCCTTGGCCTCGGGCGATACGGGATCGAGGAGCGCAGCGGCGGCGGCAGCGCCGCGTGCGCCCGGCATCACTGCGAGCGCGGCGAGCGGCACGGCGAAGCTGAGGCGCTCGAGCAGCCGCCGGCGCGCGGGGGATTTCAGGTCCGGCAGGGATCCCATGACCGCGAGAGCGTAGCACCGAAGCGGCGCGGCGCTCTGTCAGCGGACGGCGCCTTCAGTTCGAGGCTTGCGCGTAGGTCTCCATCATGAGCCCGGTGCCGCCGCGCGAAACGTGCGCGACCACGGCCGTGCGCCGATGGAGCTTGATGATGGTGCCGAGATTGATGGCAAAGGAGAGCACGACCTGCTGTCCCTTGCGCAGTCCCAGGTTCGTGGTCTCGATGAACACGCCGGTAGCGCTCAGGTTCACCGCCTTGCAGAGCTTGCGGCGGCCGCCGGGCACGGTGATGTAGACGATCGTCCGCGCCCGATGTCGAGTGTGCAAGCGACGTTCCACGGAATCCTTCATTGTTCTTAGTTCGGTCGGCGGCCCGTCATGTTCCGTTCGCAGGCCATGACGACCATTATGCCCCGGCGCACCTACCCCCCTGCGAGCAAGTAAACTTAATTTTGCAGCGACATTGCAAGATGGCGGACCGGCAAGATTCCGTCGTCGCGACGGGCACGGCCGGAAATGTGCAAAAACCAAGCCGCCGGCGCCGCCGCGGCCTAGCCGGCGCGCAAAAACCCCCCGATTTCAGCGCCGAAAGTCTTCAGGTCGACCAGAAACGCATCGTGCCCCTCGATGCAGGAGAGCGGCGCGAAGCGGGTCGGGACGCCCGCAGCCTCGAGGGCCGCCGCGATGGCCTGCTGCTCGGTCACGGAGAAGAGCAGATCGGTCTGTACGCCGATCACGAGCGCGGCCTTGAGGGCCGCGCCGCGCAGGAGCGCCACCGGATCCCCGTGGGCGGCGAGATCGAAGCGGTCCATGGCGCGGGACAGATAGAGGTAGCAGTTCGCGTCGAACACGTTCACCCAGCGCTGCGCCAGGGACTCGAGGTATCCCTGGACGGCGAATTCCGAGGCGAAGGGGTCCTTCGACCCCATGTCGGCCCGGATGGGCGAGCGGCCGAAGCGCTCCTGCCATTCGGCGGCGGAGCGGTAGGTGACGGTGCCGAGCTTGCGTGCGATGCGCTGGCCGGTTATCGGGGGCCGCTGCGGCGGGTAGCCGCCGCCTTTCCAGTCGGGATCCCTGGTGATGACTTCGCGCTGGATCGAGCGCAGCGCGATCGCGAAGGGGGCCGCGGCCATGGTGCCCGAAATGCATACCAGGCGGCGCGCGCCCTTGGGAAACATGGCCGCATAGGCGAGCACCACCATGCCGCCGAGGGACGGGCCCATGACGGTGTCGAGCCGCTCGATACCGAGGCTGCGCACGGTCTCATGCCCGCCGCGCGCGATGTCTTCCACGGAAAGATCCGGGAAATTCAGGCGGTAAGGATTCCCCGTCGCAGGGTCCGGCGAGGCGGGTCCCGACGAGCCGAAGCAGCTGCCCAGGGAGTTGACGCAGATGACGAAGTAGCGCTCGGTATCGATCGCGAGCTTCGGGCCCACCATCCCCTGCCACCAGCCATCCGCGGGGTCTTCGCCGGAGGAGGCGGCATGGGCCGGTGGCGAGAGTCCCGTGAAGAGAAGCAGCGCGTTGTCGCGCGCCGCGTTCAGCGTCCCCCAGGTCTCATAGGCGATGCGCCCGCCGTGCAGCACTCCGCCGCGCCACATGGGGAAGGGATCGGAGAGCGCAGCAAATCGGCGTGCATCCATGGGGTCAGGGCTCGGGGTCGGCCCCGTCGGTAATGCCCTCGAACAGGACGGTCGAGAGATAGCGCTCGCCGGTGTCGGGCAGCATGGCGAGGATCACCGCGCCCTGTGGAGCCTCGCGGGCGATCCTGAGCGCCGCCGCCAGGGTCGCGCCGGATGAGATCCCGCAGAGGATCCCTTCGCCGCGCGCGAGCGCCCGCGCCGTCTCCACCGCCTCCGTGTCGGTGACCGTCACGATGCGATGGGCCACCTCGGGCTTGAGGACCGCGGGAACGAAATCCGGGGTCCAGCCCTGGATCTTGTGTGACGCCCAGGGCTTGCCCGAGAGGAGCGCCGCCCCCTCGGGCTCGCAGGCGACGATCTGCACTTCAGGGCGGGCGAGGCGGATCATCTCCCCGGCGCCCGTCAGCGTGCCGCCGGTGCCCCAGCCGGTGACGAAATAATCCAGCCGCCTGCCGGCGAAGTCCTGCAGGATCTCGGGGCCGGTCGTGCTGCGGTGGTAAGCGGGGTTGGCCTCGTTCTCGAACTGCCGCGCTACGAACCAGCCGTGCTTCTTTGCGAGCTCCTCAGCCCGGCGGACCATGCCCGAGCCCCGCTCGGAGGAGGGAGTGATGAGCACCCGGGCGCCGAGCATTTTCATGAGCCGCCGCCGCTCGACCGAGAAGGATTCGCTCATCACGGCGACGAACGGATAGCCCTTGGCCGCGCACACCATGGCGAGCGCAATCCCGGTGTTGCCCGAGGTGGCTTCCACCACGGTCTGCCCGGGCTTCAGCTTACCGGTGCGCTCGGCATCCTCGATGATCGCGATCGCGAGACGGTCCTTGACGGAGGAGAGGGGATTGAAGAACTCACATTTCACGAACAACGTGACGTGCTTCGGTCCCAGGCGCTGGACGCGGACGATGGGTGTCTTGCCGATCGTGCCGAGGATGTTTTCGTAGATCATGCTGCTCTTCTACCCTTGCGGCTCGTTTGCCGGCAAGAAATACCGGAGTATTTCCTTAGACCAAATGCGGTGGCGGCATGAGACATAGTGCCCCGGTGAGACTGCAGAAGCTCCTCGCCGAGGCGGGCCTCGGCTCACGGCGCGCGGTCGAGGGCTGGATCCGCGCCGGGCGCGTGACCGTCGGCGGCCGCAGGGCGCAGCTCGGCGACCGCGCCACCCCCGGCGACGACGTCCGCCTGGATGGCAAGCGTCTGAAGCTGGCGCCGGGAGAGGCGACCCCCCACGAACTACTCCTTTATTACAAGCCCGCGGGCGAGGTCACGACGCGCAGCGACCCCGAGGGACGCCCAACGGTCTTCGAGCGTCTGCCACTCCCGCGCCGCGGCCGCTGGATCGGCGTCGGGCGGCTCGACGTCAATACCACGGGGCTCCTGCTCCTCACGACCGACGGCCGGCTTGCCCACCGCCTGATGCACCCCTCGAGCGAGGTGGAGCGAGAGTACCAGGTGCGGCTGCGCGGTCGGCCGTCCGGGGAGGTGCTCGCACAGCTGCTGCTGGGGGTGCGGCTCGAGGACGGCACGGCCGCCTTTGCCCGGATCACGGCCGATACCTGGGAGGAGGCCGGCAGCGGTGGGGGCTCCCGCAGCCACAGCACCTTCCGGGTCGTGCTGACCGAGGGCCGCAATCGCGAGGTGCGGCGGCTGTGGCAGGCGGTCGGCTTCGAGGTGAGCCGCCTGAAACGCATCCGCTACGGCCCCATCGAGCTGCCACGGGACCTGAAGCCCGGCGGTACCCGGCTCGCGGGGCCGGCGGTCCTGGAAAAGCTCGCCCGGGCGGTCGCCCCGCCCCCCGCACCCGGCGCCGGGGGCTGAGGCTCGGCCTTGGGGGTCCTGAGGACAAGCAAATCCCGGGCCAGAGCGCATTGACACTCCGACCCTCCGAAATCACAATACGCGGCTCATTTTGCGGAGGGGTACCCAAGCGGCCAACGGGAGCAGACTGTAAATCTGCCGGCTTACGCCTTCGAAGGTTCGAATCCTTCCCCCTCCACCACCTGTGGCGGGGAGGGATTCGCGCGTGCGGAAGGCGCGGCGGACGCCATCAGCGGCGGGTGTAGTTCAATGGTAGAACCTCAGCCTTCCAAGCTGATGACGTGGGTTCGATTCCCATCACCCGCTCCAGCTCATCCGCGCGTCGACATCTGAGCCGAGCCCATGTAGCTCAGTTGGTAGAGCACGTCCTTGGTAAGGACGAGGTCACCGGTTCAATCCCGGTCGTGGGCTCCAGTCGGCTGGGTCCGTGAGTCGTCTTAGGTTTCGGAGTCAGGAAAACTTCCATGTCCAAAGAGAAATTCGAGCGTAACAAGCCGCACGTGAACGTGGGGACGATTGGTCACGTGGACCATGGGAAGACGACGTTGACGGCGGCGCTGACGAAGGTGATGGCGGAGACCAACGGCGGACAGTTTGTGGCGT
>DAHUXE010000054.1 GCA_027307325.1 Gammaproteobacteria bacterium | reverse complement strand
GTGGCGGCGGCAGCGCGGCGCGGCGCTGCGGCGGCGCGCGCTGCGCCAGGCGGGGGGGAGGCCTCCTCGGCGACGGCGGGCAGCACTGCGCGCAGCACGCGCCCCTCGAGCACCGAGTGCGCCGGCACCCGATTGGTGCGCAGCGCGATCTCGCTGCCGAGCGTGCGCGAGGCGCCGCGGAGCCTTTCGCGCAACTGCGCGAAGTCGGACCACCCGGCCGGATCCTCGCCATTGAGGGAATAGAAGTGGCGCCAGTCGCGCACGAACGAGTCCAGCAGCGCGTGATAGAGCGGCAGCTGCGCGCTCGCGGTGTCGCTCGCGGAAATCAGCTCGGCGCGCATGTTGCTGACCAGCAGGTCCACCTCGGCGGGGTTCATGACCGGACGCAGCCGGCTGCGCTCGGTGAGGAGCAGCGGGTTGCCCTGAGGCTCGAAGGGCACGGAGACGACGGGCGCGGCCGGCTCGTCGCTCGCGGCCACGAGCTGCCAGAACGCGGCGTTGCCGGCGGTGTCGGCCACCAGGTGGATGCGCTCGTCGGGCGTGGGATTGACGACCTCGTGCAGCCGCCAGTTGTCGAACACCCAGGCCTCGCCCGCGGCCATGTGCACCGTGGTGCCGTCGCAGGTGAAGTGCACTTCCTCGCGCGTCACCACCGGCACGTGCAGCCGCACCCGGTAAAACCAGTGGTAGTTGATGTCGGCATGCTGCGGCACGGTCGCACCGGGGGCGAGCTTGAGCAGTCGTGAGCGGCTCCAGGGCACGCCGAAGCTCGCCAGCACCTGGCGGATGTACGGCGCCTGCGCCAGGTGCGCCGTGGCGCGCATCTCGCCGTCCACCTGATCGTTCTCGCCGCCCTCGACGCTGATCAGGCGCACCGAGCTGTTGCCGGCGATGCTGTTGGGATGGGGCGCCCAGGCTGCCTTGGGGAGCGCGGCGACCTCGGCCTTGAGGCGCGCCACGTCGAAGCGCCGCGGCAGACGATAGAAGGGCTTGGGCAGGCGCATGTCAGTGCGCTTCCTCGAGGCCGCGCAGATCGCCGAGGGCGGCTATGCAATCGGTGACCGCGGCGCGCTCGGCCTCGCTCAGGTGCGGATTCCAGATATCGGCGATCAGCACCACGCGTACGCGGTCGGAGCGGTTCCAGGCCTCGTGCTCGTAAGTGTCGTCGAATACCACCACGCGGCCTTCGCGCCACGCATGCACCTCGCCGCCGACGCGCAGCGCACAGTCGGCGGGCACGATGAGCGGCAGATGACTCACCGCGCGGGCGTTGGTGACGCCGCGGTGCGGCAGGAGGTGGGTGCCCGCGGTGAACACCGAGAACAGCACCTCCGGTCCGTGCTGACGGACGCGGATCAGCGGCAGCGCATCGAGCGCCCGGGCGGTCGCCGGACAGGCGGCGCAGTTCTCGGCGCGCCGGTCGCCGTGGCGGTAGAAGTAGTATCCGTCCCAGCTCGGGGCCACGGCACCGCCGCGCAGGTTCGCGGCCTCGAGCTCGCCGGTATGGAACACGCGCTCGCGCGTCGCGCTGGTGCCGAGCAGCGGCTCGAGCTCCGCTCTGATCGGCGCATACAGGGCCTCGTAGTCCGGCAGCCACGCGAACAGCCGGCGGTCGAAATACGCGCTGGCAGGGAGCCCGGGGATGTAGAAGAAAGTCGGCCGCTGGCGGGGATCGGGATGGCTTGCCTGCTGCTCACCGAGGTAGATACGGATGGCCGCCTGAACCCGCCCGAGCGCCGTGCGGCCGTACCTGGCGACCAGCGGCTCGAGCAGCTGCTCGAGATACTCGCGGCGGCCGCGCCGCACCACCTCGACCGCATGCTCGACGAGCGGTTGCAGCGCCGCCGGGGTGTTCGCGGCATCGAGCCAGTGGCCGCTCAGCTGAGCGTCCTTGAGCGCGCGCGTGAAGTGCGCCAACGCCTGGCGCGGCTCCCCCTTGCGTTCCAGGCCCATCGCCAGATGCAGCCGCGCGAGCGCGTGCGCGGGCTCGAGCCGTACCGCCGCGAGGTCCGCACTCAGTGCGCCCTCCGGGTCGCCGCTCGCCTCGTACGCCCGCGCCAGTTGAAACTGAAGCCCGCCGTCCTGCGGGGTGAGCCGTGCGGCCTGCTCGAGCAGCGCGCGCGCGCGCGCCGGATCGGCACGGCGCAGCGCACCGAGGGCGGCGATTTTGAGCGCCGCCGGGTCCTCGGGGCCCCGCGTCGGCGGTGCTGCGGGATCGTCCGGCGCGCTCATGGCGTGGCTTGCTGCGCACGTCGGCCCTCGCGGATATCATCCGGGCGATGGCCCACGGCGCTCTGTCGCACTATGTGCGGGTATACGACAACGACATGCCGCCCGAGCTGTGCCAGCGCATGCTGGCCTCGTTTGCGGCGCTGTCGCGTTTTCAGGTCAGCAACGGTCGCGGCGTGCGGGCCGGCCTCGAGCAGTCCGCGTGGACGGAGCTCAACGTCTCGCGCCTGGCAGACGAGGCGTTCGCCGCGGATTTTCGCCGGCGGCTCGATATGGCGCTCGCGCGCTATAACCACGACGTGGGGCTTACGATACCGGTGCCGCGGGCGCCGAAGCACTCCGATCTCACGATGAAGCGCTACCGGCCGGGCCGCGAGGAGAGCTTCCAGCTGCACTTCGACTCGATCTACTCGGTCGCCAACCGCTACCTGGTGCTGCTCTGGTATCTCAACGACGTAGCCGAGGGCGGGGAGACGCGCTTCCCGCAGCTCGATATCGCCGTCAAACCGGCGGTCGGGCGGCTGCTGATGTTTCCGCCGTACTGGATGTATCAGCATGAGGGCGTGCCGCCGCGCTCGGGCGACAAGTTCATCCTGTCGACGTACCTGCTGTTCGGCGAGACCCCCTCGACCGCGACCACCGCGGCGTAATTCCAGTGATCGAGCAGCGGCTTGAGGATCGGCAGCACCGGGCTGAACTCGCGCTCGTAGTTGCGCCAGCGGCCGACCGAGCGGGTCGACACCGGGCGCACCACCTCAGTGTAGCTCGGCGTGCTGATGTAGCCCTTCTGACGGGCGTGGTCGGCGGGCCGCAGCACGCGCTCGTCCCACGGTAGCTGCAGGAACTCCATGATCGCCCGGATCTCGCGCTCGAAGTCCGACACCAGCGACTCGTAGCGGATCTCGAGCAGCGCGGGCCTGAGAACTCCGACCTGCTGGAGCCAGAAGCTCATGGTTCGCTCGAGGCCGCGGCAGGTGCTCGGCAGGCTATTGCAGAGCAAGGCGAATTCAGGTGCCCGGAACAGCTGCATGTAGCAGCTCAGGGCCACGTCGCACGGATGGCGGACGAGGCACAGCACCGGCGCGTGCGGGAACAGGCGGCTGATGACCGGCAGCCGCAGGATGTTGAGGGGATTCTTGTCGACCAGCCGCTTGCCGGGCTTCAAGTCCACCTTGGTTGCGACCCGCCGCCAGTAACGCGCGCGCAGCTCCGCGAGCTGGCTGTCGGTGAGGCGCGAGAGCTGCTCCGGGTAGAGGCACAGCTCCCGCATCTCGTTGAGCGCGGTCTGGATGAACGGCTGCTCGTCCATCGACTGCAGCGCCGGGTGCGCGTCGAGGGTGACCTCGAGCAGCGTGGTGCCCGAGCGCGGGTAGGCGACGACGAATATCGGACTGTCCTCGATAGCGGGCGCGGCGCCCGCCCACAGCGCCACGTCCCTTGGATCGCAGCTGTGCTCGGTGATCACCATGCGCGGCGGGCCGGAAAGCACCAGCGCGGGGTTCTCGCGCCTCAAGGCCTGCAGATGCGCCTGGTGGGCCTGCTGCAGCGTGCTCCAGGCCTCCTCGAACCGCCCCTGCGCATCCAGGCTGTGCGCGAGGTGAAACAGCTGGCTGTACTGCTGGATGGGCTCCCTGGTGTGTTGCAGCGACTGGCGGTAGAGCTGCTCCGCCCCCGCATGGTCGTTGGCGCGCTGCGCCAGGCGCGCACGCACGGCGAGCAGGTCCTGCTCGATCTTGCCCGAGCGCGGCAGGGTCTCGAGGCGCGCGGCCAGCGCCTGCGCATCGTCGAGGCGGTTGATGCGCTCGAAGGTCTCGAGGGCGGTAAGGAGCGTGAGCGCGTCCGCCGCCGGAGTCGCGAGCGCGGCTTCGAGCGCCTGCTCGCCTTGTGCCTGCTGTCCGAGGTTCACGAGCAGCTGCGCGATCTGAGCCAGCAGTGCCGGGGTGGCGTCCTCGAAGGAGCGCCAGTCGCTCAAGGCAGCCACGGCGGTGTCGCTCTGCAGGGAGCGGTAGCAGGCTTGTGCGAAGCGCAGCGCTACGTCCGCATCACGGGGCGCCACGGCGCGCGCCTGCTCGAGCACCGCCCGCGCCGCTTCGAAGTCGCCGCGATCGAGGTGCGTCACCCCGAGGTTGAAGTACAGATTGACGCTCTTTTCCCCGAGCGCCGCCGCCCTGGCGTAGGCGCCGAGCGCCTCCTGCAATTGCCCGAGCCCGCGCCGGGCGGTGCCGAGATTGATCCAGTGCGAGGACTCTCCGGGCTCCAGAGCGGCGAGCTCGCCGAAGGTCTCGTTGGCCTCGCCGTAACGCTGCCCGGCGAGGAGCACCGCCCCGAGCAGCGCCAGCGCCGCGGGGTCCCCAGGGCTGCGGCCGAGGACTCCGCGGCAGATACCTTCCGCCGCGCCGAGGTCGCCCGCCTCGCACAGGCGCATGGCCTCGGCGACCCAGGGCGCGGGTTCGGGTGGATGCGGTCCGGACATATGGATACTGTATCCCTGAAAACAAAGGCCCGCGCGGCGTGAGCCGCGCGGGCCAGTTCGAATGGGCCTACCGAGGCCTGAGGATCAGTAGAACTTCTGCGTGAAGCCCACGTAGAAGCGCCGACCGATGGTGTCGTACGTGAAAATATCGGTCACCGCCGATCCCGCCCCGAAGCTGTTGATACCGGCAATCGGCGGCGTCTTGTCCGCCAGGTTGAGGATGCCGGCGCGCAGCTGAGTCCCCGTGGCCTTGATCGTGTAGCCGCCCGTCAGGTCGAAGTACGAGACCCCGCCCAGGTGCCAGCCGATGAAGTTGCCGTTGGCGTCGCAGCAGTTGGTCAGCGGAATGTCCACGGCACTGACGTAGCGCGCGGTCAGCATCGCCTGCGCGCCCCAGCCGTCCCAGCCGACGCTTACCGTGGCACGATCCTTGGCGTAGTTGCCGAACTGCTTGCTGTACTGTCCGGCGATCTGCTGCGGAGCCGCGCCCGGCGAGGCGATGTCGGTCCAGCTCATGAGGTGCGTCTCGTCGGCCAGTACCTGGAAGCTGCCGATACGCGTTCCCTTGATCGCGTAGTGAATACCAATGTCCACGCCGTCGGTCTTGAGCGTTCCCAGGTTGGACGTCGGCTGTTCGAAGTATTGGAACTGGCCGGCGACCGGGGAGGGGGCTCCGTTTACCGTAAGCGGGAACCGATGCTCAAGCGAGCAGAACTCGGCCGAGCCCGTCAAGCCGCACTGCTGCAGGGCGTAGTTCGGATCGAGCGTCGTGATCAGGTTGTTGACCGTGTAACTCCAGTAGTCGGCGTTGATGGACAGCCCCGAGGCGAACGAGGGATCGAACACCAAGCCGAACGTATCCTCGTAGCCGGTCTCGGGGGTGAGGTTGGGGTTGCTCTTTACCACGCCCGTGATCTGGTTCTGCGGCTCGCGGAACGAGCCGTTGGTCGGCACGCCGGCGCAGGCCGTCGTCAGGAACGGATACTGCGCGGTGTTCGCCCCCAGATAGCCATTGCAGATGTCGTTCAGCGTAGGCGCATTCGCCGCCGGCGCTGCCGAGATGTCGGCGATGGTCGGGGCGCGGAAGATCTGCGCATAGGTGCCGCGCACCAGCAGGTCCTTGATCGGCCGGTACTCGACCTTGAACGAGCCGCGCGTGGTGTTGCCGAACAGCGAGTACTGCGAGTAGCGGACGCCGGCGTCCACGTTCAGCGAGTGCACCGCCGGCAGATCGGCGAGCAGCGGCATGAAGAGCTCCAGGTAGCCCTCCTTCACGTCGTACTTGCCGAAGGAATTGCCGCCGCAGGTCTCCTGCGAGAGCTGGCAGTCCAGGAACAGCGGGGGCTGCGCCTGGGTGATCGCGCTGGTCTGGAACTGGCCGCTCAGGCCGATGTAGTCGGCACCGACACCGAGGAGCGCATCGCCGCCCGGCAGCTTGAAGACCGTGCCGTTCAGGTCGAAGGTGGCGCTCTTGCTAATGAAGGTGTTGGTATCCGAGTAGTAGGCAGCAAAAGTATTGATCTGCGATGCCGGCAGGTCGGTCAGGTCGAAGATGTTGATCGGCGTGCAGTTGAGGATCGGAACGGCCGCCGTACCGCAGGTCGGGTTGGTGTTACCCGGGCCGGCGTAGAACGACGGCCCCACCGCCGCCTGCAACTGATTCGCGAAGAAGTAGCCGTGGATGGTGGCATCCTGATCGAGGCGGTTGTACTGGACCGAAGCGTCGTAGGTCCAGCCGCTGTCGCCGATCTTGCCCTTCAGGCCCGTGCGCGTGATCAGGCTGGCGCTCGTCGAATCGGAGGCACGATCGCCGATGCCCAGCATGCGCAGCAGGAAGTTCCCATTGGCGCCGGTGCCGCCGCCGAAATCCACGCCGAACGGGTTGTAGATGCTGTTCTTGGAGATGGTGATCGCGTCGGCGTTGGCGTCGAACGGCAGCGGGGCGATCTGGAAGCCCGAGTGCGTGTGGTTGTAGATGATCGAGGTGTAGGCGGTCGCCCAGTCGTTTAGGTCGTAGCTCAGCTTGGTGAACAGCGCCCCGCGCTCCTGCGGCGTGACGTCCAGGTTATACGGCTGGAAATTGAAATGGTCGTCGAGCGGGCCGCTGGCGTGGAAGCAGCGGTAATCCGCAAGCGATTGGCCGTTGGTCCCCGTGATACGGGTGATCGATCCGCAATTGAAAGTGCCATTGCCCCCCGGGGCCGGACCCAGTGCCGGAGGGGTGGTGATGCGGCCCGTCGGCGTACGGCTCGAGCCGGCGGGGAACAGGCTGCCGCTGTAGAGGTACAACGCAAGGGCGGACCACTTGCGGTTACCCATCGTCAGCTCGTCCTGCTGGTTGTAATAGGCGCCCACCTCGACTCTGAAGTTGTCGGAATGGTGGCCGAACATGAGCCCGATGTCGTGGTGCTGAGTGTCGTGCTTGCTCGACTCGCCCCAGTCGCCCGTCAGCTCGAGGCCGTCATAGTCCTTGCGGGTGATGAAGTTCACCACGCCCGCGACGGCGTCCGAGCCGTAGATGGCGCCGGCGCCTTCGTTGAGGACTTCCACATGGTCGATGGCGTTGAGGGGAATCTGGTTGACGTCCACGGCGCCGCTCGCGCCGATCAGGTTGACGCGCTGGCCGTCGATCAGGATCAGCGTTCGGACCGCGCTCAGGCCGCGCAGCTCGATGTTGGTCTCACCGAAACCGCCGCCGTTATTCAGCGCCGGGTTGACGGCTTCGCCTCCGACCGAGGGAATACGGGCGACCAGATCGCCTACCGTGGCGGCGCCGGTCTGCTCGATGGTCGACTTGTCGATCACCATGACCGGGCTCGCGGTCTCGGCGTCGACGCGCCTGACGCGTGACCCGGTGACGATGACCTCCTGAAGGGGAGGCTGCTCGGTGCCTGTGGCCGCCGCCTGTGCCTGCTGCGCGTGGGCCGGAATGGCGAACGTTGCCCCGCCTGCAACGACCGCGCCCATGGTAAGTGCGCGCTGTACGGCGACGGAGACTGTACGGTTCTCGGACATCTAGGAATCCTCCCCTAACTCGCGGCCGCGGTCCCCCTAACAGAAGAGCTCGGCGTTGATTTTGATAGTTACGGAGCACCCGCGAATCGTTCTCACGAACATTCGCGGGATTGCGTGGGGGCGATACTAGCAGCGGTCCGAAACGGGCGGAAGATGTTTGGCAAATAAGCAACAACCCCCCAGGACCCCGTCAGAGGCCCGATTCGACCCTCTGGCGGCGCGGGGAGTCCGTTCCCACCGGCCAGCGCCGGCTGGCATCGGCCGGTCACGCCGCGGCGGCGCGCCGGGCGTCGTGCCAAGGCAACAGGGCTGGGCTGAGGGAACGCGCAGCTGCCCGCCCTACCCGGCGGCCGCTTCGTCCACCCACAGCTCGACCCGCGGACACCCGGCGACCGCGCGCCAGGCGGTGAGCGTGGGATCCCCGGCGAGAAGTCTCTCCACCGCGTCGCGCTTGTCGGCGCCGGCTGCCAGGAACACCGGCTGGGCCACCTGCCCCAGGAGGTCCGGGGACACGCTCACGGCGGCCATGCCGTCCGGGCGCTGCACGGCGACGGCCAGCCGGCCCCGAGCCCGCTCGAGATCCGCCGCCCCGAAGAGCGAGGCAGTGTGTCCGTCGGCGCCGAGGCCGAGAAGCCCGAGCCCGATGCGCCCGCCGTCCCTAAGGAGCGCGCCGAGCCGGGCCTCGTAGTCGCGCGCGGCGTCCTCGAGCGGCAGCTCGGTCCGCACACGCAGTACCGCGGCAGAGGGCAGGGCGAGGGCGGCGAGCAGCGGTTGCGCCTTCAGGTAGTTGCTCGCCGGCGAGTCGGCCGGGACGTAGCGCTCGTCCGAGAAGAGGATCGTGAGCCGGTCGCTGCGCTCGAGGTGCGCTCGTGCGCCGAGCGCCTGGTACGCCGGCAGTGGCGTCGTGCCACCCGAGAGCATGATGGCGGGCGGCACGCCGCCCGCTGCAACCGGCGCCGAGACCGCCCGCGCCAGGCGCTCCTCGAGCGCGGACTCGAGGCTTAAGCGCGAGGCGAAGCGACGGGTGAGGAGCTCGGTCATGGCTCTCACTGCTGACTGCGGGGGCGCTCCGTCACGCGCGCCTCCGCCTCGAAGGTACGGTGGCCGCGGAGCGCGCGCAGGCTGACCGTGGAGCCGGGCTTGTGGCGGGAAATACGCCCGAGGACATCCTGCGCACCGCGCGGGCTCGCCCCGTCGACCGAAAGCAGCAGATCGCCCGGCAGCAGGCCTGCCTGCTGCGCGGGGCTGCCGAGGGTGAGGTTTGCGATCACCACGCCCCCCTGGGCCAGCCCGAGCTGGCGCGCCTGGTCCTCCGAGATGTCCTCGGGCGAGATGCCGATCCACCCGCGGATCACCCGGCCGTGGTCGATGATGTCGACGAGCACGCCGCGCACCAGGTTCACCGGGATGGCGAAGCCGATGCCTTCGACGCCCAGGCTCTTGGCGACCATCGCGGTGTTGATGCCGACCAGCGCACCGTTCGAGTCGACCAGCGCGCCGCCGGAATTGCCGCGATTGATCGGCGCATCCGTCTGGATGAAGTCCTCGACCGGCGCAATGCCGAGCGGGCGGCTGAGCGCGCTCACGATCCCGTGCGTCACGGTATGCGAGAGTCCGAGCGGGTTGCCGATGGCGAGCACGACGTCGCCGACGCGCAGCTGATCGGAGCGCCCGAGAGGCGCCACCGGCAGGAACTTCAGTCCCACGCTCAGCACCGCGAGGTCCGTGTCGGGATCGCTGCCCACGACGTGCGCTTCGGCAACGCGCCCGTCGGCGAGCTGCACGCGAATCGACTCGGCGTTGGCGATGACGTGGTGGTTGGTGACGATGTGACCCTTGTCATCGACGATCACGCCGGAGCCGAGCGTGCGCTCGATGCGCTGCCGGTAACGCGGCAGGTACTCCCCGAACAGCTCCCCGAGCGAGGGGGACAGCCGCTCGGTCACCAGCCGGTCCGTATACACGTTGACCACGGCAGGCGCGGCACGCTGCACCGCATCGGCGTAGGAAACCCGTGGCGGAGCCGGCGTGGGCGCGGTAGCGGTCGCTGCAGCCGGGGCCGGAGCGGGCGCCGCGGGCGCGGGCGCCGCCGCGGCCGGGGGCGTGGCGCGACCCCGGATGAGCTCCGGTCGTGCCGCCACGATCAGAAATGCGAGCGCGAGTCCGCCCACGACCGAACCGACCACGAAAGTCAGTCCGCGGCCCAGGTGCTTGAGCATCACTACTCCGCGACAGCCTCGACGCGCGGCTGCGTCGAGGCGCGCCGGGGAGGCATGTTCGTTTGTGTATAATGCGCCGCCCCCCGCAAGGTACGAAACTGCACCCATGCGCAGTCCGCGTGGTGAGAGACGCGCACCCGATGCTGCGGCGGGTCTTTGAGTAACGCGGGAGAGTGGTGAGATGGCGGATCACGCGGGCGTCGCCGGCGGCGACGAGGTTGACCTGAGCCGGCGCAAGTTCCTCACCAGAGCCACCATAGCCACCGGGGCGGTGGGCGCCGTGTTCGCCGCCATCCCCTTCATCGAGTCCTGGAGTCCCTCGGAGCGGGCACGTGCCGAGGGGGCACCGGTCGAGTTCGATCTCAGCAAGCTCGAGCCCGGGCAGATGGCCCTGCCGGTGTGGCGGCGGCAGCCGATCTTCGTGGTCCGGCGTACGCCCGACATGGTGAAACGCATCGCAGGTCACGACGGCGAGCTCAAGGATCCCGGATCGAAGGACTCCGTCCAGCCGCCCTACGCCAGCAACGAGCTGCGCTCGCGCACTCCCGAGTTCCTGGTCCTGATTGCCATCTGCACCCACCTCGGCTGCCTGCCCAAGCAGCGCTTCGATGCCGGTGAGCTGTCCCCGTCCTGGCCGGGAGGCTTCTGGTGTCCCTGCCACGGCTCGCGTTTCGACCTCGCGGGACGGGTGTTCGACGGGTCGCCGGCCTCGATCAACTTGCGCGTGCCGCCCTACTCCTACCCGAAGGAGCACCTGCTGCTGATCGGCGCCGATGAGAAAGGAGTTGCCGGGTGACCGTAAAGACCGCAACCGGCACGGCCGCTCCCATGCCCAAGTCGGGCGCACGCGCAGGACAGGGCTTCTGGGCCTGGCTCAACAAGCGGATGCCGGTGGACCAGTTCCTCGCCAGCCAGGTCACCGAGTACTACGCGCCGAAGAATTTCAACGTCTGGTACTTCTTCGGCTCGCTCGCGCTCGTGGTGCTGGTGCTGCAGCTGGTCACCGGCATCTTCCTCACCATGTTCTACAAGCCCGGCGAGGCGACCGCGTTCGACTCCGTGCAGTTCATCATGCGCGAGGTCGACTTCGGCTGGCTGATCCGCTACCTGCATTCGAGCGGCGCGTCGTTCTTCTTCATCGTCGTGTACCTGCACATGTTCCGGGCCTTCCTCTACGGCTCGTACAAGGCGCCGCGCGAGCTCCTGTGGCTTGTCGGCATGCTGGTGTACCTCGCGCTCATGGCGGAGGCGTTCATGGGCTACGTGCTCCCCTGGGGCAACATGTCGTTCTGGGGCGCACAGGTGATCATCAACCTGTTCGGCACCATCCCCGGGATCGGCCCGGACCTCGTGCTCTGGATCCGCGGCGATTACGGCATCGCGGATGCGACGCTCAACCGCTTCTTCTCGCTGCACGTGGCGGCCGTGCCGCTCGCGCTGCTCGGGCTCGTGGCGCTGCACCTCGTCGCGCTGCATGAAGTGGGGTCCAACAACCCGGACGGCGTCGAGATCAAGGATAAGGTCGGCGCCGACGGCAAGCCGCTCGACGGCATTCCGTTCCATCCTTATTACACGGTGAAGGACTTCGTCGGCATCGCGGTGTTGCTGGTGCTGCTCGCGATCGTGGTGTTCTTCGTGCCGAACCTCGGCGGGCTGTTCCTCGAGGCGCCGAACTACGAGCCGGCCAACCCGGTGTCCACTCCCGCGGACATCACGCCGGTGTGGTACTTCACGCCCTATTACGCGATGCTGCGCGCGGTTCCCGACCAGCGGCTCGGCGCGCTGCTGTTACTGCTCGGGGTGATGGCGTTCCTGTTCGTGCCGTGGCTCGACCGCTCGCCGGTCAAGTCGATGCGCTACCGCGGCTGGATGTCGCGCTCGGCGCTGGCGATCTTCGTCGTCTCGTTCGTCGGACTGGGCTATCTCGGCATGCAGCCGGCGCTCGGTATCTACGTAGTCATCGCTCGCATTCTGGCGGTGCTGTACTTTCTGTACTTCCTGCTGATGCCGTTCTACACCAGGCTCGATCCGGTGAAGCCCGTGCCCGAAAGAGTGACCTACCATGCGCACTGAGGCACTGCTCGCCGCCGCGTTGCTGGCGGTCGCGGCCTGTGCGCCGCACCGGCTGCCTGCGGCGGAGGAGGAGGGCGGGAAGTTCGGCGCCGACTGGGAGAGCTGGCGCGCCGAGACCAACGTGTCGGACCTCTCGTCCGTGCAGCGCGGCGCCCGCAATTTCGTCAGCTACTGCCTCGGCTGCCACTCGCTGAAATACGAGCGCTGGTCGCGGCTCGGCGCGGACCTCAAGATTCCCGGGGAGCTGCTCGGCAAGGAGCTGCTGCCGCCGGCGGCCAAGGCGACCGGCTATATCCTGACGGGCATGCCGGCCGCCGACGCCGAGGCCTGGTTCGGCAAGACGCCGCCGGATCTCTCGCTGATGGTGCGTGCGCGCGGCAAGGACTACATCTACCAGTTCCTCACGACCTTCTACGTCGATCCGACGCGCCCGACGGGCGCCAACAATCTGCGGCTGCCGACCACGGCCATGCCGGACGTGCTCTCTGAGCTCGAGGGGCTCAAGGCGGCGGTGTTCAGCACCGAGGCGCATCCCGGCGGCGCCTCCGAGCAGGTGTTCGATCATTTCGAGCCGGTGGCTCCCGGGCGCGTGAGCCTCGCCGAGTACGACGGCTTCGTGCGCGATACCGTGAATTTCCTCGACTACGTGAGCGAGCCCACGCAGCTCGAGCGCCGCCAGCTCGGCGTCTGGGTGGTGCTGTTTCTGCTGCTGTTCACCTGGCTCGCCTGGCTGGTGAAGCGCGAGTACTGGAAGGACGTCCACTAACCGCGCGCCGCGCGCGGGAGTGGGAGCGTGTCGAGCAGACGATCCATCATGACCTTGTTCTCCGCACCCGATGACCCGTGGAGTCACCGGACGCGGATCGTCTTGGCCGAGAAAGGCATCAGCATCGATATCGTGAGCGTCGAGGCGGGACGCTTTCCCGAGGACCTGCTCGATCTCAACCCCTACCACAGCGTGCCGACGCTCGTGGACCGCGATCTGGTGCTGTACGACTCGCGGGTCATCATCGAGTACCTCGACGAGCGTTTCCCGCACCCGCCCCTCATGCCGGTCGACCCGCTGACCCGCGCGCAGTTCCGCCTCGCGCTGTACCGCATCGAGCGCGACTGGTACAGCGTCGCCAAGCAGATCGACCAGGAGCCGGACAAGAAGCAGGCGCTGAAGCTCAAGAAGATCCTGCGCGACACGATCCTGCAGAGCACCGAGCTCTTCAAGATCAAGCCGTTCTTCCTCTCCGACGAGTTTTCGCTGGTGGACGCGACCATCGCGCCGGTGCTGTGGCGGCTGCCCCACTACGAGATCGACCTGCCGCCGCAGGCGCAGCCGCTCGAGAAGTACATGCAGCTGGTGTTCTCACGCCCGGCGTTCCGCGAGGCTCTCACCGACCGGGAGCAGGAGATGAGGCTGCTCAGGTAAGGCGATGACCCCGGCGTTACCCAAGCGGCCGTACCTGCTGCGCGCCATGCACCAGTGGATCACGGAATCGGGCAACACGCCCCACGTGATCGTCGATGCCGGGCACGACGGCGCCCAGGTGCCGCGCGCCTACGTCAAGGACGGCAAGATCGTACTCAATCTGAGCGAAGGCGCCACGCAGCGCCTGCGGCTCGGCAACGAGGACGTGGAATTCGACGCGCGCTTTGCCGGAGTGGTTCATCACGTGCGTTTTCCGGTGGGCGCGGTGCTCGGCGTCTACGCGCGCGAGACCGGCGAAGGCATGGTGTTCTCGGAGCAGGACCTGGGTCCCGAGCCACCGAAGCACCCGACGCCCGCAGAAGAGGGCGGCCCGCGCCGTCCGCAGCTCAAAGTCGTCAAGTAAGCGCCGGTTCTTGCCGGCGCGCAGCGCATAGAAAGAGTCGGCCTGTAAGCCGGGTTCTGTCGAGGGCAATCATTCCTCTGGGATCCACGTCACCGTGGACCTCTAGCGGCCTACCCGGAAGCGCGCGCGGATCAGCGCTGCGTGCCGCCGTTGAAGGCGCACGCCGCTTCCCTATTTGGCCTTGCTCCAGGTGGGGTTTGCCGTGCCGTCGCGTGTTGCCACCGACGCGGTGCGCTCTTACCGCACCGTTTCACCCTTGCCGGTCCCGCGAGGGACTTGGGCGGTCTGCTCTCTGTTGCACTTTCCGTGGGCTCGCGCCCCCCAGGCGTTACCTGGCACCCGATCCGCCGGAGCCCGGACTTTCCTCCACCCCCTCGCCATTGCTGACGCAGGAGCAGCGACTGCCCGGCCGACTCTGACCCGGCACGATAGGGCGGCGCGCGCCGAAGTCAACTCATTAAATTGAGACAGTCAAGTCGGCTCGAGCACTGCGCGGGCGCCGCTCCACAGATCCCGGGCCACTTCGGCGGCGGGCCTCGCCTGCGCGCGCGCTGCCGACTGGCCCGCCCAGGCCGCGAGCCCGTCGAGGCTGTTCGTCTTCAGTGCCCGTGCCCGCATCGCCAGCGTGAGTCCGGCCTGTACGGGGTAGGGCGCCGTCGCGGGCGCGCCCGGCGCCGCCGCGGCCCGGGCGAAGGCTGTAGCCACGCTGCGTCCCGCCCGGCCGGAGAAGACTCGGGTGATCATTGTCTCCTCGGGCTGGGTCCTGCCAATGGCATCCGCCCACGCGGTCGGCAGCTGCGCTTCGGGACAGCGCAGGAAGCCGGTGCCGACGGCGACCGCCGAGGCGCCGAGGATGAGGGCCGCGGCAACGGCGCGCGCATCCGCGATGCCGCCGGCCGCGATCACCGGCACGCTGACGGCGTCCACCACCGAGGGCAGGAGGGCCGCAAGACCGATGAGCTCACGCTCGGCCCGCGAGCCGTCGAACGAGCCCCGATGTCCGCCCGCCTCCATCCCCTGCGCGACGATGGCGTCGGCTCCGGCGGCGGCGGCAAGCCGCGCCTCGGCGACGGTCGTGACGGTGGCGATCCAGCGGATGCCGCGCGCCTTCATCCGCTCGACGAACGCTGCCGGGTAGAGGCCCATGATCGAGGAGACCGCGGTCGGTCCGATCTCGAGAAGCGCCTCGCACTGTGCCGCGAAATCCGGCCGCGCAAAGTTACCGGCATCGCCTGCGACGGGCGGCCCCCATTGCCCGACGAAGGCGCGCATCGCGCCCTCCGCCGCCGCATCCCGCACTGGCGGGCCTTCCGGAATCCACAGGTTCATCTGAAAGGGGCCATTACGGCACCCGGCCCGAAACTCACTCGCCCACGCCTGCATCGCCGCCGGCTGCAGCGTGATCGCGCCACAGGCACCGAGTCCGCCCGCGCCGGCGACCGCGACGGAAAGCGAGGGCGGACACGCTCCCGCCATCGGGGCGAGCAGCACCGGGATGCGAAGCCCGAGGCGCGCGCAGAAGGCTTCGGCGCGGGCAACTACCGGGTGTGGCCTCGTCATGGCATCTCCTCCTCGTCGGGCGGCGGCTCGGAGCGCCCCGGTTGCCGGCCGCCGCCGGTCGCGAGCGCGTAAGCGGCGGCACGGGTCGCTCCGGTCAGCTGCGCCGCGGCAGCTGCCGCCCGCCCGGGGGGCAGCTGCCGGAGCAGGATCTGCATCGTGCGGCGCAGCTCCGCATCGTCGACCGCTTGGGCCGCGGCGGCCGCTCCGTGCACCACCAGCGTCAGCTCGCCACGCGCGAAGTTTTCCTCGCGTTGGGCGCGCGCTGCGAGCTCGCCGAGCGTGCCGCGGTAGAGCGTCTCGTGCGCCTTGGTGAGCTCGCGCGCCACGACCGCCTCCCGGTCGGCGCCGAGCTCCGCCGCGAGGTCGGCGAGCATCGCCCGGATGCGGTGCGGCGCCTCGAAGAACACCAGCGTGCGTGGCTCGTGCGCGAGGCGCGCGAGCGCCGCGCGGCGCTCGCCCGCACGCGCCGGCAGAAACCCCTCGAAGCAGAAGCGCTGGACCGGCAGTCCCGCCACGGCGAGCGCGGCGGTGATTGCCGAGGGCCCGGGGATCGCCTGGACGGCAAATCCGGCCTGGGCCGCGCGCCTCACCAGCTCGAAGCCGGGATCCGAGATGAGTGGCGTGCCGGCATCGCTCACCAGCGCGACATCCTCGCCCGCGGCGAGCCTCTCGAGCAGCTCCGGTACACGCTGCGGCTCGTTGTGAGCATGCAGCGAGAGGAGCGGCGTCGCGACCCCGGTCGCCTGCAGCAGCACGCGCGTGTGACGCGTGTCCTCGGCGGCGATGACCGCGGCACGGGCGAGCGCCTCGCGGGCGCGCGGGCTCAGGTCCGCGAGGTTGCCGATGGGGGTGGCTACGACGAGCAGCGTGCCGGGCGCTTTGACCATCTATAATCGCAAGCCTCGTGCCGCACGGAGCCGCGGCTCCTCGAGGTCCAGTCTAACCAATGCCGTTCACCCGTTGGATGATCCGCTGCGCCGCGCTTGTCGCCGCGGTGCTCACGCTCAGCGGCTGTCCGAGCTCGCTGATCGCGCCGCCGCCCGCGGCCGAGCATCCGGTGGGCCCCGAGCAGGCTACCGCGCCGGCAGGTGGGGCGCGGGCCGGGCAAGCCGGGGCAGGCGCGGAGGCGGCAGCCGCCGGCGTTCAAGTCGCCCCGCACATTGCGTTGCTGCTGCCGATCACGGGCCGCACATCATCGGCGGCCGCGAACGTACGCGACGGCTTCCTCACCGCCTACTACCAGGCGCCCCCGGCGGGGCGCCTGCGCGTGCGCATCTACGATACGGGCGTTCTGAGCGTTGCCGAGGCGCTGAGCCGCGCCTCGGGCTCGGGTGCCGAGCTCATCGTGGGCCCGCTGACGCGCGAGGAAGTGATCGCCGCGGCGCAATACGCCAGCGCGCGCCCGCCGCTGCTCGCGCTCAACTTCCTGCCGCCAGAAACGCCGCCGCCGCCGCGCTTCTACCAGTACGCACTCTCGCCCGAGGACGAGGCGCGGCTCGTGGCGCGGCGCATCATCGCCGATCATCACCGGCGCGGCATCGCGCTGGTGCCGGCCGGGGAGTGGGGCGCACGCGTGCTCTCGGCCTTTCGCCAGGAGCTCGAGAGCGATGGCGGCCAGCTGATCGCGACCGCGACCTTCGATCCGAGCCGCACCGATTACTCCGAGGCCGTGACACAGACGCTCGGCATCAGCGAGAGCCAGGCACGCTATCACCGGCTGGAAGGCGTGGTCGGCACGAAGCTGCAGTTCGAGCCGCGGCGCCGCGGGGACATCGGCTTCATCTTCTGTCCGGCGCCTGCCAACACCGAGCGGCTGCTGCGCCCGCAGCTGCGCTTTCATTTCGCCGGCGACATACCGACCTACGCCACCTCGAGTGCCTTCGAGCCCGACGTGCGCGCCAATCAGGATCTCGATGGCCTCATGTTTCCCGACATGCCGTGGATGCTGGGCGGCGACCTCCCGGAGGCGGTGCGTGCAGCGACGCGCGATGCCTGGCCCAACAACAGCGGCCTGCAGCGCAGCCGCCTGTTCGCCTTCGGCTTCGATGCCTATCGGCTCGCGGTGGCGCTGAGCCACGCGCGCGGCGACGTCAACATCGACGGACTCACCGGGCGATTGAGCTTCGATCCCGAGCGGCGCATCCGCCGCGAGCTCAACTGGGCGCAGCTGCACGACGGCGAGTTGCGCGCGCTGCCGGACGCATCGCCGTGACGGCCACGGCGAGCTGACGCGGCGAAGGCCGGGCGGACCCTGGGGTGCTCACGCCGCGACAACGAAGCGGCAAGCGCGCCGAGGATCTGGCGGCGGAGTTTCTGCGCGCGCACGGCTGCGACATCCTCGAGCGCAACTACCGCCGCCGCCTCGGCGAGCTCGACCTCGTCGCGCGCGAGCGCGGCGTCCTCGTGATCGCGGAGGTTCGCACGCGCGCGCATGCCGCCTTCGGCTCCGCGGCCGCGAGCGTCGACCGCCGCAAGCAGCGGCGCATCACGCGCGCCGCGCAGCAGCTGCTGCAGCAGCGCGCGGACCTTGCGCGCTTTCCCGTGCGGTTCGACGTGCTCGTGGTGAGCGATCTTGCATCGCCTGAGCCGCGGATCGAGTGGATCCGCCACGCGTTCGAGGCCGCGTGACACACTGAGAGCGGGCCTGCACGGCGCGCGCGTGAGGTTTCCCTCGTCGCAAGTTCGATGAGCATCGAACAAACGCGGGTTGGACCCTCGTAGAGGCGCACAACTCTCCCAAGTTCGATGACCGTCGAACAATGCCCGAGGGGACGCTCCCTCTCGGCCTTCAGGATTCCGGCCCGCGCCGTCCAGCCGGCCGGCTCGTGAGCCACTGTATAAGGTTCACAGGCCAACCCCCTGATTGCTATGAGTGAAATGGGGCCTCGCAGGCCCCGATAGCCATTTTCCGGGCTGGTCTTTTGTACATAAGTCTTTGTGACTGCGACGAATTTCTCACTTTTTTCAATTGACATAGTTCACCGGCGATTCCTATAGTGGCGGCCGGTGGGAGAAAGTGGGGGGAAATGGGCGGCGAGGCGCCGTACAGGTCATGTTTCGCGGTGCAACAAAGATCACCCTGGATGACAAGGGGCGGATGGTCATGCCCACCCGCTACCGCGATCTGATCGCGGGCCTCGCCCAGGGCCGGCTGGTGGTCACCGTCGACAAGGACCAGTGCCTCCTCATTTATCCGCTGCCCGAGTGGGAGCAGATCGAACGGAAGCTGATGAGCCTGCCGAGCCTCAATCCGACGGCCCGGCGGCTGCAGCGCCTGATGGTGGGGCATGCCACCGATCTGCCGCTCGACGGACACGGCAGGGTGTTGCTGCCGCCGGAGCTGCGCGAGTTCGCGAAGCTCGGGCGGCACGGGATGCTGATCGGCCAGGGGAACCGCTTCGAGCTGTGGGACGAGTCGCGATGGAACGAACGGCGCGACCTGTGGCTCAAGAATGAAGAGGTGGCGACCGATCTGCCGTCCGAGCTGGAGTCGCTGTCGCTGTAGAGGCGGCCACTGGGCCGCGATGAGTTTTTGGGCCAAAGGCGCGCCGCTTCTATGGGGGATGAGCACACACCGGTGCTTGCCGCGGAGGCGCTAGCGGGCCTGGCCCTGGAAGCGGACGGTTACTATGTCGATGCGACGTTCGGGCGCGGCGGCCACACGGCACTCATACTCCAGGCCCTGGGTCGAGAGGGCCGCGTGCTCGCAGTCGACCGCGATCCGCAGGCCATCGCGGCGGGGGCTCAGCGCTTTGCCGACGAAGTGCGGCTTACGCTCGTCCACGCGTCGTTTTCCGATCTCGGCGCGCTCGTGCCGCTACACGCAGAAGGTCGTGCTTGCCGGGGCGTGCTCTTCGACCTCGGCGTGTCCTCGCCGCAGCTCGACGATGCGCGCCGCGGCTTCAGCTTCCGCGCCGACGGCCCGCTCGACATGCGCATGGACCCGACTCGCGGCGAACCGGTCTCGGCCTGGCTCGCTCGGGCGAGCGTCGACGAGATACGCGAAGTGATCGCGAGCTTCGGCGAGGAGCGTTTCGCGCGCCGCGTGGCCCGTGCGATCGTCGAGGCGCGGCGCACCGCGCCACTCACGCGCACCGGTCAGCTCGCGCAGCTGGTGGCGCAGGCGGTGCGTACGCGCGAGCCCGGCAAGCATCCGGCGACGCGCACCTTCCAGGCGCTGCGCATGTTCATCAACGACGAGCTTGGGTCTCTGGAGCGGGGCCTCCGCGGCGCGCTCGCGACGCTCAGCTCAGGCGGGCGCCTCGTCGTCATCACGTTCCACTCGCTCGAGGACCGGGCGGTGAAGCGCTTCATGCAGCGTGAATCGCAGCCCGATCCGGCGCTCGCGCACCTGCCGGTGCTGCCGCCGCGTGCCGCGCCGCAGCTCAAGATCGTCGGACGCAAGACGCGGCCGGCGGAGGCGGAGCTGAAGCGCAATCCACGCGCGCGCAGCGCGCTGCTGCGCGTGGCGGAGAAGCTCGCGTGAGCGCCCGGGCGGCCCTCGCGATCGCCGTGCCGCTGCTGTGGCTCGCGGTGCTGGCCTCGGCCGCTGGCGCCGTCTACTGCGAGCACCGCGCGCGCGAGCTCTTCATCCAGCTCGAGGCGCTCAACGGGCGGCGCGACAATCTGCAGATCGAGTGGGGACAGCTGCAGCTCGAGCAGAGCGCGTGGTCGAGCCCCGCCTTCGTCGAGCGCGTTGCGAGCACGCGGCTGCGCATGGCGATGCCGGCGCCGCAGAGCATCGTCGTGGTCGCGCCATGAAGACTGGCCGCGAGCGTCGCGACCCGGCGCCGCGCTCGTTCCGCTGGCGCGCGCGCACGCTGCTCGGCGCTCTCACGCTCGCCTGTGCGGCACTCCTATGGCGCGCGGTGGACCTGCAGCTGGTCGATCACGGCTTTCTCGCGCGCCAGGGGGATGCGCGCTTCTCGCGCGTGCTGCAGATCGCCGCTCACCGCGGCACCATCACCGACCGCTACGGCGAGCCGCTGGCGGTGAGCACGCCGGTCGATTCGATCTGGGTAAACCCCGGCGAGCTCGCGCTCGCCAACGAGCAGATCCCGCGCCTCGCGGGCGCTCTCGGCCTCGACCGCCAGGAGCTGGCGCGGCGCGTCACCAGCAATCTCGACCGCGAGTTCCTCTATCTCGCGCGCGGCCGCCAGCCGGCCGAAGCCGCCGAGATCAAGGCACTCGCGATTCCGGGCGTGTACACCTCGCGCGAGTACCGCCGCTATTACCCGGCGGGCGAGGTGACCGGGCACCTCCTCGGCTTCACCAACGTCGACGATGCCGGGCAGGAGGGGCTCGAGCTCGCCTTCGATCACTGGCTGGCCGGGGAGCCGGGCGCGAAGCGCGTCATCCAGGACCGCTACGGGCGCATCGTCGAGGACGTCGAGAGCATCCGGTCCACCCGCCCCGGGCGGGACCTGGTGCTGTCGATCGACCTGCGCATCCAGTATCTCGCCTACCGCGAGCTCAAGGCGGCCGTGCGCGAGCAGCGCGCGCGTGCGGGCTCCATCGTGGTGCTCGACATCGACACCGGCGAAGTGCTCGCCATGGTGAACCAGCCGGC
>DAHUXE010000040.1 GCA_027307325.1 Gammaproteobacteria bacterium | reverse complement strand
AAATGCCACGGCGGACATGGAGCGGCTGCTCGAGCTCGGCGTCGACGGCATGACGAGCGACCGGCCGGACGTGCTGCGCGGGCTCCTCGAGAGCAGGGGCCTTGCGGTGCCGCCGCTGCCGGACGGCGCGCAGCGATGAGGCGTCCCAACATCCTCGTCATCGACGGAAACCTCCGCGACGTCCGCGAGCGGCAGGTCGCAGCCGGCGGCTCGCCGACCGGCGAGGCCTATGCGCATACTCTCGGAAGCCTGGCCGGGGTCCACTGCGACATCGTGCGCCCCGCGGACGGCGAGGTGCGCTTGCCGGAGGCCCGGGGCGTCGGTGCTTACGACGGCGTGGCGATCACGGGCTCGGCGCTCAATGTCTACGACGGCGGCGCCCACATCGAGCGGCAGATCGAGCTGGCGCGCGCCACGTTCGCGGCCGGCGTGCCGTTTTTCGGCAGTTGCTGGGGCATGCAGGTGGCGGTGACCGCGGCGGGAGGGCGGGTGCGCCCCAATCCGCTGGGACGGGAGTTCGGCTTCGGCCGGCGCATCGAGCTCAACGAGGTGGGGCGCCGCCATCCGATGTACGCCGGCAAGCCCGCCGTATTCGAGGCGATCACCGTGCACCGCGACGATATCGTCGAGCTCCCGGCGGGCGCAGTGCCGCTTGCGAGCAACGAGATGGGACTGCAGGCGCTCGAGCTCAACTTTGGGGCGGGGGTCTTCTGGGGCGTGCAATACCATCCCGAATACAGCTTCGCCGAGATCGCCGCCTGCGCGGTGCGCTACGGCCCGAAGCTCATCGACGAAGGGCTGTTCGCCGACCGTGCCGAGCTCGAGAGCTTCGTCGCCGATCTGCGGGCGCTGATGCGCGACCCGCACGACCGGCGTCTCGCGTGGAAGCACGGCCTCGGTCCGGCCGTGCAGGAGGAGACCTTGAAGCTTGCGGAGCTGCGCAACTGGCTGGAGCTCGAGGTGCTGCCCTACGCGCGACGGCGTGCAGCATGAGCTTTGCGAACCATCCGGACTGCGCCGCGGCGCTCGCTCTCGCCGGGCAGCTCGCCGACGTCGCGCGCCGCATCGCCGCGCGGCATTTCCGCACGCCGGTCGCCGTGACGCGCAAGAGCGACGGGACTCCCGTGACGGTCGTCGACAAGGACATCGAGACCGAAATGCGCCGCATGATCCGCGCTGCGTTCCCGCAGCACGCGATTCGCGGCGAGGAGTTCCCCGCGGAGGGAAGCGGCGAGTTCGCCTGGGTGCTGGACCCCATCGACGGCACCAAGAGCTTCATCAGCGGCTTCCCGCTCTTTGGCTCCCTGATCGCCCTGGTGCAGGGCGAACGGCCGGTGATCGGTGTGATCGAGGCGCCGGCGCTCGCCGAGCGCTGGGTGGGATGCGAGGGACGCCCGACCCTCTTCAACGGCCGCGCGGCGCGCACCAGCGAGCGCCGCACGCTCGGCGAGGCCGTCGTGTACACGACCACCGCCGAGACCTTCAACCCCGAGGAGCGGGCGCGCTTCGAGGCGCTCGGCGCGCGTGCGGCGCTGCGTCGTTACGGGGGGGATTGTTACCTGTACGGCATGCTCGCCTCGGGGTCGTGTGAGCTCGTGGTCGAGGTGCAGCTGAAGCCCCACGACTTCATGGCCGTGATTCCGGTCGTCGAGGGCGCCGGCGGCCGGATCAGCGGCTGGCGCGGCGAGACCCTGTCGACCGCGAGCGACGGCCGCGTGGTGGCGGCCGCCAACGAGACGCTGTGGCGGGAGGCTGTCGCGGAGCTGTCTCGTTAAATTGGCGCCAGGTCGCCCTTGACCGCGGCGCGGAAGATGCGCGCATAGGCCGCGGCGTCCGCTGGCTGCGGGTTGCCCGATGCCGAAGGGTCGAGCGCGGCCTCGCGGCCGATGAGCTCGGCGCTCGCCGCCGGAACGCCGATGTCGGCGAGGGTTTGCGGGATCTTGAGCCGCCGCCGGAACCCGAGCACCCAGTTGAAGAACGCAGCGAACGGCTCGCCCTTCAAGTCCAGCACCCGCGCGATGACGGCCACCCTGGCTTCGATCGCCGGTCGGTTGTAAGTGATGACGTACGGCAGCAACACGGCGTTGGTGAGTCCGTGATGAGTATTGAAGTGCGCGCCGACCGGATGCGCGATCGCGTGCACGGCTCCCAGGCCCTTTTGAAAGGCCGTGGCACCCATGCTGGCCGCGGCCAGCATGCGCGAGCGCGCCTCGAGATCGGCGCCGTGCTCGCACGCCCGCGGCAGGTAGGCCTGGATGAGCCGCATGCCCTCGAGCGCAATTCCGTCGGCGAGCGGATGGAATCCCGGTGCACAAAAGGCCTCGA
This sequence comes from Gammaproteobacteria bacterium, assembly GCA_027307325.1. Taxonomy (GTDB): domain Bacteria; phylum Pseudomonadota; class Gammaproteobacteria; order Steroidobacterales; family Steroidobacteraceae; genus 13-2-20CM-66-19. The sequence goes on along the minus strand of DAHUXE010000040.1, from coordinate 20,075 downwards.
AGCAGTGCACGAAGGCGTCCATGCCGGTGGCGGCGGTGATCGCCGGCGGCAGCCCGACGGTGAGCTCCGGATCGCTGATCACGACTCTGGGCATCATCTGCGGGTGGAAGGTGATCTTCTTCTGGTGCCTCTCCTCGTTGACGACGACCCCGGCGCGCCCCACCTCCGAGCCGGTGCCGGCCGTCGTCGGCACGGCGACGACCGGGGCAATGCCGGCGGGGTCGGCGCGTGTCCACCAGTCGCCGACGTCCTCGAAATCCCACAGCGGCCGCGTCTGTCCCGACATGAAGGCGATGACCTTGCCCGCATCGAGCGCCGAGCCGCCGCCGAAGGCGATCACGCCGTCGTGAGATCCGGCGCGATAGGCGGCGAGCCCTTCCTCGATGTTCGCGGCCACGGGGTTGCCGCGCACGCGCGCAAAGAGAGCCGAACCCGGCACCAGCGCGCAGGCGCGCCGCACCATGGGAGCCTCGCGCAGGCCCTCGTCGGTAACCAGCAGCGGCCGCCTGATGCCGAGCGCCGTGCAGGCCGCAGGCAGCTCGGCGATGCGTCCGGGACCCGCCCACACCGTGGTCGGATAGTTCCAGTTGGCTTTGAGAATCGCGCTCACGTCGTCACCCGCAGATGAAAGGATTTGGGCCGCGTCAGGTGCTCGTACCCGACCACCGAAAGAGTACAGCCGCGCCCCGAATCCTTCACGCCCACCCAGGCGAGCGCGGGATCGAGGTAGTCGCAGCGGTTCATGAAGAAGGTGCCGGTCTCGACCGCGGCGCCGAGCCGCTCGGCGGCCTCGCGGTCGCGCGTCCACACCGCCGCGGTGAGGCCGAAGGTGCTGTCGTTCATGTGTGCGACCGCCTCCTCGTCCGAGCGCACCCTGGCGACGCCGGCCACCGGGCCGAAGATGTCTTCGCGCATCACCGTGCTGCCCGCGGGCGCATCGAGCAGCAGCTGCGGCGCGAGATAGGGCGTGCCCGCGGCGCTCGCGGCGAACTCGCGCTCCTCGATCGCGGGCCGGGCGCCGGCGTTGACCGATGCGCGGATTTGCGCGCGCACCGCATCCGCCGCCGCGGTCCGCACCACGGGCCCGAGCGTGGTCTCGGGATCGAGCGGGTCGCCGAGCCGGTACTGCCGGATGAGCTCGATGGCACCAAGCGTGAAGGGCTCGTAGATGCTCTCGTGCACGTAGATGCGCTGCAGCCCGCAGCAGGACTGGCCGGAGTTGAAATAGGCGCCGTCGACGATGTTCTCGATCGCGTGCTTCAGGTCCGCGTCATGCCGCACGTACACCGGGTCGCAGCCGCCGAGCTCGAGGCCGACGCCGACGAAGCGCTCGGCCGCGGCGCGCTGCACCGCACGGCCGCCGGCGACGGAGCCCGTGAAGGCCACGAAGCGGACGCGCGCATCGGCGATCACCCGCCCGGTGTCCGCGTGCGAGAGATGCAATACCTGGAACAGCCCCGGCGCGAGGCCCGCCGCGGCGAAGCACTCGGCGAAGGCTTCCGCGGCCAGCGGCGTCTGTGCCGAATGCTTGAGCACCACGGCATTGCCCGCCATGAGGGCGGGTACCACGCTGTTGACGGCGATGAGGTACGGATAATTCCAGGCGGCCACCGTAAACACGACGCCGAGGGGCTCGCGGCGGATGAAGCGGCGAAAGCCGGCCTTCGGTCCCGCGTCGATGTCGGCGAGCGCGCTGCCCGCGCACCCGATCATGTAGCGGGCGCGCTCCAGCGTGCCGCGCACCTCGCCCGGCGCGAAGCGTATCGGGCGTCCCATCTGCCAGGTGATCCCCGTGGCAATGCCGGGGCTGCGCCGCTCGAACTCGCCGCAGAAGCGATCCATGATCGCCGCGCGCTCGGGCAGGGGTACGGCGCGCCAGTCGCGCTGCGCCCTGGCCGCACGCTCGAGTGCGGCGTCGATCTCGGACGCGGTCGCGGCAGTGCGCTCGGCGTAGACGCGGCCGTCGACGGGCGAGATGGTTTTCAGGACCTCGAGGGCCATCAGATGATCTCGAAATAGCGCGCCAGCTCCCAATCGGTGACCGCGCGGCGGAACTCGCGCTCTTCCCACTCACGGCTCGCGGCGTAGTGCTCGACGAACGGCTTGCCGAAGAGCTCGTGCGCGGCCTTCGAGCCCGTCAGGCGTTCGGCCGCCTCGGTGAGCGTACGCGGCAGCTGGCGCTTCGCGGGAAGCTTCCTGTCATAGGCGTTGCCGGTAATCGGCTCGTCGGGCTCGATGCGATGCCCGATGCCCCAGAGCCCCGAGCCGATCGCCACCGCGAGGGCGAGATAGGGATTGATGTCGGCGGCGGCGATCCGATACTCGACCCGCTGGCTCTTCGGACCACCCTGTATGACGCGCAGCGCGCAGGTGCGGTTCTCGACGCCCCAGGTCGCCGACGTCGGCGCCCAGTAGCCCGGCACGAGCCGCGAGTAGCTGTTGACGGTCGAGGCCACCATGGCGAGAAGCTCGGGCATCAGCGCCTGCTGGCCGCCGACGAACCAGCGCATCTCGTCCGACATGGCGTGGGGCTTGCTCTCGTCGTAGAACGCCGACCCGCCGTCCTTGCGGGCGAGCGACACGTGCAGGTGCCCGCTCTGGCCGGGCAGCTGCTGCGACCACTTCGCCATGAAGGTCGCCATCAGCCCGCGCCGCTGGGCGAGCACCTTAACGAAGGTCTTGAAGAGCGCGGCGCGGTCGGCCGCCTCCAGCGCCTCGGCATAGTGCAGCGCCGCTTCCATGACGCCGGGCCCGGTCTCGGTGTGCAGCCCCTCGATCGGCATGCGCATGTCGTCGGCGAGCTTGAGCAGCGCCTGGTAGAGCTCGGCGTGCACGCCGCTGCGCAGCACCGAATAGCCGAAGTAGCCGGGTGTCAGGTTGGTGAGATTGCGGTAGTGCTTCTCGCGCACGCTTGCCGGGGTCTCGCTGAAGACGAAGAACTCGTACTCCGCCGCGGCACTCGCCGTGCCATAACCCATGGAGGCGGCGCGCGCCAGCACCCGGCGCAGCGTCGCGCGCGGACATACCTCCTCGGCCCTGCCGGCGAACTCGCCGAGGAACAGCAGCATGTTACCCTCGAGCGGCAGCGAGCGGCAGGTCGCGGGCAGGAGCCGCACCGGAGCATCGGGAAAGGCCGTGTGCCAGCCCGTGAAGCTGACGTTGTCGTACTGCTGATCGTTCGAGTCCCACCCCCGCACCACGTCGCAGAAGCCGAGGCCCTTCTCGAGGGCGGAGAAGAACTTGGCGCGATCGATGAACTTGCCGCGCAGGATCCCGTCGTTGTCGAACACGCCGACCTTGACGTGCGTGAGTCCCCGCTCCTCGACGATGGCGCGGGCCTCGGCCGCGGTGCGCACCTCTTCTGGCTGCATGAACTATCGCTCCTGAGTGCTGCGTTGGTAGGCGGCCGCCTCGAGCCATGCGGGATTGATCTCGACCCCCCAGCCGGGCGCGGACGGGATTGTGACCTGCCCGTCCTCGACGCGGTAGGGATCCTGGCGAAACAGCCCGCGCTCCCACGGGTAGTAGTCGTCGCCCTCGATCGACAGCTCGAGATACTTGCCGGCGTTTGGAATGGCACCGAGAAGGTGCATGGTGCACAGCGTGACGAGCGAGCGGTTGGCGCTGTGCGGGGTGCACGGCATGCCCGCCGCGGCCGCAAGTTGCGCGACCTTGAGCGTGCGCGCGATGCCGCCCATGTACAGGACGTCGGGCTGCACGATGTCGACCGCACGCATCCCGATCATGCGTGCCCAGGTGGCGAGATCGCAGTCCTGCTCGCCGCCGCTGACGTCGATCGCGAGCGCATCCGCGACGCGCTTGGTCTCCTCGAGCTTCCAGTAAGGGCAGGGCTCCTCGTAATGGCCGACGCCCTCGGCCTCCAGCAGTCTCCCGACCTCGATCGCACGCGGCGGGGAGAAGCCGCTGTTGGCATCGACCAGCTTGGCGACACCGGCGCCGAGCGCGCGCGCGACCAGCGGCACGATCGCCTCGGTGCGCCCAGGCCACTCGTCGACGTCGTGACCGCACTCGGCTCCGACCCGCCACTTGAAGGCATCGAAGCCGTACGCGTCGCGCAGCGCGAGGAAGCGCGCCGCCTCCTGCTGCGGGGTGATGTCGCGCTTCATCGAGGAGGCGTAGGCGCGCAGGCGCCCCGGCCGCCCCCCGAGAAGCTCCACGACCGGCTTTCCTTCGACCCGGCCGCGCAGGTCCCACAGCGCCGTATCGAGTCCGGCTAGCGCACGGCAGCGGTAGCTGCCTGGAAACTTGTGCTCACGCTCCTCGACGCGTGAGATGAGCGCGTCGATGTTGCCGGCATCCTGGCCCAGCGACCAGGGAGCGACCTGGCGGTGAAAGATGCTCGCGGTGATGTCGGCGTTGTAGGTGGAGGTCTGGCCCCAGCCGACGTGGCCCGAGTCGGTCGTCACGCGCACGAAGCACACGAACTGGTTGGCGAAAGTCTCGAGGGTCGCGATCTTCACGCTGCGCGGGCCTCAGGCTGCGGGGATTGCCCGTCGCGAGTTCAGAACGTGCAGGTAGCAGGCCCCGAGGGTCGCGAGCGCCCCCACCACGGCGAGGGTCAGGAACATTGATCCCCATCCGAAGCGCTGCGACAGCCAAACCATGAACGAGCCGGCGGCGACGCCGCCGAAGTAGCCGGTACCGTCGACCATGCCCGAAGCGGCTGCGGCGGCCTGCTTACCCCCGAAGTCGAGAGCGAAGGCGCCCGGAAGGAAGGAGTAAGGACCGAGCAGACAGAAGCCCGCAATCCCGATCATCGCCACGGGCAGCACGCCGCCCGCCGCCCCCGGCTGCACCGACCTGAGCGCGAGCATCGCGAGCGTGGTGGCGCTCAGGCCCGCGAACAGCAGCAGCGCACGCGTGTTGGGACCCAGCCGGTCGCTCGACCAGCCTGCCAGCAGCACGGAAAGCGCTCCGGCTGCCGGGAAGATCGCCGACCACGCGGCCGCGCGACTCACGCTGAAATGAGCGAAGTCGTGCAGGTATTGAGGCGTCCAGGTGTTGAAGGTCTCGCGGATCATCGTGGTCGCGAAGCCGAGCAGACATACCGTGAGGAACGCGCGGCTGCGCAGCAGCGGCATTACGCGTTCGAGAAAGCTGTGCGGCGTCGCGGCGGCTCCGGCGAAGACGTTGCCGGGGTTCACTGCCGGCTCCGGATATCCTTCCTCGGTGCACGACTCGCGCAGCAGCAGCAGGTTGCAGACGAACATGAGGCCCGCGACGCAGGCGCCGAACAGGAACAGTCCGCGCCACCCCACGCCGCGATCCAGCAGCCAGGCCATCGACTGGCGGGCCGCTGCGTCGCCGATCAGGTAGCTGCAGGTGAGAATGGCGGCGATGGTCCCGTACTTTGCGTAGCTGAACCACTTGGAGGAGACCTTTACCAGCGCGGACCAGCCGATCGACTGGCTGAGACGGTTTCCGATCCAGGCGAGGGCGAACACGGGCAGCGCAGAGCTCGAAGCGAACAACAGCGTGAAGAGCGTCGCGCCCCCGGTGGCGATGAGAAGATTGCGCTTGCCGCCCCAGTAGTCCCCGAGCCCGGTGAGGAACCACTTGCCGAGGGCATAGGCGCCCACCCCGGCTGAGGCGAGGTAGCCGAGCCCGAGGAGCGCCTGTTGGTGGCTCACGCCGTGCCGGCCGAGCTCGTCCACCAGCAGGGGGGTGGCGACCGAGAGGTTCGAGCGGCAGAAGTAGCAGGAGGCGTAGCCGAAGAACAGCAGCAGCACGGTGCGGGTCTGCGCAATGCGCAGCGCGCGCGTGCCGGGCGCCGTCAGGGCAGCCACGGAAGGGAGCAGGTCTTAGGTTTGGTGAAGGCCGGCATCACGCAGTCGGCTGCGGGGCCCTTCAGGCCGCCGCCCGCATCTCCGCCAGCACCTTGCCTACTGCCTCGACTGCGCCGGCGATGCCGCGCTCGCCGAGCTGTCCCATGCAGCCGACCCGGAACGTCTCCACCGTGGTGAGCTTTCCCGGATACAGGATATACCCGCGCGCCTTGACGGCGTCGTAGAAATCCTTGAAGACATAGCGGGGAGTGTCGGGCGCGAGGAAGGTCACGATAATCGGCGCCTGAATGGCTGCGGGCAGAAAGCTCTTCAGCCCGAGTTTGGACATGCCGCCGATCAGAGTGCGGCTGTTCTGGGCGTAGCGGGCGGCGCGCGCCGCGAGGCCGCCCTCCTCGAGATACTGGGCGATTGCCGAATCGAATGCTGCCACGACGTGGGTCGGCGGCGTGTAGCGCCATTGGGTGGTCTTCTGCATGTAGATCCATTGGTCATACAGGTCGAGCGAGAGCGAATGGCAGTTGCCCGCGCAGCGCTCGAGCGCCTCGCGGCGCACCACGACGAAGCCCATGCCGGGCGGTCCCTCGAGACATTTCCCCGAAGCGGCTACGACGGCATCGAAGGGCGTAGTGCGCGCGTCGATCTCGAGCGCGCCGAAGGAGCTCATCGCGTCGACGATGAGGCCCCGGCCGTGGCGCGCGACGACCTGGGCGACCTCCTGCAAAGGGTTCAGGATCCCGGTGCTGGTCTCACAATGCACCAGCGCCACGTGCGTGATCGAGGCGTCGGTGCGCAGCACGCGCTCGACGTCCGCGGTGTCAACCTGCATGTTCTCGGCGTAGTCGATGGTTGTCAGCTTGCGACCGAGCACGCGGCATATTCGGGCGATGCGCTGACAGTAAGCCCCGTTTTGCGGGACCAGGACGTGTCCGGTGCGGGGCACCAGCGTGCCGATGGCCGCCTCGACCGAGAACGTGCCGCTGCCCTGCATCGGCACGCACTCGTGGCTTCCGGTGCCGTGAACGATCTGCAACAGCCGCTCGCGGACCCGGCGCGTGATGCTGTTGAAGTCGACATCCCAGGATCCCCAGTCGCGCAGCATGCTCTGCCGGGTGCGCAACGAGGTCGTCAGCGGTCCGGGAGTCAGTAGATACGGCTCGGTGCTCATGAACGTGTCCTCTCAGTCCGGGCTCTCCCCGCGGGCCAGCCGTTGATTGATGTCGGCGATCACCGCCGGCAGGTCCCGCAGATCGTCGATCACGTAATGCGCACCGCTTTCGCTGATCAGCTTCTCTTTTGAAGCTCGCTCCCGCGCCGCCAGCTGCTCCGGACTCAGCGACCTTGCCACGGCCCAGCTGTCGACCACGTAGTTGCTCCACTTCGATACGCCCACCCGCCAGCACAGCGGCGCGCCCTCTCCGGCGCCGGAGACGGTGTCGTCCACCTTGACCGTGCGGCGCATCGCGTTCCTGAGGTTCAACACGCCCAGACGCTCGAGGTTCTTGATGACCATGTACGCAGTTGGGCGAGGCATTTCCACTTCGTCGCCGGCGCAGGCAGCATCGGGATTGAATCCCTGCCTGGCGCCGCCGGCGAGCAGGATATCCAGCATGCCGCGGGTGAATCCGGTAGTGACACCGATCCTTATTCCGTCCTGCTGCATCTTGCGGACGACCTCCGCCGTGCCCGGCAAGAGCTCATGGTAGTTGCCGCTCTTCAGGAGGTCGATCTGAGTCGGAACGAATACCGCGAACATCTTGTCCACGTCTGCCTGCGTCGGCTCCCGGCCGAACTTCGCCGTGAAGCGCTCGCGAACTGACGGAATCTCAGTGACCGCCTGGATGTGCAGGTCCTTGCGCAGACCCATGGGCTTGCGCGCCTCGTCCATGCTGATCTCGAGGCCGTATTTCCTGAACACCTCGACGAATACGATGGCCGGCGCATCGACATAGCGGTCCATCGTAGTGCCAGAGCAGTCGAGCATCACGTAGCCGACGGTGTTCTCGGTATTGTCCTGATCGAACCGCTGCTGTTGTGCCGAGGCATGGCGGAGTTCGTCAGGCACGCGCCCCGTTGAAGAAAGCTTATCTGTTACGCTCATTGCAAGAATCTCCAGATGCCGGGCCAATTATGGTTGGTCTTCAGGCGGCGCGCCTCAGGAGCGCCGCGGCTTCTTCGGCCAGTACACTCGCCTCGTCGACGCGGACCACTTCCACGGCAGCCCGGCTGCCGGGCGCGCCGATGCTGGCTGCATCGCGGGCGCGGTTCGCTTCCTCGTCGATCGTGATCCCGGCCCACTCGAGGCCGCGCACGATGCGGTGGCGGATCTGCGGGCTGTGCTCGCCGATGCCGCCGCCGAAGGCGATGACATCGACTCCGCCCAGCTCGCTCGTGAAGGCCCCCAGGTAGTGCCGCGCGCGCCGACAGAATATCTCGATGGCGAGGGCGGCACGCGCATCGCCCTGCTGCTCGCGCCGCAGCAGCTCCTGCATGTCGGCACTGCCCCCCGACAGGCCCTTCAGCCCGCTGTCGTTGTTGAGCGCCGCGCGCATCGCAGCCGGCGACAGGGCCGCGCGCTCCATGACGTGCAGCAGTGCGCCGGGATCGAGGTCTCCGCAGCGCGTTCCCATGACCAGGCCTTCGAGCGGGGTGAAGCCCATGCTGGTTGCGATGGGGTGGTCATCGAGCGTCGCGGTCACCGAGCAGCCGCGCCCGAGCTGCAGGCTCACGACCCGGCGGGTGGGCTTGCCCGGACGGGCGCGCGCGCGCGCCGCGGCGCACAGGTAACGGTGCGCCGTGCCATGAAAGCCGTAGCGGCGCACGCCGAAGTCCTGATACCAGCGCGCCGGCACCGCGTACCGCCAGGCGGCCTCGGGCAGGGTGGCGTAGTAGGCGGTGTCGAATACTCCGATGAGCGGGGTGGCGTCGCCGAGCCGCGTACGAACGCTGGCGATTACCGCGAGCGCCGGCGGGTTGTGCAGCGGCGCGAGCTCGTCGAGGGCGGCGAGCGCGGCGAGCTCGGAGGCGCCGAGCCGTGTGGTCGCACGGAAGAGCTCGCCGCCGTGGACGATTCTGTGGACGGTCGCCGCGACTTGCGCGAGGAGATCGCGCCCGTGCGCGCTCGCGTCCGACAGCCAGGCGAGCACGAAGTCCGCGGCCGCGCCGAGGGTGCGCACCGTGGCCGGCAGCGGCGGCGCCGGCGCCGCGCTCTCGAGCGCGAAGCTTCCCGGCCCGGCCCGCTCGACGACCGCGCCGCTGCGGAGGGGGCGCGCCACACCGGTCCCGGACCACTCGAGCAGATCGAACTTGAGCGAGGAGCTGCCGGCGTTGAGGACGAGCAGCTGCATCAGGCCTGCACCTCGCGCTCGCGCCGCAGGGCCGAGCGCAGCGCCCAGGCTGCGAGCAGGATGCCGGCGCTCACGAGCCCGAAGGCGAGCGATAGCCGCTGCTCGGGGATCACCGCCATGGCGGCGAGGATCGCCGCCATCCCGGCGATCGCGAGGCGCGTGAGCCAGGGGTAGCCCCACATGCGGATGCGCAGCCGCTGCGGCGCTTCGCGCTCGAGACGGCGCCGCAGCCGCAGCTCCGCCACGCTGATCAGCAGGTAGACGAAGATCGCCACCGTGCCGTAGGAGTTGACCAGAAAGGCGAAGATCCGGTCGGGGGAGAGGTAGCTCATCACCACGGTCACATAGCCGAACGCGGTGCTGGCGAGAATGGCAGCCACCGGCACGCCGCGCCGGTCGAGGCGAGCCGCGGCGGCGGGCGCATCGCCGCGTCCGGCGAGCGCCATCAGCATGCGCGAGGAGGCGAACAGGCCCGAGTTGAGGGCCGAGAGCACCGCGGTCAGGATCACGAGGCTCATGACGGTGGCGGCGGCCGGAATGCGCAACACCTCCATGACGCTCACGTAGGGGCGCGACATGCGCACCGTGTCGTTCCAGGGCACCAGCGCGACGACCAGGAAGATCGAGCCGATGTAGAAGACCAGCACGCGCCAGATCACCGACTGGGTGGTTTCCGCGATCGCCTTCTCGGGCTCGGCGGACTCGGCGGCCGCGATCGTGACGATCTCGGCGCCGAAGTAGAAGCCGGTCGCGGCGACCGCGCCCGTGAGCACCGGCACGATGCCGTTCGGCATGAAGCCGCCGTCGGCCGTGAGGTGCGCAAGACCCGCGTGCGCGCCGGGCCAGCCGCCGAAGACGAACAGCGCGCCGGCGACGAGAAAGGCCACGATCGCCGCCACCTTGATCGAGGCGAACCAGAACTCCGCCTCCCCGTAGGAGCGCACCGAGAGCAGGTTGACGATGGTGAACAGCGTCATCAGGGCGAGCGTGAATTCCCAGGGCGCGGGCGTCGGCCACCAGGTGCCGAGGATTTTGGCGCCGGCGACCGCCTCGAGCGCTACGACGATCACCCAGAAGTACCAGTACATCCAGCCGGTGAGAAATCCCGCCAGCTCCCCGAGCGCGAGGCGGTTGTACTCGTAGAAGCCGCCGACAGCGGGGTAGGCGACCGCCATCTCCCCGAGCATGCGCATTACGAGCACGACGAGCGTGCCGGTGAGGGCGAAGGAGATGACCGCCGCGGGCCCGGCGGCGGCGATCACGACGCCGCTGCCGACGAACAGGCCGGCGCCGATCACTCCGCCGAGAGCGATCATCTGCATGTGGCGCCGTTGCAGCGAGCGCCGCAGGCCGCTCACCGCGCTGCCGGAGGCCGCTGCGCTGCCGCTCATGGGCGCGGCGCCCCCGGGCCGCTGCAGGCGAGTGCCATCACACGAACTTCTGGTACCTGGCGAGGTGCCGCACGGGCCTGGACAGCGCATCGCGGCGGAACGGATCGCCGAGCTCCTGGGTCACCATCATCTCGAGCACGGTCGTGCGGCCCTGCGCCTGTGCCGCGGCGGCGGCGCGCAACGCCGGCTCGACGTCGGTGAGCCGCTCGACGGTGATGCCTTCGCAGCCGAAGGCCTGCGCCACCTTCGCCCAGCTGGGATTCTCCAGGTTCACGCCCTGGTAGCGGCGCGAATAGAAGTCGACGTGATTCTTCTTTTCGGCGCCCCACTGGCCGTTGTTGAACACGATGGGCGTCACGCCGAGCTTCTCGCGCGCGCACGTGAGGAGCTCGTTGAAGCTGATACCCCAGGCACCGTCGCCGACGTAGGCGAACGCGGGACGCTCGGGGCAGGCGATCCTGGCGCCGCAGATGACCGGGAAGGCGTAGCCGCAGTTGCCGAAGCTCATCGCGGCGAACATCGAGCGCGGCTGATCGAATCGCAGATAGGAGTTGGCGACCGAGCATATGTTGCCGATGTCGGTGGACACCATGGACCCCTGCGGCAGGGAGTGCTCGAGAGCGCGCAGCACCTGACGCGGGTGCATGTAGCGCGACTCGGCCGATACCTCGAGCGAGTAGGGATCGCGCTCGTGAGTCCAGCCGGTGAGCTCGGATTCCCAGTCGGACTTTTCCGCGGCGATGCGCGCGAGGCGCTCGGTGCGCGTGGCGGCTCCGGCCAGCTTGCGGCTCCTGAGGCGCTCGAGGAGCGCGGCGGCCGCGGCGCGCGCATCGCCGTGGATGGCGACCGAGACCGGCTTGACGAGGCCGAGCATGCGCGGGTCGGAGTCGATCTGGATGATCCTGGCCTGCTTCGGCCAGTAGTCGAGCCCGTACTGCGGCAGTGTGCCGAAGGGACCCAGGCGCGTCCCGAGCGCGAGCACGACGTCCGCCCGCGCGATGAGCTTCATGGCGGCCTTCGAGCCCTGATAGCCGAGCGGGCCCGCGGCGAGCGCATGCGAGGCGGGAAAGGCGTCGTTATGCAGGTAGCTGGCGCACACGGCGGCGCCGAGCGTGTCCGCGAGCTGCGTGGCCTCGGCTCCGGCGCCGGCGCTGATCACGCCGCCGCCCGCCACGATCACCGGGAAAGTGGCGCCGGCGAGCAGCTCCGCCGCGGCATCGAGCGCGGCCGCATCCCCCGCGCCGTGCGCAATGCGCATGGGGGAGGGGATTGCGGTCTCGATCTCGCCGTAGAAATAGTCGCGCGGGATGTTCAGCTGCGTCGGCCCCATTTCGAGCATGGCGCGATCGAAGCAGCGCGCGGCGATCTCGGCCATGCGGCGCGGGTTGTTGACGTGTCCCTGGTACCTGGTGATCTTCGAGAAGATCGGCAGCTGTTCGGTCTCCTGAAAGCCGCCGAGGCCCATGGTCATGGAGCCGGTCTCCGGCGTGATGAACACGACCGGCGAATGGGCCCAGTAAGCGGCCGCAACGCCGGTGACGAAGTTGGTGACGCCGGGCCCGTTCTGCGCAATGCACACTCCGTGCCGGCCCGAGGCGCGCGCGTAGCCATCGGCCATGTGGATCGCGCCCTGCTCGTGAGCAACCGCCACGAAGCGGATGCCGGCGGCGGGGAAGATATCGAGGGCATCCATGAAGGCCGAGCCGACGATCCCAAAGACGTGGGTAACACCGTTGGCGGCGAGGGTCTCGACGAGCGCCTCGGAGGGGCCCATCTTCTGCGGCTGGCTCATCGCTTCGCTCCGGTTACTGTAGTTTCTTCAGGCGAAATGATTTGTTTCTTTCAGAGCGCGCATATTACAATACTGCGGTGGACAGGCAAGCGAGATCCCTCTGTGTAGACCCATGCGTTTCGTTTAACGGAACGGCGGGCCAGCCAGGATGAACCGCGTCCTCTCACTCCCCGCCGAGATCCCGGAGATCGCCGGCGAGACCTCCTCGACCCTCAAGGCCTTCGGCGTTCTCGAGGTTCTGGTGCGCGCCGGACGGGCGGTGACGCTCTCGGAGCTCATGCAGGCGACGGACCTGCCGAAGCCGACACTGCACCGCACGCTCACTCTCTTCGAGGAGGCGGGGTTCCTCGCCCGCGAGCCCGGCGGGCGCGCGTTCATCATCGGCGAGCGGCTGTCGCGCTTCGCGCTCGACGTGCTGCGCAGCGATGCCGCCGCGGCGCAGCGGCGTACGATCCTGCGCGCGCTGGTGAGCGAGATCACCGAGACCTGCAATCTCGCGGTGCTGAAGAAGGGGACGCTCGTCTACCTCGATCGCGTCGAGGCGCCCTGGCCGCTGCGGCTCCATATGGCCGAAGGCGGCGGCGGGCTGCCCCCGCACTGCTGCGCGAGCGGCAAGCTCCTGCTCGCACACCTGCCGCCGCCCGAGCGTCAGGGGCTGCTGGGGCTGCTGCCCCTCGAGCGCTTCACCGAGCGCACGATCACCGACCGCGCGGTGCTCGAGTCCGAGCTCGACCGCATCGTGTCCGTCGGCTACGCGGTCGACAACGAGGAGTACGTGCTCGGGGTCGCCTGCGTTGCGGTACCGGTGCGCAGCCGCGACGGCGACGTCATCGCCTCGCTGGCGGTGCAGGGTGCGACCGCACGGCTGCCCCTGATGCGCGCCATCGAATTCATCCCGCGCCTGCGCGCGGCGGCGGCGGAGATCGGCTCCACCTTCGGCTGATTGGGAGATCCACATGGACATGAAGGTCGAAAACCTGGAACGGCATTGGCTGCCGTTCACCAACAACCGCGAGTTCAAGCGCGAGCCGCGCCTGTTCGTGCGCGCCCAGGGCATGCACTACTACACGCCGAGCGGCCGCAAGGTTCTCGACGGCAGCTCGGGGCTCTTCACCAGCGCCGCGGGCCACTGCCGCCCGGAGATCGCGGCCGCGGTGGCCCGGCAGCTCGAGACGCTCGACTTCACACCGTCCTTCCAGAGGAGCCACCCGGGCGCGTTCGAGCTCGCCGACGGCGTGGCCGCGCTGACCCCGCAAGGGCTGGACCATGTGTTCTTCTGCAACTCCGGCTCCGAGGCGGTCGACACCGCCATGAAGGTGGCGCTCGCGTATCACCTGGCGCGCAAGGAAGGGCAGCGTAATTATTTCGTCTCGCGCGAGCGCGCCTATCACGGCGTCAACATCGGCGGCACGGCGCTCGGCGGCATGGTGCGCAATCGCGAGGTGTTCGGCGCGCTGATGCCGGGAATCCTGCATCTGCGGCACACGCTGCTGCCGGAGAACCGCCTGACGCGCGGCATGGGCGCCAAGGGCGCCGAGCTCGCCGACGACCTGACGCGCTTCGTGAACCTGGCGGGCGAGAAGCGTATCGCGGCGGTGTTCGTCGAGCCGGTCGCCGGCTCTACCGGCGTCATCGTCCCGCCGCGCGGCTATCTCGAGCGGCTGCGCGAGATCTGCACCCGCTACGGAATTCTGCTGGTATTCGACGAAGTGATCTGCGGCTTCGGGCGCACCGGCGAGCCCTTCGCCGCGACCTCCTTCGGCGTGACGCCCGATGTCATCACCATGGCGAAGGCGCTCACCAACGGCGCCCAGCCGATGGGAGCCGTGGCGGTGCGTGCGGACATCTACCGCACGATCCTCGATGCGGCGCCCGAGGGGAGCCCCGAGTTCTTCCACGGCTACACATACTCGGCGCATCCGGCCGCCTGCGCCGCGGGACTCGCGACGCTCGAGATCTACCGCAAGGAGCAGCTGTTCGCGAAAGGACGGGACCTCTCCGGCTACTTCCTCGACAAGATGTTCGCCATGGGCGACCTTGCCGCGGTCGCCGACGTGCGCGGCTTCGGGATGCTCGCCGGCGTCGAAGTGAAGCCCGGCAAGGCCCCCGGCCAGCGCGGCCACGAGCTGCAGGCGAAGCTCTACGACCGCGGCCTGCATGTGAAGACGACCGGCGATAATGCGATCATCGCCCCGGCCTTCATCGCCAGCCGATCCGACATCGATGCGATGGCCGACATGATGCGCGAGGCGATCTCGGAGCTCTCTTGAGTTATCGTTGGCGCCGGTGAACGAGAGCTCCAGACCCTGCCGCCGGCCCGGTCCCACGCGCGACGCGCGCCGGGCGATGCGGGCCGCACCGCTGCCCGAAGGCCTGCGGCCGGTCCGCCCCGGCATGGAGGGCGGTCGCTACCGCCCGCTCGCCGACCAGGACGTGCTCAGGATCCACCGCGCGGCGCTGCGACTGCTTGCCGAAGTGGGGCTCGGCGATGCTCCGCCGTCCGGCGTCGAATACCTGACTCGTGCGGGCTGTACGCTGAGCGCTCACGGCCGGCTGCTGTTCCCGGCGGCGCTGGTCGAGGACACCGTGGCCCGCGCCGCCCGGCGCTTCGTCCTCCACGGACAGGAGCGCCGCCACGACATGGAGCCCTGGGGCAAGAAGGTCTACTTCGGCACGGCCGGGGCGGCAGTCAACATGGTGGACGCGCACGGGGCCTACCGCGAGTCGAAGATCCGCGATCTCTACGACATCGGCCGCATCGTCGATGTCATGGAGCACATCCATTTCTTCCAGCGCGCCGTGGTGCCGCGCGACATCCCCGACCCTTATGAGATGGACTTCAACACCTGCTATGCGTCGGTGTCCTCGACCACCAAGCACGTCGGCTCGAGCTGGGTGAACCCGCTGCACGTGACGCGCTCGCTCGAGATGCTGCACGCGATCGCCGGGGGCGAGGGGGAGTGGCGCGCACGGCCCTTCGTCAGCCAGTCGAACTGCTTCGTGGTTCCGCCGCTGAAGTTCGCCACCGACGCCTGCCGCTGCCTGGAGGTGGCGGCCCTCGGCGGGATGCCGGTGCTGCTGTTGTCTGCCGGGCAGGCCGGCGCGACCGCCCCGGCAGCCATCGCCGGAGCGCTCGCGCAGGAGGTTGCCGAGGTGCTGGCCGGGCTCGTGTACCTGAACGCGGTGCAGCCCGGCGCGCCGGCTATCTTCGGCACCTGGTGCTTCGTCTCGGACCTGCGCACCGGCGCCATGTCGGGCGGCAGCCCGGAGCAGGCGCTGCTGTCGGCGGCCTCGGCGCAGATGGCGCAGTATTACGATCTCACCGGCGGCACGGCCTCCGGGATGACCGATTCGAAGCTCCCCGATGCACAGTCCGGGGCGGAGAAGGCGTACTCGCACGCGCTGGTCGGCAACTCCGGCGCCAACCTCATCTATGAGTCGGCGGGCATGCACGCGAGCCTGCTCGGCTTCTCGCTCGAGAGCCTGGTGATCGACAACGACATCATCGGCGCCGCACAGCGCACCGTCCGCGGCATCGACGTCGACGATGCGAGTCTCTCGTTCGAGACGATCCGCGACGTTTGCCTGAACGGACCCGGCCACTATCTCGGCTCGGACCAGACGCTGCAGCTGATGCAGTCGGCGTACCTGTATCCGGCGATCGGCGACCGCAAGAGCCCGAACGAATGGATCGAGCAGGGCTCGCTCGATATCGGCACGCGCGCCGCGAAGAAGGTGCGCGAGATCCTCGCGACGCACTTTCCCGCCCACATTCCCGAGGCGATCGATGCCGCGATTCGCGCGCGCTTCCCGGTGCGCCTGCCGCGCGAGGCGATGCGGCCCGGCGCCTCTGCCGAGCCCCCGCCGGCCTGAGCGCCGCTGCCGTCCGCGGAGCCGCAGATAGTGCCGAGCCTGCCTTCGCACGCACGCGTCGTCATCATCGGCGGCGGCATCGTCGGCTGCAGCGTCGCCTATCACCTCGCCAGACGCGGCTGTACCGATGTGCTGCTGCTCGAGCGGCGTCAGTTGACCTGCTGCAAGACCTGGCACGCGGCCGGGCTCGTCGGACAGTTGCGCGCGACGCAGAATCTCACCCGTCTCGCCCAATACACGACGCAGCTCTATGAAGGGCTCGAGCGCGAGACCGGGCAGGCGACCGGCTTCCGCCAGGTCGGCTCGGTGGCGGTGGCGACGAGCGCAGCACGGCTCGAGGAACTGAAGCGCGGCGCCTCGATGGCGCGCTGCTTCGGGCTCGAGGTCGAGATCCTCTCCCCGGGCGAGGCGCGGCAGCGCTGGCCGCTGCTCGCGATCGAGGATGTCGTGGGCGCGGTCTATCTGCCGAAGGACGGCCGGACCAACCCGGTCGACACGACGCAGGCGCTGGCGCGCGGCGCGCGTCTGCGCGGCGCGCGCCTCGTCGAGGGCGTCAAGGTCACGGGTATCCTGCGCTCGCCCGGGCGGGTCACGGGGGTTGCCACCGAGGCGGGTGAGGTGCGCGCCGACGTGGTCGTCAACTGCGCCGGCATGTGGGGGCGCGAGGTGGGCGCGCTCGCCGATGTCAGCGTGCCGCTGCACGCCGCCGAGCACTTCTACATCGTTACGCAGCCGATTCCGGGCCTGCCCGCCGATCTGCCGATCCTGCGCGATGCCGACGCCCGCTCCTACTTCAAGGAGGATGCCGGCAAGCTGCTCGTCGGCTGGTTCGAGCCCGAAGCGAAACCATGGGGCGAGCAGGGGATACCGGAGAGCTGCGCCTTCGAGCAGCTGCCGGCGGATCTTCAGCACATCGAGCCGCTGTTCGCCGGCGCGATGCGCCGCGTGCCCATCCTCGAGACGACCGGCGTTCAGGTGTTCTTCAACGGTCCCGAGAGCTTCACCCCCGATGACCGCTACCTGCTCGGTGAGGTGCCGGAGCTCAGGGGCTTCTACGTCGCCGCGGGCTTCAACTCCATCGGCATCCAGTCCGCGGGCGGCGCCGGCAAGGTGCTCGCCGACTGGATCATCGACGGACATGCGCCGTTCGATCTGTGGGACGTCGACATCCGCCGCTGCGCACCGTTCCAGCGCAACCGGCGCTACCTGCGCGACCGTACCGTCGAGGCGCTCGGGCTGCTCTACGCCATGCACTGGCCGTACCGGCAGCCCGAGACTGCGCGCGGGGTGAGGAAGTCGACGCTCCACGACCGGCTCGCCGCCGCCGGTGCCTGCTTCGGCGAAGTGGCGGGCTTCGAGCGCGCCAACTGGTTTGCCGCTCCGGGGAGCGAAGCGCGCTACGAGTACAGCTACGGCCGTCAGAACTGGTTCGGCGCTTCCGCGCTCGAGCACCGTGCGGTGCGCGAGGCGGTGGGCCTCTTCGACCAGTCGTCGTTCGCCAAGTTCGTGCTGAAAGGTGCCGATGCGCCGCGCGTCCTCGGCCGCCTCTCGGCCAACGAGGTCGACGTGCCGGTCGGACGCATCGTCTATACGCAATGGCTCAACGAGCGGGGCGGAATCGAGGCGGACCTCACGGTGACGCGCGAGGCCGAGGACTCCTACCTGATCGTCACCTCCTGCGCTACGCAGCACCGGGACTTCCTCTGGCTGAGCCGCAATATCCCGGATGACGCCCGCGCGGCGGCGGTGGATGTGTCGTCGGCCTATGCGGTGCTCGGCCTCATGGGGCCGGGGAGCCGCGAGCTGCTGGCCAAGCTGACCGACGCGGATCTCTCGACCGCGGCCTTTCCGTTCGGCACCTCGCGCATCATCGATCTCGGCTATGCGCGTGTGCGCGCCAGCCGCATCACCTACGTGGGCGAGCTCGGCTACGAGCTGTACATTCCCGGCGAATTCGCGCAATCGGTGTACGACGTGATCGTCGACGCCGGCACGCCCTTCGGACTGCGCCTGGCGGGTTACCACGCGCTCAACAGCCTGCGCATGGAAAAGGCCTACCGCCACTGGGGCCACGACATATCGGACGAAGACACGCCTCTCGAGGCGGGCCTCGGCTTCGCGGTCGCCTGGGAGAAGGGCGGCGGCTTCCTCGGCCGCGAGGCGCTGCTCGAGCAGCGCTCACGCGGCGTGCGGCGCCGGCTCGTCGGCTTCGCGCTCGAGCGCGACGACGGCCTTCTCTACCACAACGAGCCGATCTGGCGGGACGGGGAGCTGGTGGGGAAGATCAGCTCCGGCATGTTCGGGCACACGGTGGGCGGCTCACTCGGCCTCGGCTACGTCGCCAACCCCGAGGCGCCCGTGAGCAATGACTGGATTGCCGCCGGACACTACGAGATCGAGGTCGCCGCCGAGCGCATGCCGGCGCGCGTCTCGCTGCGACCGTTCTACGATCCTGCGGGCGAGCGCGTGAAGTGCTGAAGACCAGCGCGCGGGTCGTGGTGATCGGCGGGGGAGCGGTCGGCTGCAGCGCGCTGTATCACCTCACGCGGCTCGGCTGGACGGACGCGGTGCTCATCGAGCGCGACGAGCTCACGGCCGGATCCACCTGGCACGCGGCGGGCAACTGCCCGAACTTCTCGACCTCCTGGTGCCTGCTGAAGCTCCAGCAGTATTCGACGCAGCTTTACGCCCGGCTCGGGAGCGAAATCGGCGCCGACCTCACCTACCATCGTACCGGCAGCATCCGCCTGGCGCACAGCGCCGATCGGGTGGACGAGTTTCGCCACGTGGCGGCGCAGGCGCGCGCCCTGGGTCTTGAGTTCGAGCTGCTCTCGCCCGCGGAAATCCGCGCGCGCCACCCGTTCCTCGAGACCGACGGGATCCGCTTAGGGTTGTGGGATCCCGACGACGGCGACATCGATCCGGCGCAGCTCACGCAGGCGCTCGCCAAGGGCGCACGCGATAGAGGCGCATCCATTTACCGTCATACGCAGGTGACTGCAATTCGGGCTCTCACCGGCGGCGGCTGGCGGATCGAGACTCCGGCAGGCGCGCTCGAGGCCGAGTATGTCGTCAACGCCGCCGGGTACCGTGGCGGCGAGGTGGCGGCGATGATCGGCGAGTATCTGCCGATCGTGACGCTCTCCCATCAGTATCTCGTCACCGAGGACATCCCGGCGCTCCTGGCGCGCGGGCCGGCGCGGTTGCCGCTGGTTCGCGATCCCGACGCGAGCTATTACCTGCGGCAGGAGCGCCACGGGCTCCTGCTCGGACCCTACGAGTCGAGCGCACGGGCTCACTGGCTGGACGGTGTTCCGGAGGAATTCGCGCACCAGCTGTTCGCGGACGACTTGGGAAGGCTCGAGGATTACATCGCGGCCGCGTGCGTGCGTGTGCCGATCCTCGGCAGCGTCGGCGTCAAGCGGGTCATCAACGGGCCGATTCCCTACGCGCCCGACGGCAACCCGCTGATGGGACCCGCTGGTACCGCGCGCAACTTCTTTCACTGCTGTGCGTTCACCTTCGGCATCGCCCAGGCGGGAGGCGCCGGCAAGCTCATCGCCGAGTGGGTCGCGAACGGGGAGCCGGACTGGGACGTCTGGCCGCTCGACTGCCGGCGCTACCCGAAATTCGCCGACCGCTCGTACGCACTCGCGAAAGCACTCGAGACCTACCAGAACGAATACGGCATCGGCTACCCGCAGGAGGAGCGCCCGGCCGGACGTCCGGGCCGGACGTCTCCTCTCTATGAGGTGCTGCGGCAGCGTGGGGCGGTGGTCGGCGCGCGCGGCGGCTGGGAGCGTGCGGTGTACTACCACGAGGCCGGCGACCCGGCCGGTCCCGAGTGCTCCTTCCGCCGGCCGCACTG
>DAHUXE010000012.1 GCA_027307325.1 Gammaproteobacteria bacterium | reverse complement strand
GGCGGGCTCGCCCGCGCTCGCGACGCTGAAGTGCTCCGCATGAATGCGCGCGGCCTGCACGCCGAGCGCGCGCAGCGCGGCACCCACCTGCTCGATCATGTCGCCCGGGCCGCACACGAAGAACTCGCTGATCTCGCCCGGGGGGAACAGTGTGGCGGCAAACTCGCGCACCCGGGCGGCATCGATCCGGCCGTTGTAGAGCGCCGCCTCCTGCGGCTCGCGGCTCATCACGAAATGCAGCGCCAGCCGCTCGAGGTACCGGTCCTTGAGCGCGAGCAGCTCCTCGAGGCACATCGCGCGGCCGCTGCCGGTGTTGCCGTAGAACAGCGTCACGCGCTTCCCGGGCAGCGCCAGCAGGGTGCGCGCGATCGAGAGCACCGGCGTGATGCCGCAGCCGGCCGCAAACGCGACGTAGCTGCCGCCGCGGTCGGCCGCCGATCGCGGTGTGAAGCTGCAGTTCGGAGGCAGCACGTCGAGCGTGTCCCCGGTGCGCAGCTGCTCGGCGAGATAGCGCGACATCTTCCCCGCCGCGTGCACGCGCGGCACGATGACGAGCGGCCACTCCCCGGGCGCATTCACCAGCGAGTAGGTGCGCCGCACCTCCTCGGCACCGATCTGCGCGCGCACCACGACGTGTTGCCCCGCCGCACCCCGGTAGGCGCCGCGCAGCTCCGCCGGCACCTCGAGCGCGATCGTCACCGCGTCGTCCGCGTCCGCGCTGATGGCGCTGACCGTCAGCGAGTGGAAGCGCAGCATGTCAGATGCACTTGAACTGGTCGAAAGGCTCGCGGCAGGCGCTGCAGACGTAATGGGCCTTGCAGGGCGTCGAGCCGAACTCGCTGATCCGCTCGGTCGAGAGACTCCCGCACCGCGGGCAGCGCGCCGGCCCGCCTGCACCGCGCAGCGCCGCCGCCGCGGCCACCGGCGGTGCGATACCGAAGGCCTCGAGCTTGGCGCGCCCCTCCGGCGTCAGCCAGTCGCTCGTCCAGGGCGGCGAGAGCACCTCCTCGAGGAGCGCGTCGCGGTGGCCGGACTCATCGAGCGCAGCACGCGTCGCGGTGCGGATCGCGGCGGTCGCGGGGCAGCCGGTGTAAGTGGGCGTAATGCCGACGTGCAGCCGGCGGTCGGCGCCCTCGCGCACGTAGCGCACGATCCCTAAGTCGACGATGCTGAGCGCCGGAATCTCGGGATCGGGAACGCGCGCCAGCAGCCGCCACACCTCGCGCGCAGCCTCCGCCGCGGCGGGCTCTGGCGCGCTCACCAGCTGACTCCCGGGTAGGTCCGCTGCAGGTGCTGCATCTCGCCGAGCAGGTGGCCGAGGTGCTCGGTATGCACGCCGCACTTGCCGTACCAGGGGTGCGGTCGCCGCTCGGGGAGCGTCAGCGTCGCCGTGCGCAGCTCCTGCCCGATGCGCCGCTCCCAGCGCCCGGCGGCCGCGCCGAGCCGCGGCGCGATGCCCGCCTCGGCCATGCGCTCGTCGATCTCGTCGGGGGCGAACAGCTCTTCCGTGAAGCGCCACAGTGAGTCGAGCGCCTGCTGGGCGCGGGCCTGGCTTTCCGCGGTGCCGTCGCCGAGACGCAGCAGCCAGCCGCTGCTGAAGCGGTAGTGGTAGCGCGTCTCCTTGAGCGCCTTGGCGGCAATCGCCGCGAGCCGCATGTCCGCCGACCCCGTGAGACCCTCGTAGACCTCGAGCTGCCAGCCATCGATCAGCCATTGGCGCACGATGGTGTGGGCGAAGTCGCCGTTCGGCTGCTCGGCGAGCGCGAGATTGCGGAACTCGGGCGCATCGCGCAGGTACGCAAGCGCGTCCTCGTCGCGCCCCCTGCCTTCGATCTCCCCGGCATAGGTGAGCAGCAGGCGCGCCTGGCCGATGAGGTCCAGCGCGAGATTGGCGAGGCCGAGATCCTCCTCGAGAGCCGGCGCGTGGCCAATCCACTCCCCGAGGCGCTGCCCGAGCACGAGGCTCGTATCCGCGAGGCGCAGCACGTAGGGGAACAGCGCCTCGCCGAGGGCCCGGTCGCCCCGCGCGGGCGCTGCCGCCGGCGCACTCACAGGTTCTTCACCTCGTCGGGGATGGCGTAGAAGGTCGGATGCCGATACACCTTGTCGCGCGCCGGCTCGAACAGGGCTTCGGCCTCGCCGGGATCCGAGGCGACGATGTCCGCCGAGCGCACCACCCAGATGCTCACCCCCTCCTGCCGGCGGGTGTACACGTCGCGGGCGTGCTCGATCGCCATGCGCGCATCCGCCGCGTGCAGGCTGCCGACGTGCTTGTGCTCGAGCCCGGAGCGCGAGCGGATGAACACCTCGAACAGCGGCCAGTCGGCCGCCGACGGATCCGGGAGCGGGTCGCTCATGCCTGCCGCGCCTCCTGCGACGCAAGCGCGCGCGCCGCCTGCTTGGCCGCGTGCGCGGTGGCTGCCGCGCGCACCCAGGCGCCCGCCTGATGGGCGCTGCGCCGTGCCTCGAGCCGCTCGCGGTTGCACGGTCCACTGCCCTTCAGCACCGCGTGGAACTCGTTCCAGTCGATCGGCCCGCTGGAAAAATGCTGCGTGGCTTCGTCCCAGCGCAACGCCGGGTCGGGGATGGACAGCTCGAGAAACCGCGCCTGCGGCACCGTGATATCGATGAATTTCTGCCGCAGCTCGTCGTTGCTGAAGCGCTTGATCTTCCAGCGCATCGACTGCGCGGTGTGCTTCGAGTCCGCATCCGATGGCCCGAACATCATGATCGACGGCCACCACCAGCGGTTGAGCGCATCCTGCGCCATGGCGTGCTGCGCAGCGCTGCCGCGCGCGAGTGTCAGCATGATCTCGAAGCCCTGGCGCTGATGAAAGCTCTCCTCCTTGCAGATGCGCACCATGGCGCGCGCGTACGGCCCATAGGAGCAGCGGCAGATCGGGATCTGGTTCATGATCGCCGCACCGTCCACCAGCCAGCCGATCGCACCCACGTCCGCCCAGGTGAGCGTCGGGTAGTTGAAGATGCTCGAGTACTTCGCGGCGCCCGACAGCAGCTGCTCGAACATCTGCGCGCGCGAGATGCCGAGCGTCTCGGCCGCGCTGTAGAGATACATGCCATGGCCGCCCTCGTCCTGCACCTTGGCGATCAGCACCGCCTTGCGGCGCAGGCTGGGCGCGCGCGTGATCCAGTTACCCTCGGGCAGCATGCCGACGATCTCGGAGTGCGCGTGCTGGGAGATCTGCCGGATCAGTGTTTGGCGGTAGGCGTCCGGCATCCAGTCCTTCGGCTCGATCTTCTCATCCGCGTCGATGCGCGCCTGAAAGCGCGCCGCGGCAGCCGCGACCTCCGCGGCCGCCGCCGGGACCGGCTCCCGCCCGTGGACGTCGAGCGCCTGCGTATACATGCCGCAAGGCTAGCACAACGAAAACAGGAAGGATTTTCCGGCGCGCAGCAGCGGGACCGCCGCCTAAGGCACAGGGGCGAGGCGCGAAGCGCCGAGCGGGCGCACAGGGATGTGCGCCCCGGGCCGGCGCGCAGCAGGACAGCGCAGCGCAATGTGCCGATCCCGAGCGATTCGCCTCAGTCGCTCAGCACCACCGCCATGAAGCTCACCGACATGACACCCGTGCTCGGATCGTACGGCCCGGCGGCTTCGACCCGCATCAGTTGCGTGGTCCCGTTGAGATCCCCGCCGAGCGCGGTGATGAAGTCGCTGAAGGTCGTATACACCTGGAACTGCCAGTTCGAGCGGTGCCCGATCGCAAAGATCATGTGGGACGAGGCTGCGTTCGGCACGAAGGAAAGCCCGGCGCTCACGCTTCCCGGATCCTCCTTCACCGGGCCGATGAAGATCACGTGCTCGGCCGCGCTCTGCACCATCGTCTGCGTCATCATGACGCTGGTGGCGCTCAACGGTGCGACGAATGGCGCCGCCGGTCCCGGCGGCGCCCATTCGAGGTCCAGATGGGCGTTCGCGGTCGTCAGGTCCACCAGCGTGCTCGCCGCAAAGTCGGGCGGCGCCGAGCCGAAGGCCGTCACGAAGCCGTTGAAGGCGAGCGGCGCGCCCGCGCTCAGCGTGGGCAGTGTCAACGCCGCGGGAACGCTCACGGTGTAGGCACTCGCGCTGGCGTCGTTGCCCATGCTGCCCGTGCCGGCGAAATTGAAGGCTGCCGGCGGCAGGCCGTCGAGCGCCTGCAGATTCATGGTCACCACGCCACTCGCCGCGGAGCTGAACTGTCCCCAGGCACGCGTCACCATCAGCCGCACGCTGCCCGAGCTCGCATCGAGCGTCGGGCTGGCGCTCATGTCGGTGCCAAACGTCCCGAAGGCCTGCAGGTGCTGGCCGACGGAAATGTCCTGCGGTCCGAAGGTCCCGGTCTGGCCGTCCTCGCTCACCATCGTGGTGGCAGCGACCGTGACCATCACCTGGCGGGCGAAGGGTCCGAACTCGGCCCCGGCCCCCATGGTGCCGCCCATGTTGCTGCCGCTCATGGCGCTGCTCGCGACCTGGCCGCCGGAGATTCCACCGCCGTCGCGCGGCTGGAAGAAGGGGTTCATCACGGTCAGCACCTCGCCGCTGCGGGCGACGACCGTTCCCTCGACGCTGTCGAGGCCGGCCCCCGGCACGCTCGTGCCGGCAAAGACCTGTGTGGCGGTGAACGCCTTGGCCGTGGTATCGAAGGTTCCGAGGGCGAGTGTCATCGTCCCCGCCGGCAGCGCTGCGAGCGCGGTCAGGCCCGCATTACCGGTAGCAGAGGTGCCGTTGATCGTGAACGCGGTAGTCGCGGTCGTATTGACCACCACCTGTCCCATCCCGTCATCCTTGTCGGTAAAGAACGGAAACACCGTGACCGTATACGAGGTCTGACTCGCGGTATTGGTCACGCTCACCAGCGGCCCGCGTACGCGGATCGGCCTGGTCAGATCGGGCATGAGGCTCGCCACCAGTACCGGGTTCACCGTCACCACGACGGCGCTCGCCATGGTCGAGGAGTCGATGCTCGATGGCGCCACGGTGTTGGAAGCGCTCAGATTGAAGTCGAGCGCCAGGTGCGAGACCGTCCCGCTGGTGATGACCAGCGGCGTCCCTGAGGGCAGCTGCAGGGTGACCGTCAGCTGGTTGTTGGGGGAGACCAGCGGATTGTTGGTTGCGCCGTTGATGATGTTGGCGGCCGGCACGGTGATGCCGCCGGCACCGTTGTCGATGACGATCTTGGCGGCGCTGTAATCGAGCGTCAGCGCGACACCGGTATAGCTCCCTTGCGGAACCTGCTGGGCGCTCAGCACCTCCGACAGGTTGACCAGCTGTGCGAAGTCGACGGTGGTGGTGGCCGGAACCGTCTCGACCGTGGTGCCGTCGGAGCGCGTCAGCTTGAGCGACACGATATTGACCATGTAGCTGAGGAAATCCCCCGGCATGTCGGTCACCGTCACCACGGCGGTGCCCGTAGGCGGAGGATTCACGCTCATCGCCGGGCCCCCGCCGCCGCAGGCGCTGACCAGCACCGCCGCGCCGATACCGGCGGCGGCGAGACGCGAAGAGAGTTGATGCGCCGCGTGCCAGCAGCGGCGGGCGAAATGAAGTGCGTTCATGCGGGTGCTCCCCGGATTTGGTTTCCGACGGCGCTTCCCGCTGGTTGGGTACAGGAGGCGCCGATCCCGGGCTTTTTTAGCCCGCGCCCGGCGCTTGTACAAACTGTCTCCCGCCCCCGACAGACCGCGCCGGGTGCTGCGAATTTGTACATTTTGTAACCAGCGGCGCCGAGCCGCCGCTCCAGCTCAAGGCCGTTCCCGGCGATCGACGACGCGTTGTGCCTTGCCCGCCGCGCGACTTCAGGCCGGCCCGTCGGCGAGCGCGCCGACCAGGGTCTGCAGGAAGCGGTTCGCCTGGTGGCCGTCCATCACCCGGTGATCGAGCGTCAGCGTGACGTAGCAGCGCGGCTGCACCGCGATCTTCTGCTCATCGCCTTCCTCGACGACCACCGGACGCTTCTCCACCTTGCCGACCCCCAGAATCGCCGACTGCGGCTGATTGATGACGATGGGCGCCGCGAGCAGGCTCCCGCTCACGCCGTGGTTCGAGATGGTGAAGGTGCCGCCGCGCACGTCCGCGGGCGTCAGCGCGCCGCTGCGCGCGCGGCCTACCAGATCCTCGAGCCCGCGGGCGGTCTCGAACAGATCGCGCGTGCCTGCGTCGTGCAGTACCGGCACCACGAGCCCCGTGCCCTCGACTGCCGTCGCGATGCCGACGTGAATGTCGTCGAAGACCTCGAGCGCCTCGTCGGTCCAGCGGCTGTTGGCCTCGGGCACGGCACGAATCGCCGCGACGGTGGCCTGCACGAAATAGGCGGTGAGCGTGAGCGGCGCGCCGCGCCGTGCGAACTCCTCGCGCCGCCGCGCGCGGTCCTTCAGCACCGCGGTGAGGTCGGCCTCGAACACCGTGGTCACGTGCGGCGCGGTATGCAGCAGACTCTGCACCATGTGCGCGGCGATGCGCCGCCGCACCGCGCTATGCGGCACGAGACGACTGCGGACGCCAGCCGCGGCCCCCTCGCCGGCCGCGGCTGAGCGCCCCTCGGGCCGGCCGGCGCCCGCGGCGGCCGCCCGCAGCACATCCTCGACGGTGATGCGGCCGCCCGGACCCGTGCCCTGCACCTCGCCGGCGCGCAGACCCCGCTCCCCGAGGAGCCGCTGCACCGCGGGACTCGGCTGGGTACCCCGGCGGCCCGCCGGCGATTCTGCCGCGGCGGCCGCGGGCAAGCCCGCTGGCCCGCCGGAGCGTGCGGCGCCCGCCGCCACTGCGCTCCCCGCGGCCTCACCCGCCACGGTGCGCGCTGCCTGCGCCACGCCCGTTTCGATCCGGCCCAGCAGCTCGCCCGGGGCGATCTCGTCCTGCTCCTGCTTCAGGATCTCGGCGAGTACGCCGCTCGCGGGTGCGGCGACCTCTACCGTCACCTTGTCGGTCTCCAGCTCGATCAGCGGCTCGTTGGCTTCGACGCTCTCGCCGACGCGCTTCAGCCAACGCAGCAGCTGCGAGCGCGTGCCCTCGGTCTGCTCTGCGGGGGCGCGGATTTCGCAGCTGGCGCTCATCGCTTCACAGGCTCGCCAGCTTCTGGAGCGCGCGCGCGATATGCGCCACGTCCGGCACCGCGGCCTCGAGCAGTATCGGGCTGTGGGGACTCGGAATGTCGGGCATGGCAAGCCGCTCGACTGGCGCCTCGAGGCTGTAGAACGCCTCGCTCGCGAGCGTGGCCGCCACCTCGGCGCCGAAGCCGCCGGTCAGGTTGTCCTCGTGCACGATCAGGCACCGGTGTGTCTTCTTCACCGAGGCGAGCACGGCCGCCCGGTCCCAGGGCGAGAGGGTACGCAGATCGAGCACCTCGGCGTCGACGTGTGAATCGCGCGCGGCGAGCTCGCAGCGCTCCACCATCGCACCCCAGGTCACCACCGTGAGCTCAGCGCCCGGCCGCACGAGCCGTGCGCGGCCATAAGGCACGACGTACTCGTCTCCCGGGTATGGCCGGCGCGCCCAGGCGCCGTCGAGCATGGCGCGATGCTCGAAGAAGATGACCGGGTCGTTGCCGCGCAGTGCCGCGCGCAGCAACCCCACCGCGTCTTCGGCGTTGGAAGGCACCGCGACCTGCCAGCCGACGCCGTGCACCCAGGCGACCTCGTTCGTCTGGCTGTGCCACGGGTCCCCGCATTTGAAAAAACCGCCCGGCATGCGCACCACCACGGGCGCCGCGAAGCGGTTGCGGGTGCGCCAGCGGAGCGTGCCGCAGTCGTTGAGCTGCTCGGCGGCCGGCTCGGCGTACTTGCGGAACTGGATCTCGGCCACCGGCAGGAGGCCCGCGAGCGCCATGCCGACCGCGCGCCCGATGATCCCCTCCTCCGAGAGACTGGTATCGAAGACGCGCGCGCGGCCGTACTTGTCCTGCAATCCGAGCGTCGCACCGTGCACCCCGCCCTTCGGCCCGACGTCCTCGCCGAACACCAGCATGCGGGGGTTGACCGCGAGCTCCACATCGAGCGTGCGGCGGATGGCGGTGAGCATGTTGATTCGCGTCGGCTCCGGTTGCGCACGCTCGCTCGAGGGCGCGTATACGAAACCTTCCGGCAGCAGCCCGCCCTGCTGCTGCAGCTCGCGCGTGCCGTCGGAGTCCTGCGCGAACACGTGGCTCGTCAGCTGCCGCGGATCGGGCTGCGGCCGCGCCAGCGCCCGCCCCACGGCCTCCTCGACTTCCGCGCGCGCCCGCGCGGCGATCTCCCGCCACTCGGGGGGACTGATCAGCTGCGGGACGAGAAACTGCTCGAGGCGTACCAGCGGATCGCGCGCGCGCTCCGCGGCGAGAGTTGCGGCCGGCTTGTAGGCCTGCGTGTCCTGGCCCGAATGTCCCGAGAGGCGCGGGACGGTGAGCCGCAGCAGGAGCGGCGCGCGCTCGGCGCGCACCTGCGCGACCGCCCTGCGGGTGAGCTCGAAGGCCTCGCACGCATCGGTTCCGTCGCCCTCGAGGATCGTGAGCCCGCCGAAGGCGCGCAGGTTCGCGGCGATGTTTCCCCCCGGGGTCTGGCAGGTGGACGGCACGGAAATCCCGAAGGCATTGTCCTCGATGTAGAAGAGCAGCGGCAGCCGCTGCGTGGTCGCAATGTTGAGGGCCGACCAGAAACCGTTGGTGGCCGTCGAGGCATCCCCGCCCAGCACCACGGCGAGGCTGCGCGCGTAGCTGCCATCGCCGAGCACCTCGTGGCGGTAGCGGATCGCCTGCGCCCAGCCGGCGGCCGGTGTGTACTGCGTCCCGACCCCGCCGCAGGCCGGCAGGACGGTGGGCGCGCCGCGCCCCGGCAGGTTGAACACCACGCCGATGTCACGGCCGCCGCTGAAGGCGCCGCTGCGCGCCAGCGGTCCGGCGGCCGCCTCCTCCGGGCTCACCCCGAGAGTGAGCATGAGCGGGCGCGAGCGGTAGTAGAGCGCTATGCCGTCGTGCGGATCGAGCAGATTGAGCCCGAGGAGAATCTGCGCAAGCTCGTGCCCGCGCGCCGAGAACTGGTAGAGCACCTTGCGCTCCGGCACCAGGCGCGTCTCCTCGATGTCATCGAGGGCGCGCGAGAGGTGCACGAGGCGTGCCACATGGCGCCAGTCGGGCTGCGCGGCGCTTGCGGGGGTTCCGTCGGCGAGGTTCACGATCGCAGCGGCCGGTGCAGCCATGGGGCTCTTCGGGTTGGGCGATGGCGCGAGAGCTTATGCCCTGCGAGCTGCAATTATCTTGCTGAAATTGCGGCTGAACGGCCGCTACTGGCAATATTATTGCCATGAAGCGCATCCTCGATCGTCTCGACCGGCGGATCCTCGAGCAGCTCCAGTCCGACGCGCGCATCTCGAACCAGGAGCTGGCGAAGCGGGTAGGTCTCTCGCCGGCACCCTGCTGGCGGCGCCTGCGGCGCCTCGAAGAGGCCGGCTTCATCGCGGGCTACGTGACGCTGCTGCGTGCGCCGGCGATCGGACTGCCGATTCTCGCCTACGCGGTGGTCTCCCTCGAGAACCACCACCCCGAATCGGTACGGCAGTTCGATCAGCTGGTGAAGGATCGGCCGGAAGTGCTCGAGTGCCATTCGATGAGCGGTCCGAACGACTACCTGCTGCGCATCGTCGCCGCCAGCATGGAGGCCTACGAGCACTTTCTGTCGACGCAACTGCTGCAGCTCGCCGCAGTGCGCTCCGTCAATACGAGCTTCGTACTGCGCACCAAGAAGTTCACGACGCGCCTGCCCGTGGCCTGAAGGGCCTGAAGCCGCGCCCCCGCGGGCGGTGAGCAGGCAGTCAGTCCGCCGCCGCGCGCTGACATTCGCAGCTCGTCGTGTCGGACCCGGCGAACCAGAAGGCCGACGACACCAGGCGCACGTCGGCGTGCTTCCAGACCCGGGCGAGCTCGCGCTCGCTGGCGGCGGCGGCGCCCTTCCTGCCCTCGGCGCGCAGCGCGGTCGCGAGCCCGTAGAGTGACCAGCCATTGTCAGGATTGCGCTCGAGATCGCGGCGGTAGACACGCTCGGCCTGCGCGGGCTGTCCGCTCTCGAGGAGCTGCGCTCCGAGGATGTGGCGTACCGGGAAGAACCAGTCGGCCGGCTCGTCGTACGCCAGACGATCCTCGGCCGCGACTGCCTGCTCGAGCGAGCGAGCCGCTTCCGCGGCACGCCCGTCGGAGGCGGCGATGCGCGCCGCCACCACGGGGGCTGCGACCGCGAGGATGTCGCGCAGCGTGTTGAACCCGGCCGCGGTGTCCGCCGGTACCGTTGCCGCGAGCGCTTCGAGCTCGCCGAGCGTGCGGCGCGCCTCCTCGAGCCGTCCGCGGGCCGCGAGCGCGACCCCGCGTGCATAGAGGTAGCCGGCGGTCAGCCCCGGCGCGCCCGGGGCCGGTGGCAGCACTGCGATCATCTCGTCCCACAGTCCGAAGCGCACCAGCGCCGCATATTGCGGCGTCAGGCTCCAACCCGAGTCGCCCATCGCCAGCACGTGCTCGAGTGGCATGGCCGCAGCCGCGCTCGCGACGGCGCCGAGAGTCTCGGCCTTGCGGCCCTCCATGGCCGCCGAGTAAGCGAGGAAGGCATAGTTGTGGGCGAGATACATCAACGGGTAGTAATCCGGTGCGCTCGCCGCCTTCAGGTACGCGAGGTCGGCCGTGACGCCGCGCCGGTTGGCCTCGGCCGCTTCTTCATAGCGGCCGACGCGCTGCATGATGTGGGCCGGCATGTGCTCGAGATGGCCCGCCGCCGGCATCAGCTCCGGCAGCCGCCCGGCCGAGGCGAGTGCCCGCTCGGGGTGCGGCGAGGCTTCCATCACGTGTATGTAGTAGTGGTTAGCGCCCGGATGATTCGGGTCCCGGCGCAATACCGCCTCGAGTCGCGCCTCGATCGCCGGCGTGCCCTCCACCGGCCGGCCCTCGGGAGTCCACAGCTTCCAGGCGTGCACGTTCATCTCGCTTTCGGCGCACAGGGTCTGCACGTCGAGGTCGTCCGGAAAGCGTGCGGCGACCTTGCGCATGGCGTCCGCGTAGGCGGTGAGCACCGGAGCGAGGTTCGAGGTATGGAGTGGCTGCGGGTTCGGGTAGCGCGCCGCGAGAGCCTCGATCAGCGCCTGCTCGACCGCAGAAGCGCGCGTGGCGTCTTGCTGCGCCTCGTGCAGCGCTTCGAAGGCGATGCGTGCCCTTGGTGCGGCCATCGCCGGCACGTTGTAGTTCGGGCCAACGGTGAGAGCCACTCCCCAGTAGCACGAGGCGCACGCGGGATCGATCTTCGCGGCCTTTGCGAACGAGCGCGTCGCCTCGTCGTGATTGAATGCCCACAGAAGACGCATGCCCTGGTCGAAGTAACGCTGCGCCTCGGGCGAGGCCGTAACCTGACGGTGGAAGCTGCCCAGGCCCTCGTAAAGGCGCGCGCCCTGCGCCCACTCGGCAAGGGTCGACGGCAAGCCCATGGCGTGCTCCCCGCCCTGGTCGCCGGCACCCGAGGGTACCGCGATCGCCGCAGCCGCCAGTGCCGCGAATGCAGGCAGGAATCGCATCTTGCTCCGGCTCACTATCGCGATTTCGGATCGCGGATGCCCGGCCATCCGTGGCCGGTGGCTGCCAGCTGCTCGAGCAGCGGCGCAGGCCGCCAGCGCGCGCCGTGCGAGGGCGCGAGCCGTTGCATGGTCTCGACGACGCGCTTGAGGCCGGCCTGCTCGGCCCAGTACATCGGGCCGCCCCGCCAGGCGGGAAACCCATAGCCGTTGACGTAGACCACGTCGATGTCGCCCGCGCGCAGCGCGATGCCCTCATCGAGGATCCTCGCGCCTTCGTTCACCAGCGGATGCAGCAGCCGGTCGAGGATCTCCTCGTCGGGAATCTGCCGGCGCCGGATCTTGAGGTCGCGCGACACCGCCTCGATGATTGCCAGCACTTCGGGGTCGGCGATGCGGGTCCGTCCCTCGTAGCGATAGAAACCCTTGCCTGCCTTCTGTCCGAGACGTCCCCGCTCCATCAGCCGCTCGAGGATCGGCGAGAAGCGCTCGTCGGGGGGGAGCTTGCGCCCCTTGCGGATCAGGAATCCGACGTCGTTGCCGGCGAGATCGCGCACCGCGAGCGGTCCCATGGCAAAACCGAAGCCTTCCATCACGCGATCGATCTGCTCGGGAGTTGCGCCCTCCTCGAGCAGGAATTCGGCCTCCGAGCCGTAGTACATCAGCATGCGGTTGCCGATGAACCCGTCGCAATTGCCGGCCAGCACCGGCACCTTGCCAAGCGTCTTGCCGAGCGCCATGACGGTGGCGAGCGTCTGCGCAGAGCTGCGGGCGCCGCGCACGTTCTCGAGCAGCCGCATCACGTTGGCGGGGCTGAAGAAGTGAGTGCCGACCACCTTCTCCGGGCGCGAGGTCACCGCCGCAATCGCATCGATGTCGAGCGTCGAGGTGTTGGTGGCGAGGATCGCCTGCGGCGCCGCCACCCGGTCGAGCTGTACGAACACTTCCTTCTTGACGTTCATATCCTCGAACACCGCCTCGATGACGATGTCCGCCTCGCCGAGCTCGCCGTAGCCGGTAACGCCCTGGATCAACGACAGCGCCCGCTCGGCGCGCGGCGGCGCGAGGCTGCCGCGCGACACCGAGCCAGCGTAATTCTTCGCTATCAAAGCCAGCCCGCGCCCGAGGGCATCCGCGGAGAGCTCGAGCACCCGCACCGGGATGCCGGCATTGGCGAAACACATGGCGATCCCGCCGCCCATGGTGCCGGCGCCGATCACCGCCGCCCGCGCTACGGCTAACGGCTTGACCTCGGGTCCGACGCCCGGAATCCGGCGCGCCTCGCGCTCGGCGAAGAACACATGCGTCAGCGCCCGGCGCTGCGGACTGTCGCGGCATTCGATGAAGCAGTCGCGCTCGAAGCGGAAGCCTTCCGCCTTCGGCCGCGTGCAGGCCGCCTCGATGCTGTCGATGATCTTCCAGGGAGCCAGCTGGCCGCGCGCCCGCGCGGCGATCTTCTGGCGGAAGGCCGTGAACAGTCCGCCGCTCACCTCGCGGATATGCTCCTTGAGCTCGCTCGTGATCCGCAGCGGCCACCGCTCGCGCACCGCCTGCCGCCCGAGCGCGGCGGCAGCGCCGAGCGCATCGTCGGCGATACGGTCGATGAGACCGAGCTCGAGCGCGCGCGAGGCGGGGAGCGGCGCGCCCGAAGTGATCGCCTCGAGCGCGGCCTGCGGTCCCGCGAGCCGCGTGAAACGCTGCGTACCACCCGCTCCGGGGATGAGTCCGAGCTTCACTTCGGGCAATCCCACCGTGGTGGCGGGCGTGGCCACCCGCCAGTGGCAGGTGAGCGCGAGCTCGAAGCCGCCTCCGAGCGCGTTGCCCTCGAGCGCCGCCACCAGGGGCTTGGTGGCCGCCTCCATGCGCGCCTGCACGTCGAGAATCATGGGCGCCGTGAGCGCGAGTCCCGAGGCGATCTCATTGATGTCGGCGCCGGCCGGGAACATGCCCCCGGCGCCGCATATCGCCACCGCAACGACGCCCTGGTCGGCGTAGGCCTGGGCCAGGCCCTCCATGAGTCCCTCGCGCACCGCGAGGCTGAGCGCGTTGACCGGCGGGTTGGCGATCTCGAGGATCGCGACGTCACCGGCGCGGGCGTAGTTGACTGCTGGCACTCGTTGCTCCCGTTTACCCGGGCCATTGTACGGGCTGCGGCTAAACTTGAGCCATGGAACGCGTGGATG
Source organism: Gammaproteobacteria bacterium (assembly GCA_027307325.1). Classification (GTDB taxonomy): domain Bacteria; phylum Pseudomonadota; class Gammaproteobacteria; order Steroidobacterales; family Steroidobacteraceae; genus 13-2-20CM-66-19. Next base: position 709 of record DAHUXE010000012.1, on the reverse strand, counting down.
CGGTAGTAATCGGTGCGGGCGCAGTGGGGCTCGCCATCGCCCGCGCGCTCGCGCTGCGCGGACGGGAAGTGCTGATCCTCGAGGCCGCCGAGCGCTTCGGCAGCGGAGTCAGCTCGCGCAACAGCGAGGTCATCCACGCGGGGATCTATTATCCGCGCGGCTCGCTCAAGGCCCGCCTTTGTGTGGCAGGGCGCGACCGGCTCTATGAATTCTGCCGCGAGCACGGCGTCGCGCATCGCCGCTGCGGCAAGCTGATCGTGGCGAGCAACGAGAGTGAGCTCCCCGAGCTCGGGCGGATCCGCGGCGCAGCGCTCGCCAACGGCGTCGAGCTCCTGCCCCTCGGGCGGGCCGAAGCGCTCGCCCTCGAGCCTGAGCTGCGCTGCGCTGCGGCACTGCACTCGCCCCTGACGGGGATCCTCGATGCGCATGCCTACATGCTGGCGCTGCTCGGCCAGGCGGAGAGCCGGGGCGCGCTGCTCGTTTGCGACAGCGCCGTGACCGGCCTCGCGCTCCGGGGCGACGGCTTTCTCATCGCCGTGAACGGCGCGCCCGTCTCGCTCCACGCCCGCTCGCTGGTGAACAGCGCGGGACTGTCAGCCCCCGGGGTTGCGCGCCTCCTTAAGGGCTACCCTGCGGAGCGCCTGCCGACACCCTGGTTCCTCAAGGGCAGCTACTTCGGCCTGGCCGGACGTGCCCCGTTTGCGCGGCT
>DAHUXE010000001.1 GCA_027307325.1 Gammaproteobacteria bacterium | reverse complement strand
GGCCGCGCCGCAGCGGGTGCCGACGGCGCGGGAGCGGGCGCGTGTGCGGACGAAGGCGGGGGATAGACGAATGCAGGAGTCCTGGTGGCGGGCGGAAGGGATGAGCTCTCGAGCGCGCGGGCACGCTCGCCGAGGCCCGGCTGCGTGGGGGCCTGCACCGCCTGCGGCCGCGGTGTCTCCCGCGGCGGCTGCGACCGCGGCCCCTTAGGTCCCGCCAGCACGCGCACCTGCGCCGTGGGCGTGCCGGGCTGCAGTCGGGCGAGATCCGCGCGTGCGAGCGGACGGCCGCCGTTCGCCTGAATGGCCGTGAGCTGCGTCGCGAAGGAGGCCGGGGCGCGCGGCGGCGGCGCGTGCGCGACCACCGCGCGGTTCGCGAGCGCGGGCGGCGGGCGCGGCACCCTCGGGCCCGTCGCTGCTCCGAGCACGCTCAAGCGCTGCGGTACGACGGGCGGCGCCGCGGCGGCCACGCTCAGCCCCGCGAGCGTGCCGGGCGCGACGGGCAGCGTATGGCCGCCGACGCGCTGCGCCGAAGTGAAAACGCTCTGCGGCACGGTACTGATCGCGGCCGCGGTGCCGTTGACGTAGCGGATGTTGGGGATGCGGTTCTGGTAGACGTCGGTGATGTAGCTCGTGCTCGCGATCGTGGTGTTGGCGGTGTTGACGTTGCGCAGGTAGGCCTCACTCACGCGGTGCGCAGGCGCGTAGACCTCGTGCGGACCGAGCGGAAACCAGCCGACATTGGGAGCCCCGGCGGCGGGACCCGCAAAGCCCGCCCCGCGCGTCCAGGCGACGAGCGCGGGCGCATACACCGGCCGCAGCGGCCGCGGCCCGGGCACCCAGCACCACGAGCCGTTCAAGAGCACCCAGCGCCCGTAATGAAACGTGGCGTAGCCCCAGGGGGCATCATCCACCCAGGTCCAGCCCCAGGGCGCGATCCATACCCAGTGCCCGAAGCGAAACGGCACCCAGCCCACCGCTATCACGGCCGGCGCCCATACGTAGCCGTACTCGGGCGTGCTCTGCCAGCGTCCGTTATCGTCGAGCTCGTACGTTCCCGGCGTGCCGTCGGCCACGTATTGGCGCGACGGCGACTCCTCGGCCTGGGCGTCGCGTGCGGCGGACCAGTCATCGAGATCGTCGGGTGGGCCGAGCGAGGCCGCGCTGTAGGAGAGCGAAGTGCCCGAGGCCGAGCCCGTGAACACCATGGCCTGCCGGGCGTCGACCGGAACCGACCCGTCGGGGCCGAGCGCGACCGCTTCGCCTTCCGATACCTTGACGAGGGTCGTGCTGCCCGGCTCGTCCACCTCGATGCGGTACAAGCCCTGCTGCCGGATCTCGACGGCGAGCTGCGGCGTGTCGATCTCGTAGCTCTGGCCGCTCGAGGTGTCCAAGACCCGCAGCAAGAGGATGCCGGAGCTCAGCTGGATCTGCGCGAAGCGATCATCGAGATCGAGGAACGCGAACCCGCTCATGCCCCCCAAGCGCAGCACCGCATCGCCCAGGTCCAGCTCGGCGAGCGACTGCTGGTCGGTCCAGAGCCGGTCACCGGTCGTGAGCGGGCGATTGCGCTCCGCCGCCGTCCACTCCCCGATTCCTGCGGGCTCGAGCGAGACCGCGCCCTGGAGATAGCTCAGGCGCGCCACCCTGGATGGCGGATCGGCATCGTCGGCGCGCGCGCTGCCCAGGGCGGCGAGCGCGAGGAACGCCAGCACGGCGGGCACGGTGAGCCTCGAGGGCGCCACTGCAGGGGGGATTCTCATCGCTTCAACGCTCGCTTCCGGACACCGCTAGTGTAATGACTTGCGCCCCCGTCCATGGCAGCCGTTGGCTCGCCTCGGCAAGGCCATCGGGTACGGGAGCCCTGAGGTTCCTTAACGCGCCATGCCGCCGTTCGACTGACCGGCGTCTAACTTCAGAGCATCGCCGGCAGCCGTTCCGCGAGAAAATCGATCAGCGCCCGCACCGCCGGCAGCATGCCGCGCCGTGTCGGGAAGACGACGTGCACGATGCCCTGGGGACTGCGCCAGGCGGGCAGCACCCGCACCAGGGCGCCGCCCGTCAAATCGGCGCGAACGACACTCTCCGGGAGCCGTGCGATCCCCAAGCCCGAGAGTGCCGCCTGGCGCAGCACCACGAAGTCATGGCAGACGATGCGCGGCTGGTGCTCGACGGCCGCGCTCTCACCCTCAGGTCCCAGGAGCTCCCAGGGCCGCCGGTCGAACTCGCCCCCGTAATCGAGCGTCGTGTGGCGCTTGAGCTCACCAGGCTCGGTGAGAGGCGCCGCGCCCTTAAGGTAAGCAGGGCTCGCCACCAAGTACTCGTCCGCCTCGCGGAAGGTGCGCATCACGAGTCCGTCCTCTCCCGACGGCCGGGTCCGCACGCGCAGCGCCACATCGAAGCTCTCGGCGAGCACGTCGACCCGCCGGTTACTCACGTGCAGCTCGAGGCGGATCGCCGGGTAAGCCTCGAGGAACGCCGGGAGGATCGGCGCGAGCGCGGACTGCGCGAGCGCCACCGGGCAGCTCGCGCGGATGGTGCCGCAGGGCTTGGCACGGGCGAACTCCACGACCTCGAGCGCGGCGTCGGCTTCCGCGAGCATGGCCGTTGCGTGCCCGTAGACCTCGTGGCCGACGTCCGTCACCACGAAGCGCCGCGTCGAGCGGTTGACGAGGCGCACGCCGAGGCGCGTCTCGAGCGCGGCCACGTGGCGGGAAAGGCGCGATTTCGGGATCCCGAGCGCGCGCGCCGCCTTCGCGAAGCCGCCGTGATCGACCACCTGCGTGAAGTAATAAAACCCCTCGAGAGGCTGCACGGGGACTCCAATAAGAGCCATATTTGGAACAATGCGTTCCATTGTACCCGGATACTCAGCGATTGTTCCAAGGACTAATCTCTCCACTAAGCCTCAGGGGCAACGGGAGAGCAACCATGAAAGTCCTGCACATCGATTCGAGCATCTCAGGGGAGGCTTCGGCGAGCCGCGCCCTGACGCGTGAGATCGTCGCGCGCGTGACGAGCGAGCACAGAGAAGCGGAGGTCACCTACCTCGACCTCGCGGCGCAGGAGCTGCCGCACCTCTCGGGGAAGTCGCTCGCGAGGAGCGATGCAACGGAAGCGGCGCGCAGTGCGGCGGCGCTGGAGCAGTTCCTTCAGGCGCAGGTCCTCGTAATCGGCGCGCCGATCTACAACTTCTCGATCCCGTCCCAGCTCAAGGCGTGGATCGACCGCATCACGGTCGCGGGCAAGACCTTCCGCTACACCGCGAGCGGTCCCGAAGGCCTCGCGGGCGGCAAGGAGGTCATCGTCGCGATGGCGCGCGGCGGGGTGACGGGCGCCGACGCCAAAGGGGAATTCGGCGAGTCGTACCTCAGGTTCCTTTTCGCGTTCCTCGGCATCAGGAACGTGCGCTTCGTGCGCGCGGAGGGCCTCGCGATCTCCCCCGAGCACCGGGAGGCGAGCTTGAACGCCGCGCGTGCCGCCATCGCCTCGGTGGCGGCGGTGGAGGCGCTGGCGGCCTGAAGAACCCGAGCTCGAGGCTCAAGGAACGCACACTTGAAACAAACGCCCGATAGCCCGATTGTCCATGGATCCAAGCGGAGGAGAGTCTTCATGGTGAACGCCGAAGCGCAGGCCCGCACGGTGCGGCGTCTCGTCAAGGGCATGCCGACGTCCGATGGCGCGGGCGTCAAGCTGACGCGCGTGATCGGGCAGCCGCAGCTGCCCGACCTCGATCCCTTCCTGATGCTCGATGAGTTCGGCACGGATAAACCCGAGGACTACATCGCCGGTTTCCCGGATCATCCGCATCGGGGCTTCGAGACCGTCACCTACATGCTCGATGGGCGCATGCGTCATCGCGACAACCACGGCAACGAGGGCGTGCTCGTGCCTGGGAGCGTGCAGTGGATGACCGCGGGCCGGGGCCTCGTGCACTCGGAGATGCCCGAGCAGCAGGAAGGGCGCATGCGCGGATTTCAGCTGTGGCTCAACCTCCCGGCGCGCGACAAGATGACCCAGCCTAAGTCCCAGGAGTTCGGGCCCGAGCGCATTCCGACCGCGACTCCCGCGGCGGGCGTGCGCGCCAAGGTGATCGCCGGGAGCGTCGCCGGAGTCGTGGGACCGATCGCGCAGCCGGCCACCGACCCTACTTATCTCGACCTTGCGATCGAGCCCGGCGCCACCTTCAGCGAGCCGCTGCCCCCCGACTACGCCGCGTTCCTCTACGTCTACGAGGGATCGATCAGCGTAGGTGCCGGAGCCGATCCCATCACCGTGCGCGCGCACGAGCTCGCGGTGCTCGATGAGGGGAGCGCGGTGCGCCTCGCGGGCGTGACCACCGGCGCCGACGGCAAGAGCGCACGCGCGATCCTGGTGGCGGGCCGTCCGCTGCGCGAGCCGGTCGCGAAGTACGGGCCGTTCGTCATGAATACCCGCGACGAGCTGCAACAGGCGTTCATCGACTTCCAGAGCGGGAAGTTCTGAGCGGCAGCCGCTCGAACCCGTAGCGGACGAAGATCTCCCGGGCCGCGTCGCTTTCGAGGAACGCCTCGAAAGCCGCGGCTTGAGCGCTTGCGTGCGCGGTCAGCTCCACGGGATAAACGATCGGCGCATGGGTCGCGGCGGGGAAGACGTCGATCAGGCGTACCCGCTTCTCCGCGAGCGCATCCGTGCGATATACGATTCCGAGGGTTGCGTCCCCGCGCGCGACGTACTCGAGCGCCGCGCGCACGTTCTCGGCGCGCACCAGGCGCGGCGCGATCTTCTCCCACACGCCGAAGCGCTTGAGCGCCTCCTCGGCGTAGCGGCCGACGGGCACCGAGTCCGGGTCGCCGGTCGCGAGCCGCCCGCCGCCGAGCGCGGCTGCGAGATCGACGCCGGGCGCGAGGGTCAGCTGCACGGTGCTGCCGGCGGGCGCGATCAGCACGAGCGAATTGCCGAGAAGATTCTCGCGCGTCTCCCGGCGCATGAGCCCCCGCTGCTCGAGATAGTCCATCCATTCGGTATCCGCGGACAGGAAGACCTCCGCAGGAGCGCCCGCCTCGATCTGCCTGGCAAGCACCGAGCTGGCCGCGAACGAGGTCCGGACCGGGACGTGCGCGGCGCTGACCTCACCCGGCCCTGAGTCGCGCGCAGTGAAGGCGCGCGCAATCTCGCTCAAGGGCTCGGTGAGCGAGGCCGCCGCGAACACCAGGATCGCGGGAACCGCCTCGGCCGCACTCGCCCCCGTCGCCCCGGCCGGCACGGCTGCGTGAGCCGCGCCCGCGCGGGCCCCGAGCAGGCTCGCCGTGCACACCGCGCAGGCCGCGAGCGCCCGCAGCGTGATCCAGCGTCGCATCCGTCTCTCCTTAGAGGGCAGTGAGTCACATTTTGGCGACGCATCGTTCGAACTGCTACCTGCGGCTCCCCCGTATTCCATGGCGCCGGGGCAAAATGCTTAGATGTGTGGGATGCGGTGGCTTCAGGCGCTAAGGGTTCGGCGTGCCGGCTGGCGCGCCGCCGCGCCCCTCGTCGCCCTGTTGCTCCTGCCGGCGCTGGCGGCTGCCGCGGATGCGACGCCTGTTGCGGATGCGGCGGATACGGCTGGCCTCGACGGCCCGGGCGCCGTGCCGCCGCTCCCGGTCGGCGTGCCGCCGCCCGAGACACCGGGGATCCCCTCCGATGCCGAGCTCGAAGCCTCGAAGGCGGTGGTCGGCGAGATCCTCTTCGACAACCAGAACATCTTCAACCTCGAGGATCCGAAGGACAACTACTGGCTGTTCCGGCTCGCGAACCGGCTGCATCCCAAGACCCGCGCGAACGTGATCCGCGACCAGCTGCTGTTCAAGACCGGCGACCGCTACTCGCGCCGCCTGATCGATGAGACCGAGCGGATCCTGCGCGCCAACAACTACTTCTACGACGCCTGGATCCGGCCGGTGAAGTATCACGACGGCAAGGTCGACCTGCGCGTGACGACCCGCGACGTGTGGACGCTCAACCCCGGCTTCAACTACTCGCGCACCGGCGGCAAGAACTCGACCGGCGTGCAGCTCGAGGAGCTCAACCTCGCCGGCACCGGCACCGACCTCGAGGTGAGCCGCACGCAGGACGTCGACCGCACCGAATCCATGCTCGCGGTCTCGAACCAGCACGCCTTCGGCACCTGGACGTCCGTCGGCCTCGCCTGGGCCGAGAACAGCGACGGGCACCAGCACGACCTCACGATCAACCGTCCCTTCTACGCACTCGACACGCGCTGGGCTGCCGGCGTGAGCGGGGTGGACGATGCGCGCACCGACTCGCTCTACGACCGCGGCAACATCATCGACCAGTTCCACGACCAGCATAACGCCTTCTCGCTCTACGGCGGCTGGTCGCCGGGCCTGAAGAACGGCTGGGTGCAGCGCTTGAGCGGCGGCATCACCTACGACGAGCATCAGTTCTCCCCCGTGAGTACCTGGACCGGAGCGACGGTGCTGCCGGAGGACCGGCGCTTCCTCTATCCCTGGGTGGAATACGACCTGGTGGCCGACGATTTCGTGCGGCTGTGGAATCACAACCAGATCCTGCGGACCGAGGACTTCTACTTAGGCACCATCGCGACGCTGCGCATCGGGTGGGCGGACGCCGCGCTCGGCTCGAGCAAGAGCGCGCTCATGATCCAGAGCACCGCCGGACGCGGCTATCGCAGCGGCGGCTCGACGCTCCTTCTGGCGGGGGATTTCTCGGGGCGCATCGAGAACGGCGCGCTTTACAACGGCGTCGCCGACGCCTCGATCCGCTACTACAACGAGCAGAGCGACAAATGGCTCTTCTTCACGACGCTCGTCGGCACCCGGAGCTGGCGGCTCGATCTCGACAACCAGGTACTGCTCGGGGGGGACAACGGCCTGCGCGGCTATCCGCTGCGCTATCAGGACGGCAGCGCCCGCACGCTCTTCACCCTCGAGCAGCGCTACTTCACCGAGTGGTTTCCGTTTCGCCTATGGCGCGTCGGTGCCGCCATCTTCTTCGACGCCGGGCGCACCTGGGGTCAGCCGCCGCTCGCGCAGCCCTCGCTCGGTACGCTGAAAGACGCAGGCTTTGGACTGCGCATCGGCAATGCGCGCTCCGGGCTCGGCAACGTCATCCACGTCGACATCGCCTTCCCGTTCGAGACCGCGGATGGAACCATCCGCCGGGTGCAGTTCCTGGTGACGACCCAGCAGAGCTTCTGAGTTAACTGGCCAAAATCGTCTGCGACGATTTCGGCGGACATTACTTCGATTGCCGCCGGCGAAAGGCGTGACTTTCGCCGGCTGCGCAGCGCGTCGCCCTATCGCTTGGGCGGCGCCGTCGCGCCCGTGCCGGGCTTGGCAGCCGCGCCGGCCGGCCCACTCGTCCCCGCTCCCGGCCTGACGGTGGCTCCCGGTGCGGCGCCGGCGGGGGCGGGCCTTGCGGCCGTGGCAGCAGGCGGGCGCGGCGCCGGGGGCCGAGAGACCGGGGCCGCAGGCTGAGTCGCGGCGGGCTTCTTCGGCACTGCGAGAGTCTGCTGCGGCATCAGTTCGACCGAGAGCGTGAAGGAGCGCTTCTCGCTGCTCTGAAGCGCGCCTACGTTCACCACCTGCCGCGCGACCTCTTCGCCGCGCTCGTTGCGCACCGCGATCACTACGAAGTACTCCCAGGGGTCCTTGACCGTGGCGGGATGCTCGATCATGCCCTCCACGCGCAGCGCGGAAGTGGCAGCCACCTGCCGCTTCGCCGCCTGCTGGTCGAAGCGCAGATGGTGCAGGCACCCGGGGCAGATCGTCAGGCTCTCGAGAATCGTCGCCTTGCAGTGCGGACAGGTGCGCGTCTTGCCCGCGGTTTCCGGGCGAGCGACGCTCATGCGTTGCCGAAGCTCTTGCTCTCGGCTTTGGCACGGCCCTCGGTCTCGTAGCCGAACTCGACCTGGCCGCGCATGCGCGAGCCCGCGGCGACGGTGAGGGACCCCGCCTTGACGTCACCGTTGATGACGCCGGTCTCGAGGAGCTCCACCCGCTTGGCGTTCTCGATATTGCCGATGAGCTCGCCCCCGACGCTCACCACGCTCGCCTTGACGGCCCCTTCAAGGCGGGCCCCTGCATCCAGACTCAGGTTGCCGTCGACCTGAACATCGCCCTTGAAGCGGCCCGCGATGCGCACGTGGCCGGATCCGACGATCTTGCCCTCGATGGTGAGGTCGGCGGAGAGGAAGGATTCCTTCATTTCCTGGCGCGGTCCCGGGGCCGGTGCGGCGCGGCGCGGCACCTCCGGGCTGAGCGGCGCTACGTTCGTCCGTTCAGTCTCCCGCGCCGGCGGGCTGCCCGGCACGCCCGGGCCGCCGGGAGATGCGGAAGGCATTCCGGGATTCGTCTCTTTCCAAAGCGCCATGAGATAGCCCCCATAAGTGTTTGAGCGATGAAACTTACCCGCCCGGTCGCAGGGCGACCAGTGTCTCCACGTGCAGACACGGAGCGGCCAAGGCAGAGTTTCCGCCCCGTCGGACCAAGCAAGCCGTGTAAGCCTACTCCCGTCCCCGCCCCCAGAGTATGTCACGGTGCTCATTCGCCAGCCCCCGCCAGTCCTGCGGGACAGGCGCCGAGCGGATCGGGCGGTGCGGGGTCTGAATTCCATGCCCGCCGGGCTGCTGCCCGGCCCGAGTGGTGCTCTGACGGGTCCTCGCATCTCACCCGTCGATGAGCTTCAGCACCTCGGCGGTCTTCTCGCGCATCAGCGCCTCGTTCGCGCGCGTCTCGACGTTGAGGCGCACCAGGGGCTCGGTGTTCGAGCCGCGGAGATTGAAGCGCCAGTCGGCGAATTCCATCGAGAGGCCATCGGTGAGATCGATCGCCCCGCCCTGCCGCTCGTAGTGGGCGCGCACGCGCTCGAGGATCGTCGCGGCTTTGGTGGTGAGCTTGCGGTTGATCTCACCGCTCGCCGGGAAGAGCCGCATGCGCTCACCGACCAGCGCCGAGAGGCTCTGGCGGCGCTCGCTCATGACCGCGAGCACCAGGAGCCAGGGGATCATGCCGCTGTCACAGTAGGAGAACTGCCGGAAATAGTGGTGCGCGCTCATCTCGCCGCCGTAGGCCGCATCGACCTCGCGCATCTTCGCCTTGATGAACGCATGTCCCGACTTGCAGAGCACCGGCGTGCCGCCGTGCTTCCTCACGATGTCGAGCGTGTTCCAGGTGAGGCGCGGGTCGTGGACGATGCGCGCGCCGGGCTCTCTCTTCAGGAACACCTCGGCGAGAAGACCGACGAGGTAATAGCCCTCGATGAACTGCCCGGTCTCGTCGAAGAAGAAGCAGCGGTCGTAGTCTCCGTCCCAGGCGATGCCGACGTCGGCCCCCGAGCGGCGTACCAGGTCCGCGGTCGGGGCGCGGTTCTCTTCCAGCATCGGGTTCGGCACCCCGTTCGGAAAGGTGCCGTCGGGCTTGTTGTTCAACTTCACGAACTCGAACGGCAGATGCGGCTCGAGCTCATCGATGATGAGTCCCGCCCCGCCGTTGCCGGCATTCACGACGACCTTGAGCTTACGGAGCTTCTGAGGCTCGACGTAGCCAAGGAGGTGATCCAGGTAGCGGCCACGGATATCGAGCGGCCGCTCGGCGCCGGGTTTCGGCGCCTTGCCCGGCAGACGGCCGCTCTCGATCAGCGCGCGCATCTCCTGCAAGCCCGTATCGGCGCTGATCGGGCGCGCGCCCTCGCGCACGAATTTCAAGCCGTTGTAGTCCGGCGGATTGTGGCTCGCCGTGACCATGATGCCGCCGTCGAGCTTTTCGGCGAACGTGGCGAAGTAGGACCCCTCGGTGCCCCAGAGTCCAATGTCGAGCACGTCGACGCCTAAGTCCGTGAGCCCGCGTTTCACGGCGCTTGCGAGCTGCGGCGAGGAAAGGCGGATGTCGTAGCCCACCGCGACGCGCTTAGGTTTGACGAATGCGGCGTAGGCACGGCCCACGTCGTAGGCGAGTGTTTCGTTGATCTCGTCAGGGATGCGCCCGCGGATGTCGTAGGCTTTGAACGAATCGAGGTTGGTCATGGGGGGTGTTGAGCGCGGGCTAGAGTGCCAATACCAGCCGGATCCCGGCTTCGATGCCCCGCAGCGCCTCTGCCGACACGCGGCCAACGCGCGAAGTCAAGAGCCGCTTGTCCACGGTGATCAGCTGCGAAACATTCACGACGGAGTCCCGTGCAAGTCCGCTCGCCTTGCGACCCAGGCGCACATTTCCCGGCGCTGCCGCAAGGCGCAGATTGGACGTAACCACGGCGCAGATCGTAGTTCCAATCGCGCTCTCGTTGAAGTCGTTGGATTGCACCACCAGGACCGGACGGCGAAAGCCCGGCCCCGATCCAGCCGGATCGCCGAGCGAGGCCCACCAGATCTCGCCGCGACGCACTACCACCTCTCCTTGGGGAGCGATCGCGCCTGCATCTCCCCAAGAACGGGATCAAGACGTGAGTCGCTCGGCTCGGCACCGTATACGGAATCGAGCCGTTCGCGTACTCCGAGGAACCGTTCCTCCTTGATGAATTCCGCAACGGCTCTGGAGTACAGCTCACTGCGGGAGATTCCACGGCGCTTCGCGAGGCGTTCGGCCTCCTCGAATATCTCGTCCGGGAGCGAGATCGCGGTTTTCACGACGATAGTATAACCATGGTTATACCCGCGTCTCAAGAGCTGCTAAATCATGCGGCCGGGCCCTCGCTGCCCAGGTGCCCCCACGGCCCGCGGTCGGTCCTGGGGTTGGGGGATCGGCTCCTCAGCTCTTCGTCCCCTCGCGGCCGTAGCGGTCCTCGAAGCGCACGATGTCGTCCTCGCCGAGGTAGGACCCAGACTGCACCTCGATGATCTCGAGCATGATGGTGCCGGGATTCTCGATGCGGTGCTTCATGCCGATCGGGATGTAGGTCGACTGGTTCTCCTCGAGGAGAAACACCTCCTCGCCGCGAGTAATGCGCGCGGTCCCGGCGACCACGATCCAGTGCTCGGCGCGATGATGATGCAGCTGGAGCGAGAGCTGCGCGCCGGGCTTGATCTTGAGGCGCTTCACCTGAAAGCGCGATCCCGACTCGATGCTGTCATAGCTCCCCCAGGGGCGGAACACCTCGCGGTGGAGCGAGTGCTCGTAGCGGCCGCGCTCTTTCAGCTGCGACACGAGCTTCTTCACGTCCTGCACGCGGCTCTTGGGCGCCACCAGCACCGCGTCCTTGGTCTCGACCACGACGTGGTCCCTGAGTCCCACCGTCGACACCAGGCGGCTCTCCGAGTAGAGGTAATTACCTTCCGAGTCCTCGCTGATAACGTCGCCGCGGGTCACGTTGCCGCGGGCATCCGGTTCGCTCGCCTCGGCAAGCGCCGCCCAGGAGCCGACGTCGCTCCAGCCGGCCGCGAGCGGCACGACCACCGCGTCGGAAGTCTTCTCCATCACCGCGTAGTCGATCGAGTCCGAGGGGCAGTCGGCAAAGGCCTCTGGAAGAATGCGGGTGAACTCGAGGTCGGAGCGCGCGGAAGCAAAGGCGCCCTCGCAGACGCGCGCGATCTGCGGCGCGAAGCGCGCGAGCTCCGCGAGGTAGCGCCGCGCGCCGAACATGAACATGCCGCTGTTC